>DHTR01000023.1:22401-23947 GCA_002408725.1 Pelotomaculum sp. UBA5255
TAAAGACCATGAAAGATGTTTTTCAGCTTAAGGAAAACATTTTTGATTATACTCCCCGTTATAACATTGCTCCAGCCCAGAATGTACACGTTGTCGTTAGGGAAGTCGGCGCTCAGAAGATGACGCTGATGAAATGGGGGCTGATGGGTTGCTTTCCAGTAAATTATTAAAAAGACGTTTATTAACCGGGGAGCGATTTTTGCCGAGGCTGTTTTTTGGGTTTTTCGTTTTTCTGCTCCTTTATTTTTTTGCGGGCAAATTCTATATCGTGATTCCAGGGGATGTTTACCCCGGTGTTCACCTGGTTATGGAGTTTGCCATCATCATTGCTGCTACATGCGCTTCGCTGATGAGCTGGTATGACTATAAATATAAATTTGAACTCAGGACAATCATTTTATGCCTGACCTTCTGTGTGGTAGCCATTATTCAGTTTGCCCATGCTGTTTCCTACAGGGGTATGCCTGACTTTATCACACCCAATACCGTAAATAAGGCTTCTACCTTCTGGATAATCTCCAACCTTCTGATGAGCGCCGGCCTCCTCATAGCAGTTTTTTCGGGTGATAGGGTTAAAAAAATAAGAATGAATGCAGTTCTGTTTTTAGTGATCCTGGGCAGCCTGCTGCTGGTTGTCGCCGTTGCCTATTTTTTACCGCACCTTCCTTCAATGTATGATGCCACGGCGGGAAGCCAGACCGTGCTTAAAATCGGCCTGGAATACCTGATCATTGCCATGCTGGCCCTATCAGCGCTGAAACTAATGCAAAAAAGTCAGATGGATAAACAGGATTACTGTTTGTCCATGTCCCTGGTCATCGGGATCTTCAGTGAGGTGGCTTTCACCCTCTACACTAATGCTTACGATACGTACAATTTGCTCGGGCACATTTTCAAAGTCATTTCTTACGCTTTTATTTTTAAGGTCATGCTGGATGATGCCGTGGGCATGCTCTATGAAACAAACAGAACCCTGGAAATACAAAGGGGGATGCTGGCCGAAACCAATCTCCAACTGCAAGAAAAGGATCGCTTGAAGGACGAGTTTTTAGCCAATACCAACCATGAACTGCGGACCCCCCTTTCTGCTGTCATTGCCTTTACCGAGTTGTTAATAGATGAAAGCACGGGAGAACTAAACGATTTGCAAAAGGACTACTTAAATGAGATAAACGACAGTGGAAGGGAGCTTCTGGATAGGATCAATGGTTTTCTGGATTTATCAAAGATTGCTGCAGGAAAGATTCTTTTGTATAAAGAGTTTTTTGGGGTTGATGAGTTGATTGATCCTGTTATCCGGCGGGTGCGCCCACTGTATAACAACAAAGGAGTAGCCCTGGAGGTGGCCCCGTCTGCCGGCAACTGCCTGCAAATTCTGGCCGACAGGGAAAAATCAGGACAAATATTGACCAATCTGTTGTCTAACGCCTTGAAATTTACGCCCCCGGATGGTAACGTGGTGGTGAGCGCTTTCCTTGACGAATCAGGTCGCTATGTTTCGGTATCGGTGAAGGATACGGGTATTGGTATTGACTCAAGGGACCAG
>DHTR01000023.1:24125-24440 GCA_002408725.1 Pelotomaculum sp. UBA5255
TTGGTATTGACTCAAGGGACCAGCAGAAAATTTTTGAACCCTTTCAACAGGTAGACGGTACACCGGCGAGAAGGTACGGGGGAACGGGAATTGGGCTGGCCCTGGCCAAGAAACTTGTTGAATTGCACGGGGGTACAATAAAGGTGTCGAGTAAGCGCCAACACGGAAGCACATTTATATTTACGCTTCCGGCAGGGGAAAAAGATGGAGGGGAAGTGGCCCGGGGTGGCTCAAAAGATTTTAGCGGTTGACGACGATCCTAAAATATTAAAGATCCTCCAGCATACGCTGCGTAAAGAGGGCTTTGAGGTCAGC
>DHTR01000023.1:24631-24943 GCA_002408725.1 Pelotomaculum sp. UBA5255
CCTGAGGTCAGCACCGCGGCCAGTGGAGAGGAGGCCCTGCAAAAGGTCGGACAAGCTCCGCCGGACCTGGTGATCCTGGACATTATGATGCCTGGAATGGATGGGTATGAAACATTCCAAAGGCTGAAGGCGCAGCACGAGATGCCGGTCATCATTTTGTCCGCAAGGAGTGACGAGGTGGACAGGGTGGTGGGATTTCGTATGGGGGTGGATGATTATCAGACCAAACCATTCAGCCCGACCGAACTGGCCCTGCGGGTCAAGGCGATCTTGAGAAGGGTGGGCGAACCCGAAGAGCGGGGAAAGTCGGTA
>DHTR01000023.1:25118-29961 GCA_002408725.1 Pelotomaculum sp. UBA5255
AAAGTCGGTACTCAAATTCGGAGATCTGACAATGGATTACAGCAAACGCCTGGTATTACATAAGAATAACAAAATTGAGCTTACTCCCAAAGAATTTGAAGTCCTCTGGCTGATGGCTTCCAACCCCAATAAAGTGTTCTCCAAAACACACCTGCTGGATAAGGTTTGGGACAGTGCCTATTACGGAGATGATAATACGGTAACTGTACATATCAGAAGAATCCGGGAAAAGCTGGAGGAAAACCCCTCAAACCCCTTATATGTCAAAACGGTTTGGGGAATAGGTTATAAATTTGAGTATTAGTTAAAAAAATGATAATTTTAAGATCTGACAAAAGCGGAGGAGCAAGCCTCCGCTTTAATAATTTGTTAATAATTTTGTAATTTGGCCTTAAGCTGCTTAAACTATAATCAGGTTATAAGGTCAAGGAGTGGAGCAATGGAAACAGGTGGATCAACAAACAAGCCTTCGGGTTTATCCCGGGAGCATCTTGAAGAGCACTACAAGTTGTATCCGGCTGTTCATAAAGCAAAAATCAAAGAAATTGAGGCGCGGCTGATCAGGGCTGATACTGCTTGCGTGGACCCAACCTACTGCACCTTGCGCTCTTTGAAAAAAGAATATGCCTATGTTCTCAATTCAGTGCGGCTGCATGATTTATACTTTGAGAATATCGGTGAGCCGGGGTCAAGACCCTCTCCGGAACTGCAAAGCCTCATTGAGCAGTTTTTTGGCTCGGTGCAGGAGTGGGAAAAACAGTTTTTCGCCCTCGCTTTATGCGCCAGGGGTTGGGTGGTTCTGGGGTTTGACTTGAGGGATGGGAAGCTCAGAAATTATTTTACCGATGATCACACCGAGGGGGTTTGGTCCGTGCTTCCCCTTCTTGTCCTGGACGTATACGAGCATGCCTACTGCACAGCTTTTCAGACCAGGAGTGATTATGTTGAGAAATTTTTAAAACGAGTCCTGTGGGAAATTGTTAGCCGGCGGCTCAGAGCAGCCAGGGAAGTATTTAAAAGCATCCAGCGCTGTTTTAGAGTAAGTTCCTAAATAACTTAATTTCAGTACCAGGTATGAAAGTTAAAAGTTATTGGTTTAGACGTGAAGTTTATAAAAAAAACCGGAGGTGTTACAAAATGGCATTGCACAAATTACCGGAACTCCCTTATTCCTACGGGGCACTTGAGCCCTATTACGATGAGCAGACCGTACGGCTGCACCATGATGCTCACCATAAGACCTATGTGGATGGCCTGAACAATGCCGAGGCAAGGCTGGCTGAAGCCCGGGAGAAAGGGGATTTTGCCCTTGTCAAGCATTGGGAGAGAGAACTGGCCTTTCACGGATCAGGGCATATCCTGCATACACTTTTTTGGAACAACATGAAACCCGGTGGTGGCGGACCGCCTGCGGGCAAAGTAGCAAAGGAAATTGACAGTTGCTTCGGAAGCTTTGAAGTGTTTAAAAAACAGTTTTCGGCCGCTGCAGTAGCAGTGGAAGGCTCGGGCTGGGCTGTGCTCTGCTATAACCCGGGCTTTCAGAAGCTGGAGATCTTGACGGCGGAGAAACACCAGAACCTGACCCAGTGGGGTGTTATTCCCCTTCTGACTGTAGATGTCTGGGAGCATGCTTATTACCTTAAGTACCAGAATAAGCGTGCTGCTTATGTTGAAAATTGGTGGAACCTGGTGAACTGGGACGATGTAAACGCCCGCCTGGAAACCGCCATGGCTTAAAACCTGAGGGTTTTTATTCCCGCCGGCCAGCCTTTGCATAGGTTATATTTCCTATCGGGCTGGTTTATTTTTTCAAGGGGAATAACCTGAGTGGATGACGGTTATACTACAAAAGAAAATGCGGGATATTATTACTGGAAAAATATCTTGCAAATTTACAAGTATGGTGTATACTTGTATTATCCGCCTCAATGTGAGGAATTTTAGGAGGTAATGGTAGAAGTATGATTGGTAAGGTAAAATGGTTTAATGCGGACAAAGGTTTTGGTTTTATCGAAACGGAGGAAGGCAAAGACGTTTTCGTGCACTTCTCATCTATCCAGACTGAAGGCTTTAAAACCCTTGACGAAGGCCAGAGCGTGGAGTTTGATATCGTTCAGGGCAATCGCGGCCCACAGGCCTCAAATGTGGTTAAATTATAGGATAAAAGAATTTCTTTTAGATATAATTTAAACGCACGAAAGTAAAAGGCAGCCGGATCAACCGGCTGCCTTTTACACTTTTAAAAGCCTAATTATTGTTATTTAGATTTCGTAGTCAACATGATGAAGATACTGCTCCAGGAAATCCTGGATGGTCAGATTGTCCAACCCGATGTAACTCCCCTCGTCGTATCTACCCACCTTTAATTTTTATAGCACATGGGAGGAAAATATTTGTTGCAGTATTCCATCAAATTTGTAGAATTCTTGCTAATATAAATCCCATTATCGTGAAAACTAATAACGGAATCAGGGTAATTTTTCAGGTATGCATAGGGAATTGTAATAACTCTTTGCCCCTTGATTTTCATAAATCCGTTCCGGTCGTGCCGGCGTGAGCAGTTGGAAATGCTCTCAAGTGGCACATCCATGGCCGGTTCCTTCAGATTAAGTGGTGACAAGTGACAATTTCTGAGCCTGCATCGGGTAACTTTTTCTGGGATTCCCGTTACCTCGAAGTCCATAAAAAAGACCCATTCTATTTTAAAGCTTATAAACTAACTTAACAAAATATTTTTCGAGATAAAAAGGGAAAACCCTCTTGCCTGATAAAGAGATTCCTGAAATAAAGATTCTTTTCAAGACCTGATTAATTTACCTTGAGTCTGCGTATAATACATTGAAAGGGGGTGACAGATAGTAGTGAAGGCAACAGGAATAGTTCGCCGAATCGACGATCTCGGCAGAGTAGTGATACCAAAGGAGATCCGGCGAACAATGCGGATCCGTGAAGGAGATCCCCTTGAGATTTTTACCGACAGAGAAGGGGAAGTCATTTTAAAAAAGTATTCGCCTATCGGTGAATTGGGTGAATTCGCGACAGAATATGCGGATTCGCTCAATGAGGCCCTCGGACACATCTCTTGTATTGCAGACAAAGACACGATGATTGCAGTTGCTGGAGCGCCCAAAAAGCAGTTGATGAACAAGCAAATAGGACCTGATGTCGAGAAGGTAATGGCTGAAAGAAAAATGGTCGTGTTTAATGAGCCCTGTTACTTAACGGTTGACGAGGATATCAGTTATAACTCAGCGGTAATCGCGCCGATTATCACGGAAGGGGATACTGTGGGCGCAGTAATTATCGCCTCAAAGGAGCCCGGGGTTCAATTGGGCAACCTGGAAACCAAGCTGGCAGAGACTGCCGCAGGTTTTTTAGCAAAACAAATGGAGTCATAGAAGCCCCTGAGGGGCTTCTATTTTTTAAAGGAATAAAAATATTTTCATTGGTCAAGATAAACTCAGGTTTTAAGTGTTTTGCAAAAAGGAGAGGAGTGATTGGATTGGTAACGGGCTGGAAGGATACTCAAAAGGGTGTTGAGGTCAGAAGCTCTTACGGTGATGAATTGACCGTTATCTACAACGGCCTGCTAAAAAACTCAGGCGCCGATCAGGTCTACATGCATTACGGATTTGGTGATACAAACAGCTGGTATGACGTTGATACCAAAAGGATGGAGCACTCTAACCAGGGTTTTGAAAAATCCATCAAAATGAGGAATCATACGTTAAAGTTCTGCTTTAAGGACTCCGCCAACAACTGGGACAATAACTATGGCCACAACTGGACAGTGCGCTAGTAAAGCAGCGGTAACTTCAGAGGAAGTTATCGGCAGTCCCTTGATGGGTTCGTCACCCGTTAAAGATTATCACAGGAAAGGCGCCCGGAAAATCCGGGCGCCTTTCCTGAAAACACAAGCCGAAGCTTTCAATGTTATGAAAGATTAAGGGCTAACCCTTCATACTCAAGCTGATGGCTATCCAAGAATCGCTTCCAGGTCGGTTTCAGGTTTGCTGATTGGCTTGATGTTGAATTTACCGACCAGGATATTTAGTACATTCGGAGAGATAAACGCGGGCAGTGTGGGACCAAGATGGATGTTTTTTATGCCCAATGACAGGAGCGTCAGCAGTACGCAAACGGCTTTCTGTTCATACCAGGAGATCACCAGCGTCAACGGAAGCTCGTTTACCCCGCACTTGAAAGCGTCGGCAAGGGCAATCGCCACCTGGATAGCGGAATATGAGTCGTTACACTGACCCATGTCCATGATTCGCGGTAGTCCGCCAATCTCCCCGATGTTGAGGTCGTTAAAGCGGTATTTCCCGCAGCCAAGGGTAAGGATAATAGTATCCTTTGGAGTCTTTTGAATAAAATCGGTGTAGTAGTTTCTGCCAGGCCTTGCGCCGTCGCAGCCGCCAACCAGGAAGAAATGCTTGATGGCGCCGGCTTTAACCGCCTCAATCACTTTATCAGCAACGCCAAGAACGGTATTGTGGGCAAATCCGGTCATGAGTTCGGAGCCGCCGTTAATTCCGGTAAGCTTTTTATCTTCATCCCAGCCGCCCAGTGCAAGGGCCTTGTTGATGACAGGAGTGAAATCTTTCTTGCCGTTATCTTCCGGTATGTGTTGAATATCCGTATAGCCGACCACAGCGGTCGTGAAAATCCTATCGGCGTAGGAGGACCTGGGTGGCATCAGGCAGTTTGTTGTATAAAGAATCGGGGCCGGTATATTGTCAAACTCTTTCTGCTGGTTCTGCCAGGCAGTACCGAAGTTTCCTTTCAGGTGCTCATATTTCTTAAGTTCCGGGTAGCCGTGGGCGGGCAGCATTTCGCCGTG
>DHTR01000023.1:30157-30447 GCA_002408725.1 Pelotomaculum sp. UBA5255
AGCATTTCGCCGTGCGTGTAGATGTTAATGCCCTTGCCCCTGGTTTGCTCAAGGAGCTGCTTTAAGTCATACAGGTCATGGCCTGTTATCACAATAAACGGTCCTTTTTCAATGGATGTGGGTACCTTTACCGGTACAGGATGCCCATAGGTGGAAGTGTTGGCCTCATCAAGCAGAGCCATGCACTTAAGGTTAATTTGCCCGAATTCCATCAACAAGCCCAGCCATTCCTCGATGGAGTGTTCTTCGCCGATGGCTAACATGCCCTTGTAAAACCATGATCTAACTTG
>DHTR01000023.1:30621-31021 GCA_002408725.1 Pelotomaculum sp. UBA5255
ATGATCTAACTTCATCATCTGTTTTGCCAAGCACATAGGCGTGCCAAGCGTACGCGGCCATACCGCGTAAACCCAGAAGCAGCATTGAGCGAAGGGATACGATATCGGTGTCTCCCAGCCAGAGTCTGTCTGATGCGAAGTCCTCAGCGCCACCTAATTTTACTTTTTCCCCTTGAATAAGTCTTTTCAACTCATCGATGCGGTCTCCATCGAAGTTTACATTTGTGATTGTTGCAAAAAGTCCTTGCATCATTAACTCATCGGCTTCCCTGCCCGGGGACTTGCTCTGTGCCGCGCGGGCAAGTCCAACCAGCGCACAGGTCAGTTCGTCGTGCTTGATGGCGACATCGGGCTTTTTGCCGCATACGCCTGATTTGGTGCAGCCCTTGCCGCCCGCTGT
>DHTR01000023.1:31207-41935 GCA_002408725.1 Pelotomaculum sp. UBA5255
GCTCACATTGAAAACAAAACATACCGCTCATTGTATAACCTCCTGTTTATTTAATAATGAATGGCTCATATCCCGGCGCATTCTAAAAAGGGGTTATGAGTTGATCATTTTCCTGGGGCTTGGGGCTTTAACAACAAAAAATTCAAGTAATTCATCGTGACGGTTTAAGGCATTCATCTTAATCCTATACGGAATATTGATCACACTGCCGCAGGGATAGACATGTTCTTCCTGGTCGCCCAACTGCAATGTAATGCTGCCGCGAATGATGATCATGTACACATTGGAGTTAGTATAGTGTTCGGGTAAAGAATCGCCTTTCGGTAAAATCATGTGATTGATCCCGGCGTGATCGTCTTCAAGAATCCTTTCTACCAGTTTTTTATCGGACAATGCGAAAGTATATTGTTTTTCAATCATGCTGATCACCTCCTTCGTCTTGTTTTTAGCCATCTACCCCTCCACGACGCTTCCTTCAGTGGAGATGATTACGATCTGCCATGGAATCATTTTACCGCTATTGACCAGTGCCTGTTTGACCGCGTTTGTAATACCGCTGCAGCAGGGTACCTCCATGCGAAGCACTGTAACGCTTTTTATTTCATGAGCCTTAATGATTTCTGTTAGTTTGTCGGTGTATTGGATGTTATCCAGCTTGGGGCAGCCAATGATGGTAATTTTATTGCGCATGAAATCATGGTGGATGTTTGCGTAAGCATAGGCGGTGCAATCGGCGGCCACAAGCAAGTGGGCATGATCAAAGTAAGGAGCGTTAACCGGCACCAGCTTGATCTGGCAAGGCCACTGGCGAAGTTGTGAGCCTGCCGGTACGTGAGCTGCCACAGGAACAGTTGGTGCGGCTACTTCTGCCTTTCTCTCAAAGGTCCTGGAGTGAGTGCCGGGGCATCCGCAGGCAAGTATTTCAGGCATGGGATTGTTTCTTGTTTCCAGGTGCTTTTTTACAGCAGCCTCATCAAACGCAGCTGCTTCGCGTTCTTCCATCGTAATGGCTCCTGTCGGACACTCAGGGAGGCAGTCTCCTAGTCCGTCGCAATAGCTTTCGGATACAAGCTTTGCTTTGCCGTCTACGAGCTGAAGGGCTCCCTCGTGGCAGGCGTTGACGCAAAGACCGCAGCCGTCACACTTTTCCTCGTTAATCCTGATAATCTTTCTTTTCACGTAATAGCAACCCCTTCCCTGGTTATTTGTGGTATCTACAAGATAATTATATTATAATAAAAGAATAAAAACGGTAGCCACGGTTACTAATGACGGAGGTAAGTAATAATGTATGAAAAATGGGTAAAAGCACTTGCAATAAGCCCATTATTTAAAGGTATGAACACGGATGAATTGAAGGGTGTGCTAGCCTGCCTGAAACCGACGGTAGGCAGCTACGAAAGAAATGAAATGCTTGCAGTGGAGGGTGAGAAAATGACCGGCTTAGGAGTGGTCCTTTCCGGCGATGTTGTGGTGAGCAAGGAAAATACTGCAGGCAACCGGGTGATCATAGCGGTCGATGGGCCCGGGGAGATGTTCGGCGAGATGGCTGCATTTTCAGGAAGTGTCGTGTGGACGGCAACGGTTATGGCGCGAGGAGCCTGCGAGGTAATGTTTCTGCCGTCCGGAAAGATTGTCAGTAGCTGTGAAAATGCGTGTGCAAGCCACAAGCTGATGATCTCAAACATGCTTAAAATAATTTCCAACAAGGCGCTTGCTCTGCACAGGAAAGTAGAATACCTGGCAATAAAGAGCATGCGGGGGAAGATCAGTACTTACCTGCTTGAGCAATACAAAAGGATGGGTGGCAAGGCCACATTCATAATACCGCTAAAACGGAACGAACTTGCGGACTTCCTGAATGTTTCCCGCCCGTCTCTTTCACGCGAGATGGGCAGGTTAATGAATGAGGGGATCATAGATTATCACAGGGCATCCATTAAAATAAGGGATTTAGAATCTTTAAAGAAGATGGCCGAATAGCCATGCCATTGCAAACTACCTATCTAAATAAGAAAAAATAGACACCAAATAATAATTGGGTATTTCAAGGCTGATGAAATACCCAATTTTCTATTAAATTAATATAGTTAAATTGAATATTACTAAAAGCAATATTCAAGATTCGTTAATGTTCTTACAAGTCTAGATCACCGGCGGATTCCGGCTGGTAAAGAATCTTTTCTACCTCCAATTTAACCAAACCATCGGGAACTTTCCAGTCAATGACATCTCCCTCGCGGAAACCCAAAATTGCCGTTCCTATAGGGGCCAGTACAGAAATCTTATTTTCCATAAGGTCGGCATCGGCGGGGTAAACCAGTGTATATTCCATTTTCTCCCCGGTTTCTAAGTCTTTTAACAATACCTTTGAATTCATGGTCATCACATCTCGGGGGATTTTTTCAGAAGTTACTACTTGAGCCCGGTTAAGTTCCTGCTCAAGTTTTCTAAGGTATCCTTCGTTGCCTGAGCTAAACTCTTTAGCTTCATTTATAAGTTTTTGAAGTCTTTTCTTGTCTGCTTCTGTAATAAATATTTGCCTTGACAATGTTCATCCACCTTTCATGAACCCCTGTTCTAAAAATAATAAAAAACATACGGCGACTACGATAATTTTTGGTAATCGCCGATCTAATATTTAATTTATGTTGGAGCAAAGGGCACTGTAATTATTACCCTGTTAACATTATTATATATATTATTTAATTTTAAGTAAAGTACAGGATCCAGTATAAAAATTGAATCGCTTAAAAATAAAGGGATTAAATCTTTAATCCTGTGGACTACGCCAATTCGATCTATTTCACATGTTTTCATACTGTCGATGCTAAAGAGGGTTCTGTTTTAGCCGTCCCTAATACAACCATAAAAAACTTCCCTATTGATTAGAGAGAGGATAGTTTATGCATTCCTGACGAATTGCAAAAGGAGACAAATGGAACTACGGCCCCTGTCTTCGCTACCTGTTTATGATTTGCTAAAGCATAAAAAAAAAGACGCATAAATTTGTCCAACGGACATACCTATCCTGCCAAAGAAGTATTCTCAAAGTGAATTAAATGAAACGCATCAATTTTTACTTTGATTGTTCTATTGTTGTTTCTAAATATTTTATCATTCTTTTTGATGAAGGTCAACAGGGGTTTTCAAACGACAATTACTCCTGCCATTGGCGCAAAGCCCTCTGCTACTCCAAAAGAACTTCCCATGTGTATAATTTGGAAATAAGTTTTCATGTTTTTGCAAGTTATATTTGGAATAATAACTTCAAGCATTCGTGAGGATAATTAAATATTGAATGATTTCCGGAGGTTAAATAACATGCCAAATAGGCTAGCTAAAGAAAAAAGCCCATATCTGCTCCAACATGCTAATAACCCAATAGATTGGTATCCCTGGTCTAACGAGGCTTTTGAAAAAGCAAAGAGGGGAGACAAACCTGTACTGGTAAGTATTGGTTACGATACCTGTCATTGGTGGCAGGTATATATTTTGTGCTTTCCCCTTATGCTAACTGCCATTAATAATAACCAGCAGACTGTGCAGATCAGATTTTTCTGCTTTTAAATAATATGTGGACTTAACCTCAGCTCTTTGCTTTACTGGCTAATCATCTGTGTATTTGCCATAGGTGTCATAGCCGGTGATATCAGCATATAATAAGCAAGTTAAATAGTTATTGGAGGCCGTTAACTAAGGAGGATATACTGTGCTCGGAATTTTTTGCAAAAAAAAACAACCAACTTATGTGGTTGACATTACAAATCCCACATGGCAGTCGATATTAGGGAACTATTTCATTAGTCAGACGGATGAGTTAACTTTCGGTGGCGGATATAATGCCTGGGGAGGTTTAATAAACCCAACTGGTTCTCAGGTAAATATGTTTTTTGATATTTTCACCATAACAAATTTCTCGGGGCAGCCTTTTACAGCCGAGATTTGGATTAACCCCTGCCTACCCGGGAAAGGCACAATCTCCTCGTATATACACCCTGCAAATCTTACTATTACTCCACCTCCCAAACCGAAGGTAATGTTAATTTACGACAGCCAAGTTTTTGGGTCTCCTAAAGATGGGGTAAATGTTTTTGACAGAATAGTACCCCCCAATTCAACGTTAATTAGTGACTCAAGTAAGGGTGGGATAATCATTCCCCCCGGAGGTTCTTTTGTTATATTTTTAAGGTCTCCCGGGCCTCTAAACATTACTGGAAGAATCGTTTTAACCTGGTGGGAAGAAAAAATTCGTAAAAAAATTTTCTTTTATTTAAAAAACGGTAATTGAGGTGAGGTGATGGACTTGGCATTATCTGAACATCTGAAGCAGCCTCTTGAAGTCATAGATATTACATACTCTGTACAGCAAACTTTCTTAGGTAACTATTTTTTCGGTCAAACGGACATTTTGACTTTTGGTGGCGGATATAATGCCTGGGGGGGATTAATTAACCCCGTTGGCTCCGGCGTAGATATGTTTTGGAATGTATATACCATTTCAAATTTTTCTTCCCGCCCCTTTACGACAGAAGCGTGGCTAAACAGTACCCCTCCCGGAAAGGGAATAGTATCAAAAAATGTTGCTCCTGCAAATCAGGCAATAATTCCACTGCCACGACCTATAGTAGAATTGCAATATGCAGATTGTCTATTGCAATCTCCAACTGACGGAATTTATTCATTTCTTAGAAGGGTTGAACCGAATTCGACCCTTACAAGACACGATTTTCAGGGTTTGATTATAATTCCCCCCGGCGATTCGGCTATTCTATTTCTAAGGTCGCCTGATCAGGAAACGATCCGGTCCAGAATCGCCTTTGGCTGGTGGGAGAAAAAAAGAAGTTGACGGCTATTATGGGAATGTTGTTATCATGTACCGGGAATAAAAGATATTAAGCATTATACCAAGCATAAATTTAAAAACCTATTACTGGTCCTTTTTGTAATAATTATGCAATGCTCAGTTCATATTTTTGTATGTCCTTTTTGGGATAATAACCTCAAACTGATTTGGAGGTTATTTTTTATGACCAACAGGCTCGCTAATGAAAAAAGCCCTTATTTGCTTCAGCACGCCAACAATCCCGTGAACTGGTATCCCTGGTCTGACGAGGCTTTCGATAAAGCAAAGAGTGAAGATAAGCCGGTTTTTCTCAGTATTGGCTATTCTACCTGTCATTGGTGTCATGTTATGGAAAGGGAATCCTTTGAGGACGAAGAGGTGGCGGCAATCCTGAATGAAGGGTATGTGTCCGTCAAGGTGGACCGGGAGGAGCGTCCGGATGTAGACCATATTTACATGACCGTTTGTCAGGCCATGACCGGGCAAGGGGGTTGGCCCCTGACTGTATTGATGACCCCGGAAAGGAAGCCTTTTTTCGCAGGAACCTATTTCCCCAAAAGGGGAAAGTGGGGTAGACCCGGCCTGCTGGACATTTTAACCCGGGTCAGACAAAGATGGGAACAGGATCGGGACAAGGTGCGGGAGGCCGGCGAAGAGGTAATCGAAGCCCTGAGACCCAGGTTTGGCCCGCAGTCCGAGGCTGTCCAGAACAGGGAATCACTGAACAGGGAAACACTGGACAAGGCCTATAAACAATTTCAGGGCCAGTTTGATCGTGAATACGGCGGCTTCGGCCCGGCGCCCAAGTTTCCGACACCTCATAATTTATCCTTTCTCCTGCGATACTGGAAGAGGAGCGGTGAAAAACAGGCCCTGGCCATGGTGGAAAAGACACTGCAATCGATGTACAATGGGGGACTTTATGATCACATCGGGCATGGTTTCTCCCGCTACTCTACTGACCGGAAGTGGCTTGTCCCACATTTTGAAAAGATGCTTTACGACAACGCGCTGCTTAGTTTGGCCTACCTTGAGGCGTACCAGGCTACGGGCCGGGATTTTTATGCCCGTGTTGCCGGGGATGTTTTTACCTATGTTCTCAGGGATATGACCTCGCCGGAGGGCGGGTTTTACTCGGCCGAGGACGCCGATTCCGAGGGTGTGGAAGGGAAATTTTACGTCTGGACCCCCGAAGAAGTCCGGGAAATCCTCGGCGAGCGTGCCGGAGAGACTTACTGCCGGTTGTATGACATTACCCCCGGGGGCAATTTTGAAGGCCGGAGCATTCCCAACTTGATTCATAAATCACTAGAAAATGCTGCGCTTGAGTCCGGCATGGAATCCAGGGAATTTACCGCTTGCCTTGAGGACCTCCGGAAAAAGCTTTTCAAAGCCAGGGAGGCCCGGGTGCATCCCTATAAGGACGATAAAACCCTGACTTCCTGGAATGGGCTGATGATTGCCGCCCTGGCCAAGGGAGGGGCCGTACTTGAAGTGCCCTTTTATATAGAGGCAGCGGCCCGTGCAACCGATTTCATCTTCAGGAAGTTGAGGCGTGAGGATGGCAGACTGCTGGCCCGCTACAGGAATGGCGAAGCAGCTTTTCCTGCCTACTTTGATGATTATGCTTTTTTCACCTGGGGGCTGCTAGAGCTTTATGAAGCTAGCTTTGACGGTAAGTATTTGAAGGAGGCCCTTGAGCTAGCCGGGCAGGCCATAGGGCTTTTCTGGGACCGGGAAAGCGGCGGATTTTTCTTTTACGGGGAAGATGCGGAGCAGCTCATCGCCCGCCCTAAAGAAATCTATGACGGTGCTCTCCCTTCCGGTAATTCCGTGATGCTTCTGAACCTCCTGCGGCTTTCCCGCCTGACCGGAGACGAAGCGTTGGCGGAGGTTGCGGAAAAACAGGTGCACGCGTTTGCCGGTGAAATAGCGGATCACCCTCAAGCCTATTCCTATTTCATGATGGGACTCAACTTTTACCTCGGACCTGCAAGGGAAGTTGTGATTGCAGGAAAGCCCGGGGAGGTCGTGGCCGAAAGCATGTTGAAGGCAATCCGGAGCCGTTTTATGCCGGAAACAGTGGTTGCTTTCAATCCGGACGGGGGGACGGGGACGGATTTGGAGAAGTTGGCACCTTTCCTAAGAGAACAGCGTTCGATAGACGGCAAGGCAACAGCCTATGTTTGTCAAAACTACTCCTGCCAGGCGCCAACAACTGACTACCGGCAATTCATTAATACGATCTAGTTGATCCGATCTAACAGAAGGCGGGATTCCCGCCTTCTGTTTATCCTGAAATACTTTGTGAGCGATTGTATGACCCAATCAATAATGAAGAGCTGTGATTGGTCAGGCATCGCTTTACTGTCCGTTCGGGTACCTGATTACACGATGTTCCCATGTCCTCATGGAAATATACTTGTCGTTCCTATCCAGGATGTACTGGGGCAGGACCGGAGTTTTGCCGAACCCGTTGGGGGCGTTGATAATATAGGTCGGAACTGCAAGCCCTGACGTATAACCGCGCAGTTTCTCCATGATTTTGATGCCGTCATCGACACTTGTGATAAAATGGCCGGTGCCTTTCACCTGCTTGGCGTGGAAAATGTAGTATGGACGGACCCGAACTTTTAGCAACTCGTGGTTTAATTTTTTCATTATCGACGGTTTGTTGTTAATTCCCTTCAGCAGGACAGCTTGATTACCCAGAACAACCCCTGCGCCCACTAACATCTCACAGGCAAGGGCGGCATCGTGGGTAACCTCACGGGGATGGTTAAACTGTGTATTGATGTATAGCGGTGGGTGTTTTTTTAAAACGGCGCAGAGGTCACGGGTGATTCTCTGAGGCATCGTAGCGGGCGTTCTTGTCCCGATCCGCTTTATTTCCACGTGTTTGATCTGATCCAGTTCCGTGAGCAGCCAGTCAAGGTAGTTATCACTTAGTAAGAGGGCATCTCCCCCGGTGATTAAAACATCCCTTATTTCCTTGTTTCCCCGGATATACTCCAGCGCGGCCCGGATTGTGTTATTCGGCCTGTGCCTGTCGATTTCGCCAATGTTGCGCCTTCGCTGACAGTGCCTGCAGTACATGGCACACTGGTTGGTAACGTTGATGATCAGCCTGTCCGGGTAGCGCCGGGTTATGCCCGGGGCAGGGGAGGTGTATTCCTCTGCCATCGGGTCGCTCTGGCCGGTTTCCTCCAGTTCGTCAAGACTGGGCACGGCCTGGGTCCAGATTGGATCTACTGCGGTTCTTTCCCGGAGGAGCGAAGCGTAATAAGGCGAGATAGACCAGCGGTACCTTAAACCGACCTTTTTAATGCGTGAAGATGTTTCTTTGCTGATATAAAATAATTGTGAAAGCGTCACGGCGTCATGAATACGGTTTGACATGTGCCAGCGCCAGTTTAACCAGTCTTTCTGGGTAGCGTTGAAAAGGTTTAAGATTATTCTCTTGTTTTCCAAAATGTTTTCTTCCAGGTCATAGCCGGTTTTGATATCTTCCTTTTCTTCCAGATAATCGCTAATTCTTTCTTTTAATTCCGCTGACCGGTTTAATGCAATAGCTTTCTTATCATCCTGGGACACGGTTTTTTGCTGCAGGGCAAGAACAGACATTAGATCCCCTCCTTTAGATTGACAAAAAGAATAACCCCGGTTCGGCGAATCCGTTCCGGGGCGAGGAAAAAGCGTCAAACAGCCGGTTGTACAGCATATAACAGGACAGTTCTCCTCCCTTTCCACGCTTACGAAGTTAGCTGACGGATTCGGATTGAAAAAGTAACCCTACGAAACCAGCCCTGATCCAGTCGACAATTACCGTAAAAGCACTAATTCCCAATAATTGTCCTGGTCCTCTAAAACAGCTGATCTCGATTCACCCCAAAAACTTGGTTTCCCCGCTTCTCAAAAAAGAATTAAGCGATCAGAGGATATTATATAATTGTCTAATTTCAAGATTTTACCTGCAACTTATTATAGCACGAGAAGTTGTAGGTTGCAAGATCTAGCTGGATCTACTTTACAAAATATTGCATCTGTAGTTTTTAATAATAAAAGGGATTTAGTGCCTTAACGCGAAATTAGTTAGCGGAGGTGTTTATTAAACATGGGTGAAAAGCGCTCCAAGGGCAAGGTTTATGAATTCACCCCGGGGAAGAAACGAAAGCTGAAAACACTTGATTACGTTTCACCCGAAAAAAAAGAGTTGCTAAAGGATAGAAAACAGGCAAAAAAGGATAAGAACAGCTTTTATGTGGGCGTAGGGATCCTATTACTACTCGTGTTAATTGTTACGATTTTAAGAATTAGGTAAGCAGCCAGGGCTCCTTTTGTTTCTGAAGATGGCCTTGAAGTTGTCAATGATAACTGGTGATTTCCGAGGCGTCAGGGGCTATTTTATTTGTAAGGATGTACACTTGTGGTATAATAGTTTACATATACTTAAATGGATAAGAATAGAAATAAAAAGGGGTTTGTCTAGAAATGAGGAATTTTATGAAAACAAACAAGACCTCAGTCTTTAAAGGCTCGAGGTTTTAATTGTCAATAAAGCGTAGAGCCGATAATAATATTAATTAACCCGGCGTTAGAACTAATAATACTGGGTATAGAAGGAGCTGATTGTGATTCAAAAAGTAACCAAAGAGCCGTCTGCGGTTCTCTTTCCCGTTCCCGCTGTGCTTGTAACCTCCTGCCTGGAAGACAGCGAACCGAATATTATAACTATAGCCTGGACAGGTGTTATGAGCTCCGAGCCGCCCGTCGTCTATATCAGCGTTCGCCCGGGGAGACATTCCTACCGGCTAATTAAAGATTCCGGGGAATATGTTATTAACATTCCTTCGGTCGACCAGATTAAGTTGGTGGACTACTGCGGAATTGTAACAGGAAAGGATGTTAATAAATTTAAGGAAACAGGGCTTACCCCTGTGCCGGGTTCACGGGTCAGGGCGCCTCTAATTGCGGAGTGCCCCGTAAACATCGAGTGCAGGGTGCGGCAGGTTATCTCCCTTGGAAGCCATGATGCCTTTATCGCGGACGTGCTTGCCGTTCATTACAACATGCAGGCGCTGGACGAAAATGGCCGCCCCGATATGGGCAGGATCAGGCCATGCGGATACTGCATCGGTGAATATCGAGAAATAACTGATAGAATCGGCAGGTACGGTTTTTCAAAAAAGGAATAGCATTGATGGTATAAAACATCTGATTCTGCATTATTAATTCAGTTAATTATCTCTCGGGGGGGGGGATTTAAGTGGAGGTATGGAGCGGGAAAACGCGGATCCGGGCTGTTCTGGGGGATATTACCACTCAGACTACCGAGGCTATTGTCAACGCGGCTAACTCGGGGCTTTTAGGCGGAGGAGGCGTCGACGGCGCCATCCACCGCGCCGGCGGGCCCCAGATTCTCCAGGAGTGTAAAGAGATCCGCGCCCGGCAGGGAGGCTGCCCGACCGGCCAGGCCGTTATAACCGGCGGAGGCCGCCTGAAGGCATGCTATGTCATTCATACTGTTGGGCCGGTCTGGTCGGGCGGTAACAAGAAAGAGGACGAACTCCTGCGCAAAGCCTATTGGAGCAGTCTGTCCCTGGCCAGGGAACGGGGTCTTCGGACGGTTTCCTTTCCTTCCATCAGCACCGGCGTTTACCGCTTTCCCAAAGAACGGGCGGCTCAGATTGCTGTTAAGGCGGTTCTCGACTTTACCAGGGAGCACGAATTTGAAGAAATCCGGTTTGTACTTTTTGATAACTATACCTTTAAGGCTTTTAATGATGCCATGGGGGAAATAATAAACAGCAATCCCTTAACAGATTAAACATTATTTCAACCATTGTCTTTACTTGATTTAACTTTAAAAAACAAAGGAACGG
>DHTR01000023.1:42141-45044 GCA_002408725.1 Pelotomaculum sp. UBA5255
CCGTTCCTTTGTTTTTTAAAGTTCCCGGACAATAAAAAATTTAGATGATCAAGCTTTTTTGTATAAATATTTTCTATAGGCACTATAACAGGTTTTATGAAATATTTGTTGAAGATAATTTTGTTGAAGATAATTATAGATTTCTTGATGGAGGTGGTCGGGTAGTTTGATTAAGACGTTTACATCGATTAAAAGGAAGGGTGGTTTTTTTTGAATCAAAAGGGTTTAATTATCTTTTCGGGAAGCATTATTGGCCTTTTAGCGATCCTGCTGGTGAAGTTCGGCAACCCGGCCAATATGGGTTTTTGCATCGCCTGTTTTTTAAGGGATATTACCGGTGGGCTGGGCTTACACAGAGCTCCTGTCGTTCAGTACATACGTCCGGAGATCCTTGGGCTGGTGCTGGGAGCGTTCGTGGCTGCCGTGGCCACCAGGGAATTCCGGTCCCTTGGTGGCTCAAGCGCACTTACCCGTTTTGCGCTTGGCTTTATTGCGATGGTTGGGATGCTGGTTTTCCTGGGTTGCCCCCTACGCGCTATTTTACGGCTTGCCGGCGGTGACCTGAATGCGCTGCTGGGCGTTGTCGGTCTGGTGGCAGGAGTGGCTCTGGGGATTCCTTTCTTGCGGAAGGGCTTTTCTCTGGGCAGGGCGCTGCCCCAGAACAAGGCCAACGGTTATGTGTTTATAGGGATCATCCTTTTTTTACTGATCCTATTGCTGGCTAAGCCCGCATTTATTTTCTTCAGTGCGGAGGGTCCCGGATCGATGAGGGCGCCCCTGGCCCTGGCTCTTGGGGCAGGCCTGATTGTCGGTGCCCTGGCCCAGCGCTCGAGGCTTTGCCTGGCCGGTGGAATCAGGGATTTTATCCTGTTTAGGGATTTTTACCTGCTCTACGGCTTTATTGCTATTCTGGTTGTCGCCTTTCTTGGGAACCTGGTTCTAGGCAACTTTAAACCGGGCTTTGTGGGTCAGCCCATTGCCCACAGCGACGGCCTTTGGAATTTTCTTGGCATGACCCTGGCTGGCTTCTGCTCTGTTCTTCTGGGGGGTTGCCCCCTTCGGCAGCTTGTATCGGCATCAGAGGGCAACACTGACTCGGCCGTTACTGTCATCGGTCTTATGACGGGAGCTGCTTTTGCCCATAACTTTGGTCTGGCTGCAGGTACCAAAGGGGTTCCGGTAGCAGGCCAGGCGGCTGTTTTGATTGGTCTGGCCGTTGTCCTTGTGATTGCGTTCTTTATTTGCAGGGCTAATCTAATCGCACGGGAGGTGAGCGCGAGTGGAAGAAATAAGGGATGCGCGGGGGCTACTCTGTCCTGAACCGCTACTAATCGCAAAACAGGAAATGGAGAGACTGGGTAGTGGTACGTTTAAGGTCCTGGTCAATACAGCTGCTGCCAGGGATAATATATCCCGCCTCGCCAAAAACCAGAAGTGGAAAGTCGAGGTCTCGGAAAACGGCGAAGAATATTTACTGGTGCTCACAAAATAAATATGTCCAATTATGCTCAAATTTGACACACAGATAAAAAGACTGACACAGTATGTTCAAAATAGATGCAAATCTTGTATGATTGTGACGAAAGGATTTAAAGGATTTATATATAAGTGGGGAGTACTGCATTTGATCCACCCGGCAGCAAGGAGCCGGGTTTTTTCTTGTCCTAGCTCAGAATATGTCTTAAGATGTCAGGAGAATGGTAGTTGTTGATTTTCATATTGACAATCTTCAAACTTTTCAGATATCCTAGGCTTAAGGGTTAAGCGGGGTAAAAAATTTGTTCTGTGTTGAGGGACTCGATCCAAATCAAGTGTGGGAGGGAATAGCTTTGTCTACAATCCTGAACCTGGGCCATCAGATCCATCAAATTGACGTTTTTGAGCAGGGGAGACCTGAACGAACGTCTTGTTATGTCATTGGGGCCGAAAAGGTGGCTATTATTGAGACCGGCGCCTCACCGGGCATCTGTTGCCTACTGGATGCCCTTAAAAATCTGGGAATCCCTGCGGAAAGGGTGAAATATATTATTGTCACGCACATTCACCTGGACCATTCGGGAGGGGCCGGACAGCTGGCCCGGGAACTGCCGGAATCTCGGATTATCGTCCACCCCAGGGGGGCAAGGCATCTCATTGACCCGTCAAGGCTGGTTGCGGGGGCCAGGACGCTTTACGGTGAGTGCTTTGATGAATACTTCGGTGAAATTTTACCCGTTCCGGCGGAAAGAGTAGATACTCCGGAAGATGGTAAAGTCCTGGACCTGGGAGACGGCAGGACGCTGAAGATTTACCACGCGCCGGGGCACGCCCGCCATCACCTTGTCATCCACGACCCGGTGAGCCGGGGAGTCTTCAGTGGTGACGCCGTGGGCAGTTGTTATCCCGCACTCAGTAAACTAATTGAGCGTGATTATATCCTGCCGCTTACACCACCGTCGGAATTTGACCCGCCTGCCTTCGTGGAAACGCTGGATCACTTGAGCGCCTTGGGTCTGGAGAACATTTACTTTACTCACTTTGGGCAAGCTGCCGATGCTTCGTCCATTCTGGCGCGAATTCGGGAACTGGTTGTCACATTTGCTGAGATAGGGCGCTCTATCCTTGATTCCGGAGGCGGGTCCAAAGAGGTAGAAGCAACACTGTGGGATCTCGTGTTATGCGAACTGTCGCAGTACGGGGATATTGGCAGAGAACACCCATTTTTGAAGTTCCTTGAATCTGACATGGAATTAAATGCTGCGGGAATTGTGCAGTACTTTCAAAAAATGAAAAAAGGATAAAAAAAGGCCGGTCTATGAGGACCGGCAAGGGTTTATTAAGTGGATGTGGGCTGGATAAATCAAATTTAAAAAGGAGGGGAGCCCGGTTCGCCCGGATAGGGTAATTTTTAACACGGGAGGTTT
>DHTR01000023.1:45223-58286 GCA_002408725.1 Pelotomaculum sp. UBA5255
TAGGTAGGGCGAACCGGGTAGATGTGGGGAATATTTATTGCTTAATCAATACTTGCAAAAGGCATGCCTTTAAAACTGTAGGACATGCCTTTTATTATTAATTTAAAAAAAGGAATACAGCCTATTTTGAAGAATAACTGCAATATTAAAATATGAGAATATTAAGTATATTTTGCCAGTATTATGATTTGAGTGGGTGAGTTGTCATGATTCGTCTAAATAGCATTTCCTTTGGCATTATTGTTCGCTGGGGATTCGTCCAACTGGTCGTGGTCAGCCTGGTTGTTTTTGGTAAGCCAGAACTCTGGAAGGCCATGTTTATTGCGATTGCCCTGAATGCCCTGGGCACTTATTTAATTGTTGACTTTATCCAGAAGTACAAGGGTGTTAAGATCAAGCTGGACGACCATCCCATCGACCCGACCCTGCAGATCGCAAATGAGACGCTTCCCTTCATGAGACGGGGTTTAAATGAAGAAACGGCGCAAAAGACCGCTGAGATTATCCTTAAAATCAGTGATGTGTCTGCCGTAGCCATAACCGACCGTGAAAAAGTACTGGCTTATATCGGCGAGTGCTCGGATCACCACAAGGCGGGCGGGCCGATTATTACATATTCTACCATGCAGGCGGTGGCTACAGGAGAATTGATGATTATAAAAGATAAAAAGGGTCTGAACTGCCCGGAGAAAAAATGTACGCTCCAGGCAGCCGTGATTGCCCCCATGAAATGCAAGGGGGAGGTAGCCGGCACGGTTAAGCTCTACCAGACCAGTCAGGGCAACCTCCAGCCTTCCGTTGTAAAGCTGGCTGTTGCTGTAGCACAGCTCCTGGGGCTGCAGATGGAACTCGCTGAACTGGACCGCCAGACCCAGCTTGTCACTATCGCCGAACTTGATGCCCTGCATGCCCAAATCAACCCCCACTTTTTATTCAATACGCTAAATGCTATAATTACTTACAGCCGGACTCACCCGGAAACAGCGAGGAGGCTGCTGATCCGTTTGGCCTCCTTTTTCCGGCAGGCCTTAAAAAGGCACGGGCACTTCAACAGTGTAAAAGAAGAAATCGAATATGTAAATACCTACCTGATCCTGGAGAAGGCCCGTTTTCGGGAAAAACTGAGAATCAAAAGAGATCTTGACCCTTCCCTATTTGAGTACCAGGTGCCTGTCCTGACGCTGCAGCCTCTCATTGAGAACGCCATTAAACACGGTGTTCAGCCAAAGGTTGGAACGGGGACAGTGGAGATCAAAGCACGCCTGATAAACGGGGAAATGCTGTTTATCATTAGTGACGATGGGGTAGGGATTAGCAGCGACAGGATGCCTAAAGTCATTCTTCCCGGATTTGGTTCAGGCAACGGTGTGGGCTTGAGCAATGTCCACGAGCGCTTGAAGAGCTTGTTCGGGGAAGATTATGGGCTTCGAATTATGAGCGAAGTGAATAAAGGCACCTCTGTTTATGTCAGGATTCCAATTAAGAAAGCGTCATGGCAAAAGGAGGTTGCTGCCCAGTGAAATTAAGGGCGCTTATTGTCGATGATGAATATCCTGCCAGGCAGGAATTAAGGTATGCCTTAAACGGCACAAAAAATGTTGAAATTGTGGGTGAAGCGACAAACGCCCAGGAAGCCCTTGCCCTGATTAAAGCCCTCGATTACCAAATTCTATTCCTTGATATCTCCATGCCCGGCATGAGTGGGCTCGAACTCGGGGCCGCCATCCAGGAACTGCCAAAGCAGCCGAACATTATCTTTGTAACTGCTTTTGACGAGTATGCCGTTTCAGCTTTCGAAGTAAACGCCGTTGATTATATCCTCAAGCCCTTTGAGCCAAAGCGCATCAAAAAGGCCATCGACAAGGTGATCAAACTAACCCAGGAGTCTGCAACCGCAGATGCGCCGGGAGAAGGGGCGCCCCGGGATCCCAACCCACGGCCCCAGGGCCAGATCAGGATCGACCGCATCCCCGCGGAAAAGCAGGGAAAGACCATTCTGGTAAATGAGTCCGATATTGTCTATGCCTTTACAGAACAGGACTACGTTTATATAAAAACACTTGGCGATAAGCTGTTTACGCGGTTTACTCTCAAGGAACTGGAGGCGCGCCTGAATCCCAATCTTTTTTTTAGGACCCACCGTTGCTATCTGGTGAATCTACACAAGGTCAAAGAGATTATTCCCTTCTTCAATGGAGCTTATAATTTGACCATGGAGGACAAAGAGCGGAGCGAGGTTCCGGTTAGCCGTGCCCAGGCAAAAAAATTAAGGAAAATATTGGGTTTTTGACATGCGTATAAACAGGTCATCAGGCCGTCTAGAATAGGATCTAAAAGGGATACCTGCCTTTAAAGTTTAACTTTAAAGGCAGGTTATTTTGCGACTACCGCGAAATTTCTTAGTGCAGGCTTTTGCATGATTCAGATCCGGAGGTGGTAGTAGTGTGTGTAAGTTCGCGGGCCGACTGCCCTGCCGGTGTTGGAACGGATATCATCGAGATCGATAGGGTCAGGCAGGCTGTGGATCGCGGCGGTCGCCGCTTTCTGGAGCGCGTGTTTACAGAAGGTGAGATTGCCTTTTGTGAGGGTAGGCGCGACCGATTTGCCTGTTTTGCGGCCCGCTTTGCAGCTAAGGAGGCGGTATTAAAAGCGCTGGGCAGCGGTCTAGCCGGGTGCCGCTGGGTAGATGTGGAGATCCACCGGGCAGCCGGGGAGCGGCCCGAGGTTCTGCTGCACGGGGCAGCCGCGAAACTGGCTGGAGAAAATGGCATCATATCTGTGCTGGTCAGCCTGTCTCACGGTCGTGAACATGCTATTGCCTTTGCGCTTGCAACGAGAGAGGGGGGCTGATAGTGAGAGTCGTTACTACCGAAGAGATGAAAGCGCTGGATACGGCAGCCATAGAAGAGTACGGAATTCCAGGCCTGGTTTTGATGGAAAACGCCGGCCGTCATGTGGTGGAAGTGGTCCGGCAGGTACTGGGAGATGTTCGGGATAAAGTTGTTACAATATTTATTGGAAAGGGTAATAACGGTGGGGATGGTCTGGTTATAGCCCGTCACCTCCTCAATATGGGCGCCGAAATCAAACTCCTGGTGCTGGCGAATGTCGAAGAAATAACCGGAGACGCAGCTGTTAACCTGGAAATATGGCGAAAGATGGAGCAAAAGATTTATTCCATTCACCATGGTGACGGGATTAACATAGTTAGATTGATTTTGATGAATACCGACCTGATTGTAGATGCCATTTACGGTACTGGATTTAGGGGGAAAGTGGCTGAAAAGGTAGGCCGGATTATCGAAGTACTTAACGGCAGCGGCAAGCCTATTGTGGCCGTGGACATCCCCTCCGGACTTGAAGCCAATAACGGTAAGGTTGGCGGGCCATGCATCCAGGCGGCGCACACCGTTACTTTCGGTCTGCCAAAACTGGGGCTGATTCTGGAGCCCGGCGCCGATTATGTAGGCCGGCTGCACATCGCCGATATTTCCATTCCTGCGGTTCTTGTGGAAAAAGCGGCTCCCTTAAGGTACCTGATAACGCCCGAACTGGTAAAGGAATGGCTTCCCACCCGCCCCTCTGCCGCCCACAAAGGGACTTTCGGTAGGGTGCTCATTGTTGCCGGTTCCCGCGGTATGACAGGGGCCGCCTGCCTGGCCGGGGAAGCATCGCTCAGGGCCGGCGCGGGGCTGGTCACGGTTGCCGTGCCGGAAACCCTCCATGATATCGTGGAGGTAAAGTTGACCGAGGTAATGACGACGCCCCTGCCCGATACGGGCAAGGGCTGTTTGAGCAAGGAGGCAAGACAAGACATCCTCTCCCTGCTGGAGGATAAGGATGTTCTTGCCATTGGGCCGGGTCTTTCTACCGATCCCGTGGTGACAGCCCTGGTGAGAGACCTTCTGCCATCCATCAGAGTTCCCTGTGTGCTTGATGCGGACGCCCTGAATGCCCTGGCCGGGGCAGGAGAACTATTGAGAGAAGTTCAGGCTCCTGTGATTATAACGCCCCACCCGGGTGAAATGGCCCGGTTAATAGGAGTTTCAACCCGGGAGATTCAGGCGGACAGGCTTGCGGCCACAAGCACGGCGGCGCTGAACTGGAATGTTGTAGTGCTGTTGAAAGGGGCCCGTACGGTCGTAGCCGACCCGAGCGGCGCCATTTACATTAATCCTACGGGTAACCCGGGTATGGCCACTGCCGGAAGCGGTGACGTATTAACTGGAACCATAGCGGCCCTGGTGGGCCAGGGGCTCGAACCATCCCGGGCAGCTGCTGCGGGAGCCTACCTCCATGGCCTGGCAGGCGACCTGGCGGCCAGGGAGAAGGGTATGATGGGCCTGGTGGCGGGTGACCTTGTTTTGGCCCTGCCGGAAGCAGTCCGGGGTCTTGGTTAAAAGGAGATACTCGGCATATCATCTATGATCTACAATGACGTAAGAAGGTGTTTGTTCTCAT
This sequence comes from Pelotomaculum sp. UBA5255, assembly GCA_002408725.1. Lineage (GTDB taxonomy): Bacteria > Bacillota > Desulfotomaculia > Desulfotomaculales > Pelotomaculaceae > DTU098. The sequence goes on from DHTR01000023.1 coordinate 49,685, forward strand.
GTCTGAATTCCCAGTTTGGGCGGAAATTGATTTGGGCGCGATTTCTCATAATGTTCGGGAGATCCGCAGGATCACCGCGCCGGACGCCAGGGTTATGGCGGTCGTCAAGGCCAACGGCTACGGGCACGGAGCGGTGGAGGTAAGCCGGACGGCCCTAGACAGCGGTGCGGACTGGCTGGGAGTGGCCAGGGTGGCGGAGGGCGCGGATCTGCGTGAAGCGGGAATAGATGCGCCGGTACTGGTATTGGGCTATACTCCACCGGAACAGTACGGGGAGGTCTTGCGGAGGCGGCTGTCTCAAGCTGTTTATACCAGAAAGATGGCGCTGGACCTGGCGGCGGTAGCCGGGGCAACCGGAGAAAAGGCCCGGGTGCACTTAAAGGTGGATACAGGAATGGGCAGGCTAGGCTGGTTGGCTGGTCCCGATGCCTGCCGCGAGATTATGGATCTGGCCTGCAACCCACACCTGGAAATAGAGGGTGTCTTCACCCACTTTGCCGCTGCAGATGCCCTTGACAAAAGCTATACCTTGGAACAGTTTCATAAATTTACTAAACTGATAGAACAACTGCCCCGATCCGGCCTGGATGTTCCCCTCAGGCATGCTGCAAACAGCGCGGCCTTGCTGGAATTGCCGGATACTCACCTGGACATGGTAAGAGTCGGAATTGCCATTTATGGCCTTAACCCATCCGATGAGGTGGCCAACGACAAGGTCAGGTTGCGTCCGGCCATGAATCTTAAAGCCAGGGTGGCTCATGTCAAAGAGGTCCCGGCCGGGTTTGCGGTAAGCTACGGGTGCACCTACACAACCAGAAGGGCCAGCCTCATTGCCACGCTGCCCCTGGGCTACGCCGACGGTTATTCCAGGCTGCTTTCAGCCAAAGGAGAGGCCCTGATTCACGGTTGCCGTGCACCGGTTGTGGGCAGGGTGTGTATGGATCAGGTCATGGTGGATGTGAGCCATATTCAAAATGTGAAGATGGGAGACGAGGCCGTTTTAATCGGACGCCAGGGTAATCAGGAAATATCCGCGGGCGAAGTGGCTGTAAAAATAGGAACAATTCATTATGAAGTTGTCAGTCAGGTTAACGCCCGTGTTCCGAGAATTTACAGCAGCACCTGTTCAGATTAGTTTTAATAAATCTTTACCTTTAATATCTAAAACGTTGTTCGAATCAGGACCGGTGAAACCGGTTAGATTGCCATCAAGCTTATGCAAGCAAATGTTGCTAAGTATTGAACGTTAAGAGCCAAACCGCACAGAGATTGCTGTGCGGTTTATTTTTCTTGTTTTATTCTTTCATTCATCCATTATAATGGGTATAAATGAGTGGGCACCGATAGGAAAAAAACGGAGAGCCCCAGCTAAAAGCCAGAGCTTCCTTTTTAGGGAAGAAGCGGAATCGAACCGCATAGCTGGCCCCGGACCTCGCTGTGTTCCCGACACTCTCCCCAGAAACCATTATACCATTAATTCCCACGCAGGAGGATAATAATTATTCTACATTAGTTCTGAAAATATTTAAATATTTTGTATTCTTAAGCGCGAACTTCAGGACCCTTTGCAGCGTCTATAGATTATAAAACCGCTTTTTAGCGTTAAGATAAACGACGGGAGAAAGAATCTTGCCGGAAAAGAATTTTATCACAGCAGCCCAATCAGGAGATAGCGATGCCTTTGCCCAACTGGTGCAGAGGCATTCCTCGGACGCGTATCGCACGGCGTTCATGGTTTTGCGTGACCGCGAAGATGTGGAAGATGTGGTCCAGGAGGCATTTTTAACCTGCTACAGGAAAATAAATACATTTCGGATGGATTCTTCCTTTAAGACGTGGCTGTACAGGATTGTCATAAACCTGTGCTACGACCGGATGCGGAAGCGGGGCCGCGAAAGAGAGGCATTTCAAAAGGTGTCTTTCAATATGAAGACAGGGTATGGAGATATGTCAGCTATTGAAAAGCGCATTGATTTGAAAGATATGATTTCAACGTTAAATACGGAATATCGGACTACCCTTACCCTTTATTATGGGATGGATTTTAGCGTGAAAAAAGTTGCGGAGGTGCTGGATATCCCGGTGGGCACTGTGAAATCGAGGTTGAACTCCGCACGCAACTTACTAAAAGAACGCTTGGAAAGAGGCCACGAGTATGCGCTGTGAAGAGTATCTGCCGCTCATAAACGAATTGCTGAACAAAACACTTTCCCCTACAGAAAAAAGGGGAGTCGAGGATCACCTGGCGGCCTGCGAGAATTGCCAGGCCGAGTTTCAACGACTGAAAAAGGCTGATGATCTTTTGCGGGAAGTTGTCTGTGACATGTTCTCGGAAATCGAGGTGCCTGCTTATCTTTCCCGTCGGATCAAAGAAACCCTGGAGAAGGAGCAGGAGCAACGCGCGCGCGCGACACGTTCTGGGTGGCGATCTGCTTTCCTGAAGATCCCGGCGGTCGCGGCAGCCTTGTTCCTGTTTATAGCGGCCGGCACTTTTGGCTATCAACATGTCTTCGGCCCTTCTGCAAAGCAGTCCGAAGTTGTTTTACAAGAGCCTTCGGTTACCGATGAATCAGAACCGTTTATAAGCTATGACCGCGCAGTTTCACCGGCCGGGCCTGGTCAGGACCCGGGATCGTCCGGGCCTGCGAATGTCCAGGAAAAGTCCGCGCCGGTTAAACCTCCGGAGAACCTTTTAAAGTCCAAACCGGAGGGAACCCAGAATGTGGTGTCCGGAAGCGAGGCCATCCGCATCGCTCGGGAAAATGCTCCTGCGGGGAAAGGTGGGGAGCCGGAGCCTGAAACAACAACCACAAAACAGCGCGGCGGTGCGGGTGCTTCAATGAGTGCCGGGCAGGCAGTTGACCCACCTCAACTGGAGGGAACTCAACCGCTGGAAGACCGGCGCCTGTTTGCGGCAGGTCAGTCTTTCGCTACCGGAGGGGACGCAGGGGTAGAGGGATCAGGCAAGGACAGCTTTGCTCAAGGCACCCTGGAAGATGCGGCGAAAGATCTGGGCTTTACCTGCCTGGAACCGGACTACCTGCCCCGGGGGGCTGAGCTTCAGGAAGTGAACCGGCTTTCCGGCACGGTCTACCAGAACTACCGGATCGGGCAGCTTTCTTTTCAAATCAGCCAGAGCCAGGTCGGAGCTTCCGAGGCTAAAATTAAACCACCTTCCCAGGAGAATGTTATTGAAATAAACGGCGCCAGGGGCATCCTCGAGGAAACAGGACATGGGGCCGAAAACGGGACTTCTAAGGGGTATACCACAATTATCTGGCAGCAGGGTGAGCTGCTTCTTTCTGTCGGCGGGGAACTGCCCAGAGAGGAACTGGTCAAAATTGCTTCTTCAATGAAGTAAATTGAAGTAAGTAGAAGTTATAAACAAAATGGTTTTAAAGGCGCCGCGGGCTGTCGGGGGAAACCTTCGCCAACGCGGTGCTTTTTTATGCGTTCGTCCTTTTAAGATCACTTTCATGAGCAGTTTAAAAAACTACAATGTCCATGCCCTTTTTATCGGTCAGCTGCATAAAAATGTACCAGCCAGGAAAACAGTGTTCCCGAAAATAGCAGTAGCTGGAGTAAATCCAAAAAAGTCACGGATCTTTAACCCCCAGCTTTCTCTTATCACTGACTAACGGAGGCAAGGTCACGAATTTCTTTTTTTTTGCTTAAAAGTTTCATTAAGTAATTGAGTTAAACATAAAATTTTATGTAACGCCAAAACGGTTCGACATATTCTTTAATTTAGATATCCATGCCGTTAACGCGGCGTCAGTAGAAGGTTGAAAAAGCAACAAGTTTAATAAGTTTAGGGCGGGGCACTTATGTGTTAACTGAATATCTTAAAAATAAGGGGGTTTTTTGAAAATGGCCAAAGGAAGACTTATTAAGGTTTTCCCTGGTGGAAACACCGCTTACGGTTTTTATTCATTTTATGATCATATAATTGAACCGGACGCCGCCCGTATTTTTGTAATCAAGGGTGGGCCGGGCGTGGGCAAATCCACGTTTATGAGATATATCGGAGAGGCCATGCTGGAGCGGGGTTACGATGTCGAGTTTCATTGCTGTTCATCGGATAACGGTTCGTTGGACGGAGTCGTTATACCAGCTATTCGTGTAGCCCTGCTTGATGGCACAAGCCCACATTTAGTTGATCCGAAGAATCCAGGTGCGGTAGATCAGCTTGTGCATTTAGGCGATCACTGGAACGAGGAAGCAATAAGGGAAAAAAAGAAGGAAATCCTAGCTGTTAACAAGGAACTTGGTCGTCTTTTTAAACATGCCTATGCCTACCTTGCTGCAGCTAAACTCTTTCTTGATGAAGTAGAGTCCTACTATACTGAGAGTAATGCTTTCAATGTGGGTTCTTTCGATAAATTAGTTCTAGAACTAATCCATGAAATTTTTGAGGGAAAACGAAGGAACACTGAAAATCCGAAAGCCCGTCACCTTTTTGCCACAGCAATCACTCCTGACGGATCGGTGAGTCATTTAGAAACAGTTGTGGGGCACCTTAAGAAACGATATATCGTTAATGGTGATGATGGAACTGGAAAAACAACTTTGGTTAGACGTTTGATGGAGGCGGCTTTAGCCAGGGGATATAATGCAACCATATTCCACTGTGCTTTGAACCCAAAGGTGGTTGACCACCTGGTTGTTCACGACCTGAGCCTGGCGATAATAAACAATGTGGAGCCACACCTGTACCCCCCGAAAGAAGGAGATACCATTATCGATACCATGAATTGTGTTGATCCGGTTATCAACGAGGCATATCTTGTTGAAAAGGGCTCAGCTCGCGGAATGTACCGCCAGTGCATGGAGCAGGCAGTTTCTTTTATCAACCGGGCCAAAAAAACGCATGACGTGATGGAGAAATATTATGTGCCTTTCATGGACTTTGATGCCATAAATTTAAGGAGAGAAAAGACACTCCAGCTAATTCTTAATATAGCAGAGCAAATAAAATAAATTAGCTTCGTTCCTAACAAGAACAACACAAAATTACCAAGAGCGTCTTCGATCCTCATCTTCACCATTAGTCCGTGAGGGTTAAGATGCGCAAATGGGACAACTACCACGTGCAGGTTCATCCTTGAGAATATGCTGCCAGATCTTACATGTTTTCAATACTCATAGTGCCGACAAACCTGTCCTTTACCTGGTTATTAAGGGCAAAGGACAGGTTTAAAAGACAAATATAAAGACAAAATAATCGTCAAAAAACTATCGCATCTTTCATTTTCTATGGTATACTATTTTTTAGCTACAGAAGAACATTCCCTGTAGCGTTGTGTCTATGATAAAGGGTCGATGGGGCCTACCGCGCGGGTTTATGTCCGCACATTGGCCTTTTTTTAATAACCCGGTTCCTCTTAGACGACTTTAAAGAAAGGATGAATTGCATGGCTAAGCTTACTAACGAAGACGTTCGCAGACTGGCCAAGGAACTGGGGGTCAAATTCGTACGCCTGCAGTTTACAGATATATTCGGCATTTTAAAGAACGTTGCCATAACCGTAGAGCAGTTGGATAAAGCCCTGAATGGGGAGCTTATGTTTGACGGTTCTTCGATTGAGGGCTTCGTGCGCATTGAAGAGTCCGATATGTACCTTCGGCCCGACCCTTCGACCTTTACTGTTTTTCCCTGGAGACCCAGGGAGGGAGCGGTAGCCCGGCTGATTTGTAACATTTACAATACCGACGGCACCCCTTTCCGGGGCGACCCCCGTAATGTCTTGTTGACCGCTGTTCAGGAAGCGGAACAACTGGGCTACACCATGAATGTGGGTCCGGAAGCGGAATTTTTTCTTTTCCATGTTGACAAAGAAGGAAGACCTACCACTATTACCCATGATAATGCGGGGTATTTTGACTTAGCCCCGGTGGACCTGGGGGAAGATGCCCGCCGGGACATGGTCCTGGCCCTGGAACAAATGGGCTTTGAGATAGAGGCCTCTCACCACGAACTGGCTCCCGGCCAGCACGAGATTGACTTCAAGTATTCGGACGCCCTGGATATAGCCGACAAGGTTGTCACCTTCAAACTTGTGGTTCGGTCAATAGCCCAGCGGCACGGACTGCACGCCACTTTTATGCCAAAGCCCATTTTTGGCATTGCAGGTTCCGGGATGCATTTAAACCAGTCTCTTATGAAAAACGGAGAAAACGCCTTTTCCGACCCACAGTCACCGGATGAACTCAGCAAGGAGTGCCTGTATTACGTAGGGGGATTGATGAATCATGCCAGAGCTATCACGGCGGTGGTCAACCCGACAGTAAACTCGTATAAGCGCCTGGTATCAGGCTATGAGGCGCCGGTCCATGTTGCCTGGTCGGCGCAGAACAGGAGTCCTTTAATCAGGATTCCGGCCAAGAAAGGGCCTTCCACCCGGATCGAACTCAGAAGCCCCGATCCTTCCTGCAACCCGTATCTGGCCCTGGCGGTTTGTCTCAAGGCCGGCCTGGATGGAATTCGGAATAAAACCCTGCCGCCCGAGCCCTGCAACCGGAATATCTACGAGATGACCCCGTTAGAGCGGGAGCAGATGGGCATTGGTGTTCTACCGGGTAGTCTTAACGATGCCCTTAAGGAACTTTTAAAGGATAAAGTCATCCAGGAAGCTCTCGGCGAGCATGTCCTGCAGCGGTTCGTGGAAGCCAAGCAAATCGAGTGGAACCGCTACCACTCAAGGGTTCACCTCTGGGAAATTGAGGAGTATCTGACCAAGTTTTAGGGTTTAATAGATTCTCATTTGTCATTTCAAAGTTAAAAAAATAAAAAAAGCCTGCTATGGGCGCATGTAGGAGGATTATCTTGAAAAGCATGCTCGCTGTTCTGGTTGTCAATAAACCTGGCGTTCTGGCACGCATATCCGGGCTTCTCAGTCGGAGGGTTTTCAATATTGAAAGCATCGCGGCCGGGCATACAGAGGAACCGGATGTGACCCGCATTACCCTGGATGTACAGGGTGATACCCAGGTTCTGAATCAGGTGATGAAGCAACTTTCAAAACTGGTTGACGTGATTAAAATCGTGGAGCTCAAGTCGGAGGAATCCGTTGAACGGGAACTGGCCTTGATCAAGGTGAAGGCGGAAACAAACCGCAGGTCTGACATAGTCAACCTTGTTTCGGTTTTCAGGGCCAATATTATTGATGTCAATAAAGAAACCATGGTGATTGAGATCCTGGGGGACGAAAATAAGATCAACGCCCTCTGCTCGGTGCTTGAAGACTACGGTATTGTTGAAATGGTTCGTACTGGGAAAGTGGTTCTGTCCAGGGGGCCGGAGGCGGTAAAAGACTGACCCTGTCTTCGCTCGTTTGCGTATAAACGGCTATTGTTAGTAAAACATGTGATGTTGACATAATAGAGGTGATAGTGTATATAATAAGGTATATTATAACGCAGCTTCATGGAGGAGGCCCGCCAGTGTCCCAGGTAAAGAGAGTAATGATCAGTCTACCCGATACACTTCTGGCCGAGGTGGACGGGATCGCGGCCGCCGAACAAATCAACCGGAGCGAATTTATTAGAGAGGCCATGAGGCTTTATATTGCTGAGAGAAAAAGGCGTCTTTTGAGAGAGCAAATGAAGAGAGGATACCTTGAAATGGCAAGAATTAACCTAGCCCTGGCAGTGGAACATTACCGCCTGGAAGCAGAGGCAGCGCGTATTTTTGAGTTGCCCGTTACGGAGGTTAAATAATGCTAATCCGCCGGGGTGAGATTTATTTCGCAGATTTAAGCCCGGTTGTCGGTTCCGAGCAAGGGGGGACCAGGCCGGTGCTTATTATTCAGAACGATATAGGCAACCAGTATAGCCCAACCACCATTGTTGCAGCAATAACATCACACATTGAGAAATCCAGGCTACCGACTCATATTGAAATGCCCGCAGCCCCGGGCGGTCTGGAAAAAAACTCAGTCATTCTTCTGGAGCAAATCAGGACCATTGACAAAAGCAGGCTAATGGAAAAAGTAACATCCCTTGAGGGGGAGATGATGGCCAGGGTTAACCAAGCTGTTGAAATAAGCCTTGGCCTGATTGATCTATAAGTAATGCCCCGTCTGCCTGATGAGAGCTCAAAACCTATTAAAAAATGGGTTTAAAAAAGTCCTTTCCCCCAAGCCGGAAAGGATTTTTTTGTGGTCAAGGAGTCAATTCTATTTCCGCCCGCGCTTATATATAAACAAGGATTTTTGAACACGGGGCGTGATTTAAAGTGAAGCCTTTGATTGGTATTACTTGTTCGGAAAGCCGGGACAGAGGCAGGCTGCACCTGAACCGGCCGTATGCGACGGCGGTTACGGCAGCAGGCGGCCTGCCGCTTTTGCTCCCGGAAATGAGAGGGATGGAAGGAGAATATTTAAAGAGACTGGACGGAATTCTTCTTTCCGGTGGAGGAGATATTGACCCTTCTTGCTTTGGTGAGGAACCACATCCGCTCACAGGGTGGATCAGTCCCCACAGGGATGCTTTTGAATTAGAACTGGCACGGCTCGCGCTGGGGAGCGGCATGCCTGTGCTGGGAATCTGCCGGGGACTCCAGGTCCTCAACATTGCCGCTGGGGGGGACATCTGCCAGGAT
>DHTR01000023.1:58453-58947 GCA_002408725.1 Pelotomaculum sp. UBA5255
GCCAGGATATCTCCCTGCTCTTCCGGACGCCACTGAAGCATGCCCAGAATGCGCCGCGCTGGCACTTCACCCACGGACTCCAACTTCTTCCGGGAAGTCACCTGGCGAACCTGCTGGGCGGCCTGGAGATCCGGGTGAATAGTTTTCATCACCAGGTTGTGGGAAGGGTGGCCCGGGGTTTTAGCGTGACGGCCCGCTCACCTGACGGCGTCATTGAGGGGTTGGAGTCCCAAAGTGGTCATGCCCTGGGCGTTCAGTTTCATCCCGAGGAAATGTGGGAGCGGGAGGCCCGGTTTCTGAACATTTTCAAATCACTGATTGAAAAGGCTGCATTGGGGCGTATAAAAAAACAACGTTACAGTTGAAATTTGGGAAAAGGATAAAAAACTCTTTCGGAGAAGGTTGTGCAGGTAAAAAGAAAATGATCTTTTTGACATGCAGCAACCCGCCGAGACATTTCTTAAGATAGTAAAATATTAAACATTAAATATTAA
>DHTR01000023.1:59125-63098 GCA_002408725.1 Pelotomaculum sp. UBA5255
ATTAAACATTAAATATTAAACATTAAATATTAAACATGGAAGGAAGAGGCCTTATGATTGCTTTTACCGGCGCTAGGATTATTCACATGGCGGGTCAGCCACTGGAAAAGGGAACGGTGCTGGTTGACGGGGCTAAAATTGTGAAAGTGGAAGAAGGATTGGTTGTTCCTCCGGGGGCAGAAGTGGTTGACCTGCCGGGGAAAACAATCCTTCCCGGTATGATTGACGCCCACAGCCACCTGGGAATCGTGGAGGAAATATACCGTGAGGAAGGGGACGACTGTAATGAGAATACCGATCCGGTTACCCCGCACTTGCGGGCCATTGACGCTATAAACCCCGCAGACCTTGGGTTTCGCGACGCGCTTGCCGGAGGGGTTACAACTGTGGCAACAGGCCCGGGAAGCGCAAATATTATTGGCGGTGAAATGGTCGCGATAAAGACCTGCGGCACGGTGGTAGACGATATGATCGTCCGCTTTCCGGTGGGCCTGAAAGCAGCTCTTGGCGAAAACCCCAAGCACAGCTACGGCCGTGAAAAAAAAGTGACCCCCACAACCCGCATGGCTTCAGCGGCTATCTTGAGGGAAGCCCTTGCCCGGGCGCAGGACTATTTAAAAAAAGAGTCACCGGAGCGAGATTTAAAAATGGAAGCTTTGGGCAGGGTTTTGAGGCGGGAAGTCTCCCTCCGGGTGCATGCCCACCGTGCCGATGACATCATGACCGCTGTTCGCATTGCCGGGGAGTTCGGTGTTAATCTTGTTCTTGAGCACTGCACCGAGGGCCACCTTGTGGCCAGTAAGCTGGCTGAAAAGGGGATTCCTGCGGTGATCGGTCCGGTGCTTACCAACCGGGCCAAGGTGGAATTGCAGGGAATTACGCTGGAGACAGCATCTATTCTAGCCGAGGCAGGGGTCCGGTTTGCCATTATGACCGATCACCCGGTTGTGCCGATTCAGTATCTGGTTATTTCAGCCGCACTTGCTGTAAAAGGCGGATTACCTGTGGAGCATGCTCTCAGGGCTGTGACTATTGATGCCGCGGTTATTTTGGGGCTGGAAAAGCGCCTGGGCAGTTTGGAGCCCGGCAAGGACGCGGACCTTGTTGTTTGGAGCGGGAATCCTCTGGACATTTCCTCCCGGGTGGAACAAGTTTTTATAGGGGGCGTTAAGGTTTTTCCATTTTCATGATTTATTTGGTAAAATTAATGTAAAATAAATATAATTAAAAAGGAATTTAAAAATACGTGTCGAAGTAGAGTCAATGGGATGATTATACTGTTTTGTTAGTATGTGTCATATTTTGTGGAGACATGGCGAAATGAGGCGATTAGCGTGGATATTTTAGTTGTAGATGACCAACTCGGTGTGCGTTACCTGCTTGATATCGTGGCAAGAGAGGTGGGACACCGGGTCTGCACTGCCGAGAACGGCCTGGAGGCGATTGACGCAGTACGGTCATTTAGGCCTGACCTGGTTTTTATGGATGTCAGGATGCCCCTCATGGGGGGGTTAGAAGCCTTGGGTATCATCAAGTCTCTGGCTCCCGAGACTGATGTCATCATTATGACCGCTTACGGGTCAGAAGAAACCGTTTCCCAGGCAATGCAGGGAGGTGCGCTGTGCTGTATCGCCAAGCCCTTTGACGTCGACAAAATTAAAGAAATCCTTGCTGGGTACAAGTGGAAGAACCCGGGTTTCAGGACCAATGCGGCAGGTGGTTAAGCGTTTTACCAGCTGGCGTTCACCCTTCAAAAAGAGGGGTTTTTCCTCTTTTTAACGTAACTTTATCCAGGGGGCTACGGTTATCCTTAATACTTTGGAGAACCCACCGGCCGGTATTTTCCTGCAAAAAAGGCTGCGGTAGACACCAACAGGGTTGCACAGAACGGGTGAAGGTTATAATATGGATTATATCATGTTTGCAGCGTGGATGCGTTGCCTTTAATGTTGCCCTTTAATAATGGAGTGAAAACAGTGACAACCTTGATAACTTCATCGCCGGAAGAAACCGCAGGGGTTGGGCAGAAACTAGGTGGACTGCTGCTTGCAGGAGACGTGATCTGCCTAAATGGGGAACTTGGAGCCGGAAAAACAAAGTTTGCGCAGGGGGTTGCGCGTGGTCTCGGTGTGGAAAGCCCGGTAAAGAGCCCCAGCTTCACCCTGATCCACGAATACCGGGGCAGGCTGCCGTTTTATCATATGGATGTTTACCGCCTGAATGACCCTCTTGAGCTGGAAGACCTGGGTTACGAGGAATATTTTTACGGGGACGGTGTCACCCTGTTGGAGTGGGCAGATCAAGTCCGTGGGCTGCTGCCTGACGAAAGGCTGGATATTTACATTGACAGGCGCCCGGAGGGTGAGGACTGCAGGGAATTGAAGGTTAAGCCCAAAGGCGAGAGATACCGGCGCCTGGTTGAGGAGTTGATGACCGTTGCATGTGCTGGGAATTGAAGCCGCGACACCGGTTGCCTCGGTGGCTGCGGCATTTGATGGGGGAATCCTGGCTGAGCGCATGGTGCATAACAGGAGGACCCATTCTGTAAACCTGCTTCCCATGATCAAGGCGGTGCTGGAGGAGGCAGGTGCTGAGCGCCAGAACCTGGCCGGTATTGCCGTTTCCAGTGGACCGGGGTCATTCACCGGCCTCCGGATTGGGATGAGCACCGCCAAGACCTTGGCGGCAGTCTGGGAAATTCCGGTTGTGGCGATATCAACTTTGGAAACGCTGGCCTTTCCCCTGAAAGGACACGGCAGTCTGGTTTGTCCGATTCTGAATGCGCGTAAAAATGAAATTTACGCCGCTGTTTATGATTCTTCCGACGGTGCCTCTTTGGCCTGCTTGCATGGTCCTGTGGCCATACGGCCTTTGGAACTGGTGGAGTTACTACTGGAATTAGACAGGTCTGTAACCTTTTTGGGAGACGGTGTTCCTGAGTTTGGCTCCCTTTTAAAGGACGGACTGGGGGGAAAAGCCCGGTTTGCCCCTTTTTCCGCAGCCTTTCCCAGGGGAGCGGCAGTGGCTGAACTGGGTCTAATTGCCCTCCGGGAAGGCCGGGGTGGGGACCCCATGGATTTAAAGCCCGAGTATCTCAGGGTCTCCGAGGCAGAAGCAGCCTGGCTCCGAAAAAATTGCCTGGGGGGCTAAATTGACGTTGAATGTAACATTTCAGAAAATGGGACTGGAGCACCTGGACGCGGTGTTGGAGATTGAAGAGACGTCCTTTCCGTCTCCCTGGTCGCGTAGCGCCTTTGCCTATGAAATTTTGCAAAATCAATTTGCCTGCTACATTGTGGCCGTGGCCGATGAAAATGTGGTAGCAGGCTATGGCGGAATGTGGCTAATCTTGGACGAGGCCCACATAACCAACGTGGCAGTGCATCCGGATTACCGGAGGAACCGGATTGGCGGCGCGCTGATGCTGGAACTGATCAAACGGGCCATCTTGAAGGGAGCCACCCGGATGACCCTGGAAGTGCGCCCCTCCAACATGGCAGCGAGGCGCCTGTACGCCGCCCTTGGCTTTAAAGACAGAGGGCGGCGCAAGCGTTACTATACCGACAGCAATGAAGATGCCATTATAATGTGGAAAGACAACCTGTTCGTGGGCGGTCAAGTCCGTTCCGTCGGTCGAAATTGCTGAAAGGAGCTTTGTTATGGCCGGAAAATGGAAAACCTTCTTAATGGTCTCCGGTTTGATCTTTATTGCCGCAGGAATTTTTGCAGGACTCCCGTCGCCCTGGCCCCTGGTTCTCACGCTTTTGGGACTGGTCCAGTTCCTGGCGGCGGGCGGCTTTGGCTGAAAGAGCTGTTAGGGTTGGTCAACTCTCTAAGCATGCCCTTAAATTAATATATCTTAGTTGTCCTGATTATTAGGTAAACCAATGATTCTAAAGTAAAAAGTCGGATGAGTTACTCCGGCTTTTTTGCTGTGTAATAATTTGTCTATACCAAGCATCTTATTTCTTTC
>DHTR01000023.1:63281-67809 GCA_002408725.1 Pelotomaculum sp. UBA5255
ATTTCTTTCTGGAAAAAAAGTCATCCCTGCGCGTTAAATAGTAGCGAAAATGGCATCGATAACATACACTGCTAACAAATGGTAAATCATTATTTCCAGGGAGGTCAAAAAAAATGTATGAAATTGATGCCGTTGCATCAGAAAAAGCAGTAAAAAAACAGGTGCTGGATGTTACCGCCACTGATCAGGCCTTGTGTGACAATGAGCCCGTTACACCGACACCGATAAGAAATGCAGTAGCCAAAATACCGGTTGTTCTTGCCGAACTGACTTTACAGATTAACGTCGACGCAATGATAAATCTACCTGAGCCTGCCATAGAGATAAAGCGCATAGGTAAGCGCTTAAAAGTTATCCAGTGCCGGCTTTTGCAAAATACAAATAAACTATTCATCAAAGGATTTGTCCGCAAGAACATTGAATACTCTACTCGTAAATTTTCAAATCATGAAGGTGTTTGCGGGAATATCAGCCACTGCACCGTCGATGTACCCTGGAGTTGCGTAACAGCTGTTGATTTCAACGTTGGCACTCCGGCCCCCGTACTTTTTAACACTGTAGAACCATTTGAATTTTTGGTAGAACAAGATCTCGGCCCCAAATTCCCGGCCAAAGACCAATTAATGTCCGGCGACCTGACTGAGCTTAACCAGGTAACCACTGAATTCTTTAACGAGCTTCCGTTCTGTGAATTAATTAGCGCCACCATTACTGAGTTTAATGAGGCGCTCAACCGTAAAAGCCCACAGGGCGTAAATCCTTTTGAGGAATTCGAATTCACAAGTATTGAGGAAAAAATGGTTATCGACCTTACCCTAAAAATACTGCAAAAACAACAGGTAGCAATCAATGCTAACAATGATGACTAAAAAGTAGTAACTAGTAACTAGTAACACAATCTAACCCGGTTGAAAAAAGCCAAGATAAAATATCTTGGCTTTTTTTCATAACAGGGGTTGTTTATTTTTGATTAAGGTCACGGTAATTAAGTTGACTTTAACAGTCGCTTCTTTAATTGGTATAATCCGTTGAACTTTTACAGGTAGTTCGTAGACCAGTAAGGGCTCAGTCCTATACACCCTGCTTAGTTTGCTTTTTTTCTGTTGGCCTTGTGGAAGCAGCAGGTCCAATCTCATGCTTGAAATTTTATCTAAATCTTTCTTGTTAGTTATATTTATTGTAATTGTTTCTTGAGGCCGGCTAATATTCACAGCTCTCCCTCCTTTTATCCTGAATTACTCCACCAGTGAAACCACTGTCAAAAGATTGTATGGAAGAATTTTTTATTTTTACCAGGATTGTCTGCAATAGATTATGAGGGTGTATATTTATTGATTAAAAAACGTAATCAATATCTTTTTAGTAACATGCCGGTATTTAATGGCAAGGATTTCTTTTGTAACGCAACTCGGGAAGCATGCATATTTAAATATTATATGCAAAATGATTTATGGGAGGTACTTTAATGGCCTGGGTGCCGGGTTTTGTGGAATTTGAAACATCGTCTGAGCAGCAAGATTATTTTGAAGGAAACATACAGATTACAAAGGTAAATGAAATAGTTTTTCACGGCGTGGTTACGGAAGGTGACGAAAAAAAGCCTGTTTCGGGAGCACTGGTTAAGGTATTTGCCCGTATAAGTGATAATCAAGAATTGCCTCTTGGTCATTCCATCAGTGGCTGTGACGGCCACTATTTGCTGTATATTGATAAGGAGATAATACCTGACGGTACCACTGCGATTATTGTCAGGGCAAGCGCCAGTAATCCTCCCTCCGGCAATGGCTAAAATCCCGGGCGCCGGATCTATTCCGTTATTCGGACTGAGGGTTGGATGGGATTTTGCTTTTTAGCAAAGGTGAGATTGCGGCAATTCAAATCCAAGGGGTGGGTTTTTGTGGAAGAAAACTTAACCGGGCTGATTACTGAAAAGCAAGATTTTGCAGATCGGGAAAAAATTGGTGAATTGTTAAGATTTTATGGTATGGTTAAGGACAATAAAGGTTTGGAGCTAGACAATGTAATCGTGATGGTGTTTGCCCGTTTCACCGGTGGAATTGAAAAACCATTAGATTACACCTTTACTGACAAGGAGGGCAGGTATTTTATTTCTATACCGATGCTTCCAGATAATCATGATCTTTTGGGGTATAAAGTGAGAGCCGGTAAGCCACAAATACCAAGCAAAGTATTTGATTGCCCGGTAAATTGCAGTAAGGAACAGGAGCAGGAGCCGGAACCGGATACTGTTCAGAGTTCTGCAACAGAATGTGTAACGGGTCAAGATAACACCTCCACTGAGGTATATTTAAGCGTGCCGGGCCAAGATAGAATTGCTGATGAGATAAATTTTAGCTTGCCCTCAGAAAATCAGGTTGTCGAGCTAATTGACTTTAGTAAGGCAGGTGAAAGTAAATCTCCAGAAGGAGCTATTTTTGTATCTTCTGATGCCTTGCTAATAGAACCAAACAAGGCACCTATAAAGAAAATGGAAAATGTGTACAAGAAAAATGAGTTAACTTCCACGATGCTCTTTTTACTGGTAATTGGCCTTTTTGGTATTTTTGTCATGGACGCAAAAAGTTATTTCCCCGGACAACAAATCAACCGAACTTAAAATGCGACAGGGAGAAAGCTAAATAACAAATAAATCCCTTCAGTTCCCGCAGAGCGGCCAATTGAATGCTGAAAAGCCACTTCCACGAGACCTCCATTTTAGGGGTCTTGATCTTTTTTAACCAACTAGCGCCGGATACTGCCATATAATTTGAGTGTGAAAAGTGTTATTATTAGGCATCTGTTAAACAAGATCCGCAAGGCAATGGGTGACAAGATGCGTACGATTACCTTTGCTGAGCTAACGGTATAATCATTTATTTATTAAACTTGTCACAAAAAGACCGGTGCCTTTGTTATAGAAGTGAAATCAAGAACAGCCTGGAGGTGCAGGAGGGCATTGATGCCGACCATCACCGAACAAGTGGCCGGTCAGACCGGCTTCAGGGAACTTTTCGACCGCTATTACCCGGTTATATGCCGCCAGCTCACCTGTCTCCTGGGCAGCCGCTCCGCCGCGGAGGACGTTGCCCAGGAAACGTTTATTAAGCTATACCAGTCTCCTCCTCGGGAACCCTACAATTTGGGCGGTTGGCTGACCAGAGTATCAGCCAACCTGGCCTACAACCACCTGCGCAGCGAGAGCAGCAGACGGCGCCGGGAATTCGGTGCAGGGCATTTAGTCACTAAAAGGGCGGCGGGACCGGAGGAAGAATTGCTCCGCAGCGAGGAGGTGGCCCTCACCCGGCAGGCGCTGGAGCACCTGTCGGAAAGGGACCGGGCCTGCTTGCTCCTGAAGTTTTCCGGGATGAATTATGCGGAAATAGCCAGGGTTACCGGCGTCAAGAAGACCTCCGTAGGGACCGTGCTGGCGCGGGCCCGCGCCAAATTCAGGAGGGAATACACAAGAATTAAAGGAAGTGATGACGGTGAACTGCTATGACACCGGAGACCTCCAGGCCTATCTTGATGGCGAAATAGAATTAAAGGCAAAAACTGAATTAGAAAAGCACCTGCTTCACTGCGAAAGGTGCCGCGTGAAACTGGAGCAGGTCCGAGAAAATCAGGCTTTTGTTGTCACCAGGCTGGCCGGATACATGCATGCCCTGGCCCGCGCCGAGTTTGATACCGGCCAGGCCTGGAGGCGTTTTAACAAAAAACAGCTGTCCGGTAAAAAGGAAACCTCTTCAATTGAGAAAGGAGTTTTGTCCATGCTTTCGAGGTATCGTGTGACCGCAACCGCAGCAGTGCTAATGATCGCCCTGGCTATTACCTTTAGCTTCGGCTCCGTGCGCTCCGCAGCCAGCGACCTGCTAACCATATTCAGGGTGGAAAAAGTAAAAACCGTAAATCTCACTCAGGAAGACCTTTCACGCATCGAAAAAGCTTTTAGTGAAGGAGCCGGAGAGGTCGAAATTGAAAATTTAGGCAAACTGGAATTCAGCGGTGGTGATGTTTCCGGGATTGCAACCCTGGAGGAAGCTTGTGGCGCGGTGGATTTCGAGCTAAAACTTCCGTCAGGTCTTCCCGGCGACTACCAGCTTCAAGAAATCTACAAGCATTCCGGGGGGCGCCTGGACTTTACCCTGGACACCATCAAAACAAACCAAATTCTCCAGTCTCTTGGTAGCGAGAAATTTTTACCGGAGGAACTTAACGGCAAGACCTTTACCGTTGAGGCCCCAGCCCAGGTAAGCGCTCACTACACCGGTCCCGGAGGACAGAGCATCAGCATTTGGCAGGGCAGAAGCCCTGAGCTGATTGCGCCCGGCTCGGACGTGGTTGCCATTCGGGAAGCGCTCCTGGCGCTGCCTTTCCTGCCCGAAAGCCTGCATATGCAACTGTCTGCAATTAACGATTGGGAGCATACTTTTTTGATTCCCAATATCGGGGGCAGCTCCCAGGAAGTCGACGTGAACGGGGCGCAGGGTGTATTTATTACCCATACCGGCGGTAGCAATCCGGAAGAGCA
>DHTR01000062.1 GCA_002408725.1 Pelotomaculum sp. UBA5255
CAGCACAACCACAGACCCGGAAAACGAACCGTATTCAACCCAATCTCCTGATTTGACAATCTTAACCGCCTCTTCCGGCGTAACAAGTTTTTTTTTGTATTCTTCCTTGTAATTCAAAAATCTTCACTCCTAAGTGGTATACATATCCGCAGCTAGAAGAATTGCTGCGATCATCTATATCAGCGCCACTCTTGTGCAGCTACCTAAAAATCCTTTCAGATGTCGCCCGATCAAGATAAGAGAGACGAGTGCTCGTCTCTCTTATCTTTACTCAATCAGATTTCAGTTGTTCAGATTACTTATTTTCAGACTCTCTTTTTTCCTTCAAGGCCCGCCATACTTTTTCATAGGTTAAGGGCACACTGTTAACACTCACACCCATGGCATCAAAAATAGCGTTTCTAAAAGCGCCGATGGTCGGGTTAGTTGCACCTTCGCCTACTTCTTTGGCTCCCCAAGGTCCGGCTATTTCATAACTATCTTCCAGAACCTCACTGGTTATCGGAGGCATATCCAATGCCGTCATGATCATATATCCACCCAGGTTGCCATTCACGATCTTGCCGTTAGAGTCAAAATGAACTTGCTCCCAAATTGTTTCGCCCAGACCCATATACAGGGCGCCGTGAACCTGACCATGCAAGTTTACCGGGTTGATCACCTGGCCGACGTCGTGGACGTCCCATACTCTTTCGACATCAATTTTACCGGTTTCTTCATCGATCTGCACTTCAGCCGCTTGAACACAGAAACTGTAAGCCGGCGACGTGCCCACGGGGGCGCCTTTGAACGTGCCGCCTAAGCGGGGCGGTGTGTAAACACCTTTCGCGATCAGTGGGCCGCGCAGTACAAAGAAACGTCTCGCCACTTCTTCAAAGGTGATCGGAGCTACTTTAGGCCGGGAAATTGAGGAGATAACCCCAAGCTCACATTTCAAGTCTTCGGGAGGCAGGTTCAACATAGTGGAAGCCATATCAATAATTTGCCTATAGATTTCCTCTCCGGCTTGTTTGACTGCACTTCCAGACATCAAAGTCTGCCGACTGGCATATGCTCCAAAGTCAAGCGGGCAGGTTTCGGTATCCGACGCCACCATTTTCATGTTTTCGTAACGGTAGCCCATAGCTTCGGCTGCCATTTGACACAAGATAGTGTGGGAACCCTGGCCGATATCGACCGTTCCTGAATAGAGTGTCGCCGAAGTGCCGTCTTCATGCACTCTGATCATGCAGGAAGCATGGGGCAGGTCTGTGCGGTAGATGGGATAACCGGCGCCAGTGACGAAGGAACCGGTGCTGATGCCAATGCCTCTGCCCTTGGGCAGGCCTTCTTTCTTTTTCTTCCGCCAATCGGACAGCTCGCCGGCTCTCTCCAAACATTCCTTCATGCCGCAGGAGTTAACTTTAAAGTTGTTGACTGTTTCGGTATTTGGCCTCCGGGCGTTGCGCAGGCGTATATCCAGCGGGTCAATGCCCATTGCTTTGGCAATGTTGTCCATATGACTTTCAAAAGCGTACTTGGGCTGGGGAGCGCCGTGTCCCCGGTGGGCTCCGCAGGCCGGCAGGTTGGTGTACATCCTGCGATTATCAAATTTGTAGACTGGGATTTCATAGGTCAAGGGAAGCAGTGCCCCGGCATAGTATGCGGTGGCAATTCCCAAACTGGTGTAAGCCCCGCCGTCCGTCTGGAAGTCAACGTGACAGCCGAGAATTTTGCCGTCTTTGTCCACGCCGCTGGTGATTTTATAGGTACCCTGGTGGCGGCCGCGGTTATGCTGAAACATTTCCTGGCGGTCATAAAACATTTTTACCGGGCGTCCGGTGATTCTTGAAAGCGCCGCCCCGTTAAACTCCAAGCCTGTCGGCTCGAGCTTGCCGCCAAAACCGCCGCCCACAAAAGGCGCTATGACCCGTACGTCGCCCATCGGCAACTCAAATTCGCGGGCGATATAGTGCTGGAAGTAGTGAACAGATTGGGTGCTGGAATATACAGTGAGCTTGTTATCCTGCCAGATGCAAACGGCTGAGTGCGGCTCAATGGGGCACTGGTAACAGCGCTGGCCGACAAACGTGTCTGTCCGCACATAGTGAGCCTCGGCAAAAGCCTTCTTAATGTCGCCAAACTCCTGGTGTATTTCGGTGTTGATGTTCTTGGCGTACTTTTCGTGGATCTGAGGCATATCGTCTTCATCGGCATGCATGTAGTCAAGCACTGGCTTCAGTACTTCGTATTCAACTTTAATCGCTTTTAGTGCTTTGTAACAGGTCTCTTCATCGACACAGGCAACGGCTGCTACTTTGTCACCAACAAATAACGCTTTTTCGATGCATAAGCAGTTTTCGTCCCAACGGGCAGGGCTGATTCCGTATTTTAAGCTCGGAACGTCCTTTGCGGTAATTACGGCTTTTACGCCGGGTATTTTCATTGCCTCAGAAGTATCAATACTGAGTATCTTGGCATGCGCGTAAGGGCTGCCTAGCATTTTCCCATAGAGCATGTTGGGGAATTTGAGGTCCCCACAGTATTTAGCCGCGCCGGTAACTTTCACACGGCCGTCGTACCTGGGTTTTCCTTTACCGATTACGTTAAAATTCTTTTCACTCATTTTTTTATTCACCTCTTTACATTGGTATTTCTTGTCCGGAAGCATCCATGATCGCTTTGATGATGTTAATGTATCCTGTGCAACGGCAAAGGTTGCCGGCAATTGCTTCACGCACTTCATGTTCGGTCGGCTTGGGATTTCTTGTTAATAGCGCTTTAGCCGAGAGGATCATACCTGGAGTGCAGTAGCCACATTGAAGCGCTCCATGCTCGATGAATTTCTCTTGGATGTGATCAAGCTTTTCGTGGGAAGCAACGCCCTCAACAGTAATAAACTCTCTTCCATCAGCTTCAACAGCCAACATCAGGCAGGAGTTAATCGGTGTTTTCCCGTCCAGCAGTACAGTACAGGAGCCGCAGTCGCCAAGTTCGCAACCTTTTTTGGTGCCTGTAAGATCCAGAGCATCCCGTAAGAAGTTGACCAGAAGCGTGTTGGATTTAACCATTTTGGTATATTCGTCACCGTTAACAGTTATTGAAACCACATAACGTCTTACTCCATCTTTATCTATAATCATATTTGACATTTTCACCCCTCCTTTCTTATACGTGGCCTTTGTCGATAGCTGCGCGCAACGCCCGCTTGGTAAAGACCCGCACCATGTCAGTGCGGTACTCTGCTGATGCCCTTACGTCGGAAATAGGTTTGCATTCTCCGGAGGCTATTACGCCGGCTTCCGCTAATACTTCGTCACTAACCTTCTTCCCTTTCAGGAATTCTTCGGTTTTCTTTGCCCGCACAGGTGTGGCAGCGACTGCGCCCAAGGCTACACGGGCGTCCTTAATCACATTATTTTCAACTTGAACAGCTACGGCTACGCCGACCACGGCTAAGGCACCCGCGCCGCGCAGTCCGAATTTAATGTAGTTGCTGCCAGTCATTTTTTGGTCAGGAATAATCACTTCGGTAATGATCTCGTCCTGAGTTAAATTTGTCTTGCCAGGGCCGGCAAACACATCTTCCAGAGCTAAACTGCGCTCCCCTTTTACACCGGTCACTTTTACGGCTGCGTTAAGGGCGATAAAAATCGGCGGCAGGTCGGCGGAAGGAACGGCGTTACTGATATTACCGCCAACGGTGCCGGCATTGCGCACCTGGTTGGCCGCCATTTGGTGAGCTGCTTCCGATATGGATAAATATTTTTCATTTAATACTTTCGAATTAACCAAATCGTTGTGGGTCGATCTGGCCCCAATCACAACACCCTTGCCGGGCACGTATTCAATCTTTTTCATTTGGTCCAGTTTTTTAATGGAGATCAGAATTTCCGGCTTCAACACTTCGTTTTTCATTTTAGCTATCAAGTCGGTTCCACCGGCGAGCACTTTAGCCCGGGGACCAAACTGTGACAACAGTTTGCAGGCCTCCGCGATACTATCCGGTGCGTAATACTCAAAATCTGGTAGATACACGTTTTCTCCTCCTCTTTTTATAAGTCTACTGCATTCAAAAAACTTCAACCGCTATTATTTGTCTCTCAGCATCACCCTCCCCACTAAACTGCAACAACTTTTATTTGTCAGTAAAATTTTGCCTCCTCGCTGTTTTGAGTGGGTAAACATATGTTTGTTTCATTGTTCGCAACCGTTCATCGGAGCGAAGCGGAGACCCTTGATATAGAGAAACCCGTGTTAGCCTTGATTGGCAAGGGCCAAAGTGAATCTGCGTGCCCCTTGGACATTGGAAACACGGGCAGACTCCATGTCAAGAGCGGCTACTCCCGAGGTTTTGGAATGCCCCACACGATATAGCGAGGAACCACTATTTTGTTGATTTATGCAAAACCATTACAATCAATCGCAAACGCTAATGAGTTTAGGCTTTTCCCTCCAGAATCCCCTTGAGTTCCCCCCACTCCGGCTCAAATATTTCCTTGGGCATCTCTTTTAAATTGGGAGAAATCTCGGGTCTGAAGCCCATATGGGCAATAACGTCTTTTTCCACGTCCATACCCGGCGCAATTTCGACCAGGGTTACCTTGCCGTCTACCAGTTCGAACACGGCGCGCTCAGTTACATAGACCACCTCTTGTCCTTTTTTAGCGGCATACTGTCCGCTAAAGGTGACATGTTCATTGGCCTGGACAAATTTCTGAATTTTGCCCTCTTTCTGGATTTTGATGGTGCCGTCTTTTACCTCATATTCCGCTCCGCCTGCGGTTAAAGTGCCGCAGAAAACCGCCTTCTTGGCGAATGATGAAATGTTGACGAATCCGCCCGGTCCCACTACCTTGGGTCCGAACTTGCTGACGTTGATGTTGCCCTCGACATCACATTGGGCCATTCCCAGGAAGCAGATGTCAAGGCCGCCGCCGTCATAGAAGTCAAACATGTTTACATGGTCAATTAGACAATCAGGGTTGATGGCAGCCGGGAAATCCATACCTTTGGCCGGTACGCCGCCAAAGGCGCCTAACTCGATGGTCATTAACAAGTCATCGCTTACGCCTTCTTCTGCAGCCACAGCGGCAACCGCGTCAGCCATCCCGATGCCCATGTTGACGCAGGCGTTGTTCCTCAGCTCTAATGCAGCCCTGCGGCCTACAACCTTGCGCTCGTCAAGAGGCATGGGGTCAATCCGCGACAGGGGCTTTCTGAGTCGTCCATCCATGGAGGGATCATTCAGGGTGACTCTTGTCTGCAGGTGATTTTCCGGCTTGCCGACAACGATGTAATCCACCAGAACGCCCGGCACTTTTACAGCCTTGGGATTGAGTGTTTTTGCTTTGGCAATGTACTTAACCTGGGCAATGACAATGCCGCCGTTGCTTTTAGCCGCCATAGCCTGGTGCAGCGCTTCCAGGAACAACGGCTCTTCGTCCATGGTCATATTGCCGTCTTCGTCGCAAATGGTGCCGCGGATCATGGCTACATCAATGGTAAGGGGGTGATAGTACAAATACTCTTCCCCTTTAAAATTAACCAGTTCTACTCCATCCGGGGTGATATCGTTAATTTTGCCGCCCTGCCGGCGGGGGTCAGCATAGGTGCCCAGACCTACTTTAGTCAGCAAACCACCTTTTTTGCCGGCCATATTCCGGAATAAGTGCGCCATGACACCCTGGGGAAACAGGTGGCACTGGACTTTATTTTCGAGTATCAACTTGCCCAACTTGGGGGCCTCGCCAATATGTGCGGCGGTGTGCCTTATGGACATACCCTCATTTCCTACATGGCCCATTCCTCTGGTCTTCCAGTCGCCGCAGCCGCAGCTGTGCATGTTCCAAAGATCCCGGGGATGTCCGGTTTCCATAAAACGATTCTCAAGTGCTATCGCCAGCTCTTCGGGAAAACCGCATAAACCTGCTGTGGTCCATGATACGTGTGCACCGTCTTTAACCAACGCTGCAGATTCCTCCGGGGTAATAATTTTGGCCATATAATTTCTTCTCCTCTCAAAATTAAAAATCTAAAAATCAGCCCGCGAAAAGATTTAAACTGCTCAACAAATAAGATAACATAGAGTTATCTTATAGACCCCTTGATGCCTCACCTCACTCTTAATTATATTTTAGCTTTGGCCCATTGGCTCCAAAGATCACGTCAAAGCAAATGATCCGGCTTCAACGACTCCCTGCGCTGGCTCCAAAGGATTCTTGTAGTTAAGTTTTTCACTTAAACAAACAAGGCGATTATATGCAATATTCGCAATAATTATAATTAACCATGCAACATTTCATTAACATAATCACCTATTCAACAAACACATCTATTTAGAAGATAAGAGTCCTATCATAATATATTGGCTAAGAATTATTACCATATCTATAAGGACACTTGTCCAATTTTAACAATTATTAAGAATAAACCAATTACGCATCCCCACTTTTAAGCCATTTTCATTTTATCACCTGCCAGTGAAAAAAGTGAAATATGCGTTAACGATTGTATTAATAAGTTCCGCTAATCAATACTGCCGGGATAACCACTGGATATTTCTCCTGATCTTAATTTCTAATATAAAACTAGGATTTATTACCACTTTTATTTGCTCAAGCAATAAGAAGGGTTTTTGTGTTATTTTCAACTAGATACACAGGTTCTACCAGGGACAGAATAACTTATACTGCCGACACCAGCCCGTACCTTCCATCACATAGAAAACCTATTAAAAAGATATACGCTGTGGGGCAACCATCACCGGCACGGAAGTAAACAAAACACGAACAGCAAGAAGAATGATACTACATCATATAGCGATATGGTCTGCAGTATAATATCATGAACCATATAAACAAATATATAAGAAAACTGTTTACTTATTAAATTACATAATGTAAAATTAAATAAAGCTGTTTGCAAGAATCTTGACTTCCCAGGGGTAGAATATATTTTTATTTTTATTTAAGGATGTGAAATTAAGTTCAAAGAACTGGGATCCCTTTTGATGCACAACTAACTAGTATTTTTTTTCTGTGAATACTATTAACCATATTAATATGCAGTAAAATCAAGGAAGGAAAATTGGAAAAGAATGCAGTAGATTATACAGTTGAAATAGGGAGTGGTTTCGTGATAAATGAAAAATTGCCCTGATTTTTGACGGAATCATAAAATGGGTGCCCTTCAATATACAATTGCCAATACTATTCTGTGCTTCTGATGTTCCAAGACAAAGCACAGTCAAAAATACGGGGCTCTTTTAATTGCATCATAGACTTAAGGAGGGATATTATGGAGATGCATCAATTAGAATATGTATTAGCTGTAGCAAAATACAATAATTTCACACGTGCCGCCGAAGAGATCAAAACATCTCAGTCCTCACTATCCCAGCAAATCGGTAAACTTGAAAATGAATTGGGTATCAGTTTATTCGTGAGAACGACCCGGTCTGTACAGCTTACCCCTGCAGGGGCAGAGTTTGTTACACATGCCAAAAGAATAATGTCAGAAGTGGCTAAAGCCCGCCGATGCATCCATGAATATGTATCCATTGAAAAAGGAAACCTTGCCCTGGGGGTTATAGCGGTAGTTGGACATTCCAACATCCCAAACCTGCTGGTATCTTTTCAAAACAAATTTCCCGGAATCAAAATGACTCTTATGGAAGAACAATGTGAGGAACTCCTACGCATGTTGCATTCCTCAAAAATTGATGCGGCTATTTGTCAGCTTCCGGCTCCTGATCCCAACTTTCGGTATTACCCCCTAATACATGACAAAATGGTTCTTGTTACTCATTACCTTCATCCTTTAGCTAATAGGAAATCAGTAGATATAAAGGAATTAGAAAAAGAGAATTTCATTTTGACCCCTGCTACTTCCGGACACTATAAAGATTTCTGCAGAGCCTGCCAGGCAGTTGGCTTTACTCCTAAAACAATTATTAATTGTGCCATAGTAAAAACAATGCTGGGTTTTGTACGTGAAGAACTTGGCGTTACTGTGCTCTCGTCTCACGTTGTCGCATCAGAGCGTGATCCTAATCTAAGGATTATAACGATAAAACCTACAATAACTAGAAAAACTGTTCTGGCCATACGAAATAGTGACGATTTACCACCACCACTTAAAGTATTCCTAAAGTATACCTCGCAATGGCTCGAAACAAATAATACCCTGGGACAAGCTAAAGTCACAACAGTTAACTTTTCAAGGCATAAAGCACAGTTGTTAAAAGCAGCCTTTTAAGGATACCTAAACAGCGATCGTAAATTATACACAAACTATTTCAACATGCTTTCAATAATTGCTTTCATGGCCACAGCGCCCATTCCTCATTTACCATAATCTTGAAAACAAAAATAAATGCCTGCCAGACAGGCATTTATTTTTGTTTTCAA
>DHTR01000032.1:0-5171 GCA_002408725.1 Pelotomaculum sp. UBA5255
GATGCTGAGGCCCACCCCGTGACCTGTACTGTGCCCGAACCGCTCTCCGTATCCCGCATGTTCAATAATCTCCCTGGCGGCACGGTCGACTTCCGAGGCGCTGATCCCGGCCCGCAGGGAGGCTATGGCGCTCATCTGGGCTTCGAGGACAAGCTGATAGATCTCCCTTTGTTTTTGCTCAGACTTACCCAGTACCACCGTTCGGGTAATATCAGAGTGGTACCCGCCGTAGACCGCCCCAAAGTCAAGTGTGACCAAATCACCCTGGGCCATGATTCTGGGGGAAGCCACACCGTGGGGAAGGGAGGACCGGTAGCCGGAGGCGACAATTATTTTAAAGCCGGCGCCTTCCGCGCCCAACCGCCGCATCGAGTACTCCAGCTGTAGGGCGACTTCCCGCTCAGGTACACCGGGCCTGATCAGCGGCAGGATTTCCGTGAAAGCCTCATCGGCAAGCCGCACTGCCTCCTCAATTAAGGCGATCTCCCGCTTGTCCTTACGTGCCCGGAGTTCTTCCACCAATCCTGCAGGGTTCTTTAATTCGACTCCACTGAGTTTCTCCCTCAGGGCGAGAAACTGATTATGGGTCAGGTGATCTCCCTCCAGGCCAAGCAACAAAACACTGTTTTCCGATAAAAGCTTCGGCAAGGCCTCTGAACTTTCGCCGGCAGCCTCAATTACCTGATTATCAGGGCTTTCCCGGGAGGCCTGTCCGACGTAGCGAAAATCCGTGATTAAGTAGGATTTGTCCCGGCACAGCAAGAGGGCGCCGGCCGTACCGGTGAAACCGCTCAGGTAAAAGCGGTTCTCCGGGTTGGTAACATAGAGCGCATCCACACCGGCGCCCTCAAAACGTTTGCGAAGCTTTTCTATCCTTTTTTTCAATGTCTGTCCTCCCGGGCGCTTGCCAGTTCAACAGCCGCACGCAAAGCCAGGAGATAGCCGTTAGCGCCAAGCCCGCTGATTTGCCCCGAAGCTGCCGGGGCAATCACCGAACACCTCCGGAAATCTTCCCGCGCGTGGATGTTGGTAAGGTGAACCTCGATAGTTGGAATACCGATAGCGGCCACGGTGTCACGCAGGGCATAGCTGTAATGAGCGTATGCTCCGGGGTTGAAAACAACCGCGCTCATCTCCCCCGCCGCTTCCTGCAATATATCGATTAATTCCCCTTCGTGATTGGACTGACGGCAGGCAACGGCAACACCAAGTTCGGCCGCCAGTTCCGACAGCTGCCCGTTAATTTGTTCAAGGGTCAGGTTTCCATAAATAGAAGGCTCACGACTGCCAAGCAGATTCAAGTTGGGGCCGTGCAAAATCAGTATTTTCAATGTAAGCACCCCTCGTGCGCTGGTGACATTTTACCATAATTAGCAGACAATCGCCAAGAAGAAGTAAAATCTTTTATTCTTCAATTTTATTGTCCGCTCAGTGTCATTTCGGAAACTCTCAGAGTGGGTGAACCCCTGCCCCCGTAAAACTGAAGGTCGTTCCCCACGGCATCCACTTTAGCCAGCAACTCCATGATGTTTCCGCCCAGCGCCATCCCGCGCACAGGCCTGGTCAGCCGTCCTCCTTCAATTAACAGGCCGGCCACCCCCACAGAAAAGTCCCCCGAAATCGGGTTTGCCGTGTGCATGCCCATTACATCTGTAATATAGATGCCATTGCCTGCCTCTGAAATCAACTGATCTACCGGTATTGAGCCGGGCTCAATGAAAAAATTGGTAACGCCGACCTCTGGTGTTCCCTTAAAAGAATTGCGGACTCCATTTCCGGTTGACTGAAGGCCGTCTTTAGCCGCCGTGTAAGTATTGTACAGATACCCCTTGAGCGCTCCACCTTCAATGAGAACGGTTCTGGAGGTTGCCACGCCTTCCCCGTCAAAGGGAGCGGAGGCGATGCCCCCGGGTAGCGCCCCGTCATCGATAACCGTAATGTTGCTGGAGGCAACCTTTGTGTCAATTTTCCCCGCAAATAGTGAGCGGCCTTTTTGAACAGCCTCCGAAGTCAGGGCCGGGCCAATGAGACTTAGAAAGCCTGTCGCCACGTAAGGGTCCAGCACTACAGCCGCCTTGCGTGTTGTCACCGGCGCTGCTCCAAGCATTCGTACAGCCCGCAGGGCAGCCTCCCGGCCTACTTCTTCCGGTTTTAAGGCCTGGTATTTAAGGTCAAAATCAAGGGCAAATCCGGTCTGACTGTTATCCCCTTCCCCGGCAGTCAAGGCCAGGTAAACTCCGCAGTAGGCCCCCCTGTAATTGAGTTTCAGGCCGAGGCTGTTGACAACAGTAACCTGTGCCTCACCGTCCTGATAGGTGGAACTTTCGATAATGTTAACCCTGGGGTCGTAGGACCTGGCGGCCTCCTCCATGGACCTCGCCAGGTCAATTTTTTGTTCAACCGTGGCTTCTCTGATCCCCGGGTCATAAATCGCCAGTTCCGGGTAAAAAGCGCCCGGTGAAGGCAATTGCAGATACCGGTCTTCGACCGTCAGTCTGCAATTGGCCAGAGCCTTTGTTGCGGCAGCTTTGATGCCTCCGGGGCTAAAGTCCGTGCTGAATGAAAAACCGGTGCGGTGGTCGCGCATAACCCGCAGACCCATGCCGCGGTCACCGGCAAGTTTCATGGTTTCGACGCGGCCCTCCCTTACTTCAATGTTAAGCTCCTTGGAATTGCAGATATAAGCCTCGGCTAATTGGGCGCCCAGCTGCAAGGCGCTGGAAATAGCCGTCTCGGCAGTGCCCAAAAAGGTTTCCTCATTGTCCACAAATTACAGCTCCCTTCTCTGTTTCCCGTCATGCCGTGGATCCACTGTTCGTTTTATTATTCTCTTTTTTTTGGTGTTTACTATAAGCCGCACGAGTATAATTCAATACCAGTCAAAAAGTTCCTTTTAATTGGGTAGATATATTTAGATCTATTCAGTAAGATCCCCATATAAAATAAGAACTGCCATAACGGCAGTTCTTAATGAACAAACACGGGTGTGGTCAGGGCAAACAGGTGTCTCGCCGAGATGGGGGCCAGATCCTGTACAGCCGCCTCCACAATCAGACTGGGATCTAAGAGCGCCAGGATGGCCACCCGTTCCCCCGTAGCCTGGTTTGTGTAGAAACCAATGATACAAAACTGCATGTCCTCTCCGTAAATTTTCCTGGTAACGATATCTCCGATTTTCATCTCTATACCCCCTGTGAAACCGGTGCGAATCACAATAAAGCTCTATATAATTATATTTACTATATAACATATGCCTTGTGAAATAGAGTTGTGTATGAAAACCAACGGTTATAAACCCACATAATGCCAATTACTGATTGCATCCCGACAAAATGCGAGGTGCAAATTCATTTGCACCTCGCATTTTTTGCTGGAAGCAGGATCAGGCAAATTTGGACCTGCAACTTCCGGTTTTTGGTGATTTCGGCGCCTTGTCGACGGTAGCAACGAAAAAAATGTGCGCGCCGGCTCTAGAGCCGCCTGATTTGGCCCTGCGGCTTGCCGTGAGTGGTACCACCGACGATGAGCTGCCTGATGGCAAGGGTCGGTTGGGCGTCGCTTACAGGAACTCCCTGACCGTCTTTCCCGCAGGTACCGATGGTAAAACCCAGGTCACTGCCCACCATATCCACAATTCGCAAAACCTCGGGGCCGTTCCCTGTCAGGGTTGCGCCCCTCACCATGGGACCGATCTCACCGTCCTTGATCAGGTAGCCTTCGGCCACGTCGAAAACAAAATCCCCGGTGGTTGTGTTAACCTGGCCTCCGCCCATTTTCTTCACGAGGAGCCCGTTTCTTGTCTCCTTGATGATTTTATCCGGGTCGGTTTTTCCCGGCGCAATATATGTGTTTCCCATTCTTGGAATGGGCTTGTGCTGGTAGGATTCCCGGCGTCCGTGGCCGTTGGATGACCTGCCGTCCCTGGAGGCGGACAGGCGGTCAAATAAAAAATCATTCAGCACGCCTTTGTCAATCAAGTTAACCTTTCGGGCGGGTACCCCTTCGTCATCAAAGCGGTAGGACCCGTAGCGGTGATCAATGGTTGCGTCATCAATAACACTCACTTCCTCGGCAGCGACAGCCTGTCCCTTTTTCCCGGCATACACTGAAGTGCCTTTCTGGACCAGGTCGGCTTCCAGGCCGTGGCCGCAGGCCTCGTGAACCATGGTGCCCCCGGCCTCCCCGGCCATAACCACAGGCATTTTACCAGCCGGGGCCGGTTTGGCCTCAAGCATCTCCACCGCACGCCTGGCGGCTGCCGCGGCCACCTGCTCGGGCGGGTAGCTTTCAAAAAGCTCAAACCCGCAAAGGCCTCCGACTGCTTCGTGGCCCGTTTGAATAACCGCCCCCGAGGCCGCTACCGCCTGAACGATAAGCTGGGTGCGGATGCGCTCATCTTCCACGTAATTCCCATTGCTGTTAGCGATAACAACCTTTTGCACCATGTCGCCGTACCCGACGATCACCTGTTTAACCTGAGCCCCGCCCTCCGACCGGGCCGCCCTGTCGGAGGCTTCCACCACCGCAACTTTTCGCTCGGTGGGTACGTCTTCCGGGCGTTCCTTAAAAACAAAGTCAACCAGGGGCTTCACCCGGGTAAAATCCAGATTAACACCTTTTTTCCCGCAAGCTGCGGCATGACTGACAATTTTCGCTGCTTCGGTCAAGCCGGCCCGGGAGAGGTCGTTGGTGTAGGCGTAGGCTGTCGAATCCCCGCAGATGACCCGGAGCCCCGCGCCGGTCTCCACGCCGGTTTGAATCTTTTCAATTTTACCCGCTTCACAGCGGATGCCGGTGGTCTGCTTGTTCTCAATAAAAATATCTGAAAAATCGCAGCCGTTGGCCGATGCAGTGTCCAGCACTTCTTTCAACAATTGTTTATCCACCAAGAGTTCTACACCTCAAAGTTATTATTTGCCATCCAACTGCTTTTGATACCAGCTAAAAACACTTATTAAAATATTTATAATCCAGCTTTCTCACTTAAACAACTTGGCCTACTATTTATTTTCTTAATATGTATTCGGGTTCCTGCTGGACCGGTTTTGCTTGAGTCTGACCGCCGGACACTGCAGTTCCTTTGTTCCCCGCCGGCACAGGTCCTGTTTTTCCTGCTCCGACCGATTGGCCGCTGCTTCCCGGGGAAACGGTATTTGAACCTCCCTGGGTGT
>DHTR01000032.1:5341-5595 GCA_002408725.1 Pelotomaculum sp. UBA5255
GGGTGTCGCTGTTTTCCGGGGGAACGTGCAGATGTCCCTCCAATTCCTGGACAGGGGCAGTTATAGTTGCCTGCCTGAAGATGTTATACCGGCCCGTAAGCCATCTGTTGATGGAATCCAGTTGAAGGCGTCCTTCCGGGTCTTTCGCGGAGAAGATGATGATTCCCACACTTGCTTTGACCATGCCGGAGGTGGCCGCCTGGTCGGAAAAGGAGTCCTGCGAGGCAGACTGGTTCGGTGCGGTTAGTTGTTCA
>DHTR01000002.1 GCA_002408725.1 Pelotomaculum sp. UBA5255
TCTCTATTGATAATTTCACCGATTTTGATTCCCCTTACACCTGCGGCTGTAAGGGCTTCCAGGGTGGCTGCCGCATTTTCCCCGGGGACGGCCATCAGGAGGCCGCCCGAAGTCTGGGGATCCGCCAGGATCAGCTTTTCCGTTTCATCGATAGAACTGTTCCACTGCAGCTTTTCCTCAAGATATTTCAGGTTCCGGTAAGCCCCTGCCGGGATCAGCCCCATGGAGGCAAGCTCACGGACTTGTTCAAGGATGGGTATTTGTGAAAAAAAGATGCGTGCGCACGTACCGCTGGCTGCTACCATTTCATACAGGTGGCCCATCAGTCCAAAGCCCGTGATGTCTGTGCAGGCATGCGCCCCGGCTTCGACCATAACCCGGGAGGCTCGGTCATTCAGAGCTTCCATCAATTTTACAGCGCGGCTGTACGTCCGGTCATCTGCCAGTTCACCTTTAACGGCGGTTGTGATAATCCCAGTACCCAGGGGCTTGGTCAGAATCAGGGCATCCCCCGGAAGTGCCCCGGCATTTTTGATAACCCTGTCCGGATGTACCAGGCCGGTAACGGCAAGCCCGTATTTTGGCTCTTTATCCTCAATGGTGTGACCGCCCACCACAAGCGCCCCGGCTTCCTTCACCTTGTCGGCACCGCCCCTCAGGATTTCCACCAGCACTTCCAGGGACAAATCCTTGCATGGAAAGCCGATGATATTCAGGGCTAAAAGCGGTTTTGCTCCCATTGCGTAAATGTCGCTTAAAGCATTTGCCGCAGTAATGGCTCCAAAGGTATATGGGTCGTCAACCACCGGTGTAAAATAATCAACTGTCTGCACAATGGCTATTTCATCATTCAGGCGGTAAACCGCCGCATCATCGCAGGTGGAGGAACCTACCAGCAAGTTTGGGTCCTCCACCGGGGTCAGTTGACACAGTACCTGTGCCAGGTCCTGAGGACTTAGTTTTGCCGCTCACCCGGCGCTGCTGGCCATCATGGTCAGCCTCGGTTTTTTGTTCTTATTCATCGTTCCTCCCCTTTCCTAAAAGCGCTATCTTTACTTGTTTTCTTAAACCCCGCTCCGGGTCAATCACTTTTTGGGTTCCCCGAATACGGTTCAAATTTTCCTTGCGGTTTCCCTTGATTTCTGGCTTTCTATGTTCCTTTTTGCGCTGGCCACAGGCCACTCCCCTTTACAGAATTTTTTTTAGCTTTGGTGGAGTGGCTGCTTTTTATACAAAAACCTACTTAAAGATCAATATTGTATCTTTCAATATTCCAAAAGAGACCTTTTCACCCAGCTCATAAAAAACCCCCCCGTCCAGGCAGGGGGAATCTTTCTTCTATGTTATCGCCTGCGCAGAAAAGCTGGAATATCCAGTTCATCATGGCTTGAAAAGGGCTTAATCTCCAGTTCAGCCACGGGGCTTCCTTTTTTATGGACTCTTTGGTCAAATCCCGTGGCAATTACCGTCACCCTTACATTATCTTCCATCCGCTCATCGATGACCGCGCCAAAAATAATGTTGGCCTCCGGGTCGGCAGCCTGGGCGATAATCTCCGCCGCCTCGTTGACTTCAAACAGGCCCAGGGATGTTCCACCGGTGATATTTAATAAAACCCCCCTGGCCCCCTCAATGGAGGTCTCCAAAAGCGGGCTGGAAATAGAGGCGCGGGCAGCCTCCGTGGCCCTGTTATCCCCACCTGCGGTGCCGATACCCATCAGGGCAGAACCTGTTTCTCTCATAATGGTTTTGACATCGGCAAAGTCAAGATTAATCAAGCCGGGCACGGCAATCAGGTCAGAAATGCCCTGAACACCCTGACGCAGCACATCATCTGCGATCCGGAAGGCTTCAACAATGGAAGTTTGCTTTTCAATCACCTGTAAAAGCCGATCGTTCGGAATGGTAATCAACGTGTCTACTTTTTCCTTCAGTGTCTCAATGCCGAGATCCGCCTGGGAGGCCCTCTTGCGCCCTTCGAACGTAAATGGCTTGGTTACAACACCCACGGTCAGGGCTCCCAGTTCTTTGGAAATCTCAGCCACAATGGGAGCAGCCCCGGTGCCTGTTCCGCCACCCATGCCGGCAGTGACAAAAACCATGTCAGACCCCTTCAGGGCCTGCAGGATTTCATCGCGGCTTTCTTCAGCCGCCTTCTGACCGATTTCGGGATTGCCTCCTGAGCCCAGGCCTTTGGTCAGTTTGGTGCCAATTTGAATTTTGTGGTTGGACTGCGCCAGATAAAGCGCCTGGGCGTCGGTGTTAACCGCGATAAATTCAACTCCTTTAAGCCCTGCGTGAATCATCCGGTTTACCGCGTTGTTTCCACCTCCCCCGACCCCAATGACCTTTATGTTGGCGAACTGGTCAAGGTCGAGTTCAAAGTCAAGCATGCCTTAGTCCCCCTCTATAATTACTACCGCTGGGAATTTTTTAAAACCGCATCCGGCGTATTAAATAACATTCGCGAACGAGCCGACTAATAGCGCCGATCGCCTTTTTTCCTATCCTGAAACCAGTTTATAACCCTGTCCACAAACCCTTCATTTTGGTCCTGGCGGACTTTAAAATTCTTTCTTTCACCGCGCAGGCGCGAAAACTGGTATTTAACGAGGCCCAGGGCATTGGTATAAGCAGGGCTCAAAGTCAGCCCCACAGTTTGAAATTGACCGATCCGAACCGGCATCTGCAATATTTCTCCTGCTACCGGGGCCAGTCCGCTTAACTGGGACACACCTCCGCAAAAAACAACTCCTCCCGGCAGAAAGCCCGGGTAATGAAAACCCCTGATCACTTTACCGGCAAGGCTTATTATTTCCGTAATTCTGGTCCAGTCTATTGTTGAGGCCAGAATTACGGAAATAATAAGC
>DHTR01000009.1 GCA_002408725.1 Pelotomaculum sp. UBA5255
ATTGTTGTTTATACCATTTAAAAGTTTCCATGACTTTAACGTGGGATCATTCAGATTCGTTACATTTGTATTGAGCGCTGCACTAAAAGCCGTAGCTTGCATCTCGGCCGATGTCATGGAAGTGAGCGTGCTTGTGCCCGTGTCGGATCCGACACCTGCGCCGGTAGCGCTGCTGTTCCAATAACCGTTTGTTATGGTAAGGGTGTTATCTCCCACCAGACCGCCTATTTTGGTATTTAAGCCGCCTGTTGCGCTGCCTGTGGCATAGCTGTTTGTTATAAGGCCTTTATTCAATCCCACCAGGCCGCCTACTCTGGCAGAGATGCCGCCTGTTACGCTGCCTGTGGCATAGCTGTTTGTTATTGCGGCGTTGTAAAAATAATTATATCCCACCAAGCCGCCTACTCTGGCAAAGTCACCGCCTGTTACACTGCCAGTAGCGTAGCTATTTTTTATTGTCGCGCCGACAACGGCCGTTCCCACTAGGCCGCCAATACTAGCGTTGCTACCGGTGCTTCTCAAGCTGCCTGCAGCATAACAGTTTGTTATTATTGTACTTGAACCTGCTATCCCCACCAGGGCGCCAATACTGGCATTATCCTTTGATGAATAGATTGCTGCATCCGGTAAACCTACATTGTTTATTGTAGCCTGAACAGTCCATCCAAACAAACCAATATTGGTTAGGGATGGGTCAGCGCTTGTGGATGTGCCTATTTTAAGACCGAAAATCTTATATCCATTCCCGTCAAAACTACCCCTGAAGCATTTGACTCCATCTGTTCCTATCGGCGCCCAGTAATGATCCGATAGATCAATATTAGATCCTAGAATAAATTTAAAACCGATAAATGCATTACCACCGTTAACCTGAGCCGCCACCCAGGCCAGCTCGGCGGCTGTTGTGATGGTATAGGTTTTGTCTTTTAAAGCGGGCGCAGCAGTTGCTGCATAATCCGGCCAATAGCCCGATGTACCTTCTTCCGCTACTGCACTTGTATAAGAACTCTTAGTTGCCGTTCCCGTCAATGTGCCTGTTAAGGCAACGGGTGTTACTTCAAAGCAGATGAATTTGCCAAGGTCAGTACCGGTCAGGGTATATGTTATACTTGTTTCGCCAATAATTTCTGCTTCATTTGTTCCACCGGCGTCATCAGCCCGGTACCATTTAAAAATTGAAGCCCCTTCAGCATCGCCCTCCGAATCGGCATAGGTATAACTGCCTGTTATTGTCTTACCCACTTTCATCTTGTCTGATATCTTGACATTTGACGCCGTTGGCGCCACGTTTTCGCATACCTCGACCTTCACTTCCGCCGTTTCGCTTGTTACTGTAACGATCTGAATTCCTGTAGCGCCGGTATCCGTGTTTGTAACCACACAATAGTAATATATTGTTCCCGCGGTATCAGCCGGCGCCGAATAAGTCGAATTTACAGCGCCATCTATAATGGTTCCGCCGCTGTTGCTGTCGATTGTATTGCTGTACCACTGATAGGATAGTGTTCCTTTGCTGACAGTTGCCACAACCGACAAGCTAGCCGCCCCACCCACGCATGACGTTTTGTCCGCCGGGTTTGTGTTTATCGTCGGTGTTTCCACGTTTGTGATAATGTC
Organism: Pelotomaculum sp. UBA5255; assembly: GCA_002408725.1. GTDB lineage: Bacteria > Bacillota > Desulfotomaculia > Desulfotomaculales > Pelotomaculaceae > DTU098. The sequence continues at coordinate 1,618 of DHTR01000009.1, forward strand.
AAGGCCATCGCCCACGCCTTCAAGCACCGGATAATTGCCGTTTATACCATTTATAAGCTTCCATAACTTTAACGTGGGATCATTCAGATTCGTTACATTGGTATTGAGCGTTGCAATAAAAGCCGTAGCTTGCATCTCGGCCGGCTTCATGGAAGTGAGCGTGCTTGTGCCCGTGTCGGATCCGATACCTTTACTGGCTGCATTGCTGTTCCAATACCCGTATGATATGACGCCGCTATTCTCCCCCACCAGACCGCCTATTTTAGCATAAATGCCACCTGTTAAGCTTCCTGTAGCGTAACAATTTGTAATTTTTGCAGCTGAATAATAATTATGTCCCACCAGGCCGCCTACACAGGCATTAATTCCACCTGATACGTTACCAGTGGCGTAGCTGTTTGTTATGAAACCGGACGCAACCCATGCCACCAGCCCCCCGGCATAGCCTGACATTCCCGTAGAAACAACATTACCCGTAGCATAACTGTTTTTTATGCTGCAGGTTGCTGAAAGGTGTCCCACCAGGCCACCGGCATACCCAGCTGAGCCGCCGGCCGTCACACTGTCTTTTGCATAGCAGTTTATTATTTGGCCGCTTTTTATGACATTTCCCGCGAGGCCTCCTACATAGGCATCTCCGGCTCCACCCGTTAAGCTGCCCGTGACGCAACAGTTAGTAATACTACCTCCGTCAACATATCCGGCAAGTCCTCCGACTGCAGTACCGGTCGATGAATTAATTGAAAGATCAATTCCAATATTTCTGATATTGGAAGAACAAACATACCCAAAAAACCCTACTTTTGTTAAACTTGAATCGTTTATTATCATCCCTGTAATCGCATGATTGTTTCCGTTAAAACTGCCTTTGAAACAATTTGTAGAATCCATTCCTATCGGAGCCCAGTAGTGTTCGGACAGGTCGATGTCGGCTCTCAGAGAAATCGTAGACCCTGAAAAGGTTGTCGCGCCGCTGTTGACCTGAGCAGCCACCCAGGCCAGCTCGGCGGCTGTTGTGATGGTATAGGTACTACCGCTCGGTGTAACTTCTATATAATTTCCCTCATTTGTCCATGTTCCATCCGCCGCCAGCGCCGTCAGTGTGAAAACCGGCAAAAAAGCGGCAACCAGAATAATAATTCTAAGAATGGTGATAAACCGTTTCAATTTCATACTTCTCCTTTATTTTTATGGTTAACCTTTACAAAGTCCCCCTCCTGCGAAGATTCTAAGCTCATTTCCAACCTTTTTAATATCCTGGTCTTCACCCTCTCAATAACGGCCACAAACATGTTGGGCAGGGAAGGTTCGTCCAGGCAGGGAAAGATCACCTCGCCTCGAAACTTTCCCGCGCCTTTGTGGCGGATACCCGGCATAGATGAGAAAGAAGGAAACTACCGTAGTACAGATCCTGGGCTTTCCGGGCTTGGGCGATTAACGACTGCACCGACTGGCCTGATGGTGGAAAAAAAACAGCATCCCGCACTGGCTCACCTCCTTCTTGTTTACTTTAATTCCCTATCATTTTGACTATTTCCTGCCAACATTACACAATATGCCAAGAAAGAGGCTGTCACTGTCTATTTTAATTGCTGCAAAAGGATGTTTTAATAATATGTAGCATTTTATTATTAACCTGGGACGTTGTATACGGTTTGATGGTTATACTTAAAGTTTTTCCGCTTTGCTGTGGTTCATTGACGAAATGATCCTGATATCATATGCTTACTTTAGAGAGTGTATATTAGATTTGCGCGGGCTAAAATGGATTGAAAATGGTTCAAGATATATAACACTAAAAGTGTTTGAGAAAAGAAAGGGAATTTGCTTTTTGCGGTGATGTGGACCTTATGCCTACCAATGAGTACAGCCGGTAGGACGAGGAAAGGCTGTCAAAGACGCCGTTTTCATCGTGAAAGCAGCGGGAACGGTAATATCCTTAAAATGAGGTAAAATGATGAAAATTCTACACACATCCGACTGGCACCTAGGGCGCATCTTTCACGGCGTCCACCTTACCGGTGAACAGTCCTACATATTAGACCAATTTATCAGACTCGCCGGCGACACCAAGCCGGACGTCATCCTCATCGCCGGGGATGTTTACGATCGCTCGGTACCCCCGGCCGAGGCTGTGAAACTCCTGGACGAAGTGCTCTCCAAGATCCTCCTCGACTACAACATCCCCATCATCATGATCGCAGGCAACCACGACAGCCCGGAGCGACTGGGGTTCGGCAACCGCCTGCTGGCCCGCCAGGGTCTGCACCTCGCCGGACAGCCGGCGAACCTGGCGCCGGTTGTTATTAACGACGCTTATGGGCCGGTCTACTTTTGCCCGCTCCCTTTCGCCGAACCGTCAGTGGTAAGGGAATGCCTGGCTGATCCGGGCGTGTCCGACCACGACCGGGCCATGCTTTCACTGGTCAACTACATAACGAAATCAATACCAAAGGGAGCGCGTACCGTTGCCGTCGCCCACGCCTTTGTGGCGGGCGGCGAAGGGAGCGAGTCGGAGCGGCCTCTTTCCGTCGGGGGCTCGGGGGCGGTCGAAGCCGCCTGTTTCCAACCCTTCCACTACACGGCCCTGGGGCACCTGCACCGGCCCCAGAACGCCGGCGGCGGGCGCATTCGCTATGCCGGGTCGCTGATGAAGTATTCCTTTTCCGAGGCCGCCCATAAAAAATCTGCAACCCTGGTGGAAATGGACGAGGCTGGAAATGTAACGGTGGAAGAAATCCCCCTCACCCCCCGCCGGGACCTGCGCTGCCTGGATGGCTTTCTAAACGAGATCCTGGAGGGACCGCAGAACGGAGAATGTCGGGAAGACTACCTGATGGTCACCCTGAGGGACACCGGCGCCGTCCTGGACGCCATCGGCAAACTCCGGGAGGTGTACCCCAACGTCCTGCACATTGAGCGCCCCCACCTGACTGACGGGGGTGACCTGCGCGGGCCCGGCGGGGACCACCGGCGTCTGGCAGAGATGGACCTCTTCGCTTCCTTTTTCGAACAGGTCACAGGGGACCCACTGACACAAGAACAGGCGGAATCCTTCACCGACACAGTGGAAGCGCTTTACCGGCAGGAGCGGGAGGTGCTGTCATGAGACCGGTTAGACTTACAATAAGCGCCTTCGGGCCTTACGCCGGAACGCAGGTGCTGGACTTCACGGAGCTGGGCGGGCGTACTTTTTTCCTGGTCCACGGCCCCACCGGGTCGGGCAAAACGGCCATTCTCGACGCCATTTGCTTTGCCCTCTACGGGGACACCAGCGGCGCGGAGCGGGACGGCAAGCAGATGCGCAGCGACCACGCCGGCCTGTCAGAGCCGACAGAAATCACCCTTGACTTTGCCGTCGGGGCGGAAACCTACCGCGTTAAGCGCAGCCCGGAGCAGGAGCGGCCCAAGAAGTCCGGTGAAGGGACCACGACCATGCGTTCCACCGCCACACTCTGGGAGTTGACAGGAGTTAAGTCCGGAGAGGAAGACGGCGCCGTCCTGGCAGACGGCTGCATCAAGGTCACGGAAGCGGTGGGGAAACTCCTGGGCTTTAAGAGCAGCCAGTTTCGCCAGGTGGTTATGCTTCCCCAGGGAGAATTTCGCAGACTTTTGACTGCGGACTCCAGGGAGCGGCAGGTGATCCTGGAAACCCTGTTCCGAACCGAGGTTTACCGCCGGATCGAGGAAGCCCTGAAGGATTCGGCCAGGGGTCTCCAGGAAAGCTTCAAAAAGTCTTCAGCACGGCGAACCTGGGTCTTGCAGGAAGCTGGAACGGACAACCGGGGAGAGTTGGAGAAGCGGTATAACCTACATAAAGAACAACTCAAGGAAGCGGTGCTGCAAATCAAACAGGGCCGTGAAGCAGTCAAAGCAGTGCAGGACCGACTGAATATCGGGAGACAAATCCAGGAGAAACTCAAGGAAAAAACAGAAGCGCAGGCTGCCGTAGCCGGGCTGGAAGCAAAAGCCCGGGAATTCGAGGCGCAGCGGGTTGTGCTGGCGAGGGCCGGCCTGGCCTCCGGCCTGGTGGACGCAGAGCGTTCGCTAATGGTCCGCCGCAGTGAGACGGAAAAAGCAGCCCGGTACCTTTTGGAAAAGCAAAAGCTGCAGGAACAGGCCCTGGGCGCTAAGGACGGGGCAAGGAGAAAACTGCTGGCGGAAACGGAAAAAGAGCCGAAGCGGGAAGCCGCAAGGCGCAAAGTCATTGACCTGGAGGGCTGCGCTGAGAAGGTGGCCGCCCTCGAAGGCGCCCGGAACAAGGTCAGGGAATCCCGGGAAAAAGCCGTGTCCGCAGATGGGCAGCAAAAAGACTGCGAAAAATCCCTGGCCGAGCTCCGGCATACCCTGGAAGAAAAGGCCAAAGCCCACCTCGAGGCGGTTAACCAGGCAGCCCTGACCCCGGCACTGGAGGCTGCCTGCAGGGAGGCGGCGCAGCTGTACGGCAAAAGAAAAACGCTGGAGGAACAGCAGGCGGAGCTTACCTTAACCAAAAAGGCATATCAATCGGCCTCCCTCCGTTTCCAGCAGACCCGGGATCAATATCTCTCAACAAAAGAGGAACTCGCCGGTCTGCAGGAGGTATGGAACAAGGGGCAGGCGGCCATCCTGGCCGGCACGCTGAGCGAGGGTGCGCCCTGCCCGGTGTGCGGCTCGACGGAGCACCCCTCTCCCACCCGGAGCAAAGCAACACTCCCGGGGGAAGCTGAGCTCAAATCACGGCAGCAGGCCTTGACAAAACTGGAGTCCCGCCGGGACAAAGCGCATACTGAATTGAGCGCCCTGGAAACGAAAAAAGCAACCCTGGAGAACCGGGTTGAAGACATGGAAAAGGAAATGGGTGAAAGCGCCGGCCTGTCCCTGGAAAGCCTCCTGAAAACCGGCAGGGAAGCAAAAGAGCGCCGGCAGCAGGCCAGCCGGGCCACGGAGACGGCCTCCGCCCTCGACCGTGCAATCCAAGAACTGAAACAGCGAGAAAAATTGCTGGTTGAGCAGCTGGATCTTTTAAAGGAAGCGTTAGAGAAAGTCCGGGCGGATTTGGAGGCGGCCCAGGCGGTGGCGAGGGAACGCGAGGCCACCGTGCCGGAGGACCTGCGTGAAGCAGCTTCCCTGCAAAAAGCCCTGGAGCAAGCCCGGAGCAGCCGCGACCAATTGGCTGCCGCCCTGGAGCAAGCCCGCAAAGAAGTGGAAGAAACAGCACAGACCCTGGCCGGTGCGGAAACGGCTGCACAGGAAGCCTCCACTGGACTTGAGGCGGCTGTAAAGCGGGCGGAGCAAGAAGAGCTTGCCTTTCTTCGGCGCCTGGAGGAGTCTGGTTTCAAGAACATACCCGAATACGAAACAGCCAGGAGAACTATAGAAGAAATACGTTTAATGGAAAAAGAGATCAAAGATTTCGACGGTAACCTGGCGGCTGCCGGGGATCGCCTGAGGAGGGCCCTTCAGGCGGCGGAAGGCCTCACGGAGCCCCGCCTGAAGGAGCTTGATGACGAACGGAAAAAAGCGGAGATGGCCCTGGAGCGCAGTTTAAATTAGACTACGGTTTTCTCGTTCCTCAAAAAAAGCTGGAGGCCAATTATGACATTATAATAAATCAAGGTCAATACAAGGGGGATATTTATCTTGACGCGACCAGGTTAATCCTCTCCTCAGACGTTTTATCGTTAGTTAAATTGTTTAATCCGGAATTCAACATGGAGGGATCCGGTGCCCTTACCGATTATCTTTATCTTAGCGATCCTGAAATTACAAACATGTGGAATAACATGGATGTAAGCAGCGGGCAGAAGATCCCGCCTGAGTTTAAGGAACTGCTGGTATTTTTTGTCGAGGCTGTTCCTGATCAGTACTTTACAACCTCGCTGGTTAACCAGAAAGTGACTTTCAGCCTTGATCAGGATGGCCTGGAAGATGTCTTACTGGCCATCCTGATTAAGGTCAAAAATGAAGATGAGAGATTCGCAGAACTGGCAGCTGGTCTTCTTACTACATACAGTCCAGGCGAAAACAAAGCAGCCATGCAAAAAAAGATTCTGGATGGTCTGGAAGAGAGCATTCAGGATGGTAGTTTTCCTGATAGCGCTGATGATTTTCAGGAGTTGGGAGAGGTCATCGTGCTCAATCAATTGAGCTGTGAAATACCCCTGTTGCCAGGCGGGCAAAGCAATTTTACGATGGACTTCGGCTTTGGCGGCGATGCGGCTTTGACCGGCGGGATTAAAGTAGATGTTGTCACTTCCGGTCCCGCTGACAACAACAGTGGAACCTATGCCATTGATTTTGAAGTCCAGGAGAGTAAACAAAAAATTAAAGCCAACGGGCAAGTCAGCGGAGATTTCCGGCAAACGGGCAAGGATGGGGAGTCAAACGTAACAATTCGGGTCCAGGCCAGGGACTTCAGCGAAACAACCACGTTTTTGAATATGCTGTTGGAGGGGCAATCGGACGTAAAAGTTGACCAAAGCCTGCAAATTAACATACCTGTGTTAACAGAATCCAACAGTATGAACCTGGAAAAATATTTGAAAAAACCGTCAGGTGTGAGTGTGCTGGTTGACGGCAGGCCGGTTTATTTCGATGTAGCCCCGTTTATTAAGGATGACAGAACTATAGTGCCACTCAGGAATCTTGCAGAAACCTTAGGGTGTGCAGTGACCTGGACCGAGCCTGACCGGATCGATCTTAACCGGGAGGATATTTCTATCACCATCTACATTGAAAATCCAATGTATACGGCCAACGGAACTGAAAAAATGCTGGATGCTTGCCCGTTCATCAAAGACGAAAGAACGATGGTTCCCCTGAGATTTATTGCGGAAGAATTCGGATGCCGGGTTCAATATGAAGAGGTGACCCAAACGGTGTACATTAATACACAGTAACAGCTTTCAAGAACCGGGCATAAACGGCTAGCCATACTAATATTTAACCAATAAACATTGTGAGGCGCTGCATATCGCGGCGCCTCAGGTTTCTTAAAATTAAACCGGGACATGCTTTATTTTCTACGTGAGTTTAAGCTTCTGCTCAAAATAGTGGGAAGCATACACGGCGGCCAGCGGGTTGTGTCCTGTCACCCGGTCTTTGACCGCCAGGACGGTGATAGGAGCATCGGAATACTTGATAAACAATGTATCGTGACCGACACAGAGGCCGAGCAGGACGTTAATGTCGGTTTTTGTCTTATTTAGGAGCAAGGCTTGCGCGATCGGGTTGCACATGGCTTCATACTGACCAGGACGGACTTTTTCCTGATCCAAAAGACCCAGTTCCTCCTTTGGCCTGGAGCCGGTTTTACACATTACAGAGGCTACTTCAAAGCCGTTGCTTTCCAGTATTTTTGTGACCGCCAGAGCTTCCCGCCGCAGTCCTACGCAGAAGGGCAAGCCCAGCCTTTTAAAGCCGGCCAGTCGGGAGAATTCCATGATCTCACGAAGCCTGGGCCAGACTCGGTACCCGGCGGCTTCCACCCTGGCTGAATGGCAGGCCAATTGACCGGAGGATTCCTGGTAGGCAGCAGAGGCTTTTTCATAGATATCCGGGCAGGTTTTCATCGGACAGTTTGTCGGAAGCTTATTCACTTCCCCCTTGTAACATGGAAATATACCGCATTTAGCGCAGTTAACCATTATTTCACTTCCTTCCTCTCAATGATTTCGTGGTGGCCGGCAGTTGATCCTTCAAAACCTGAATATAAAATCATTTTTAGAGTTACCCTCCCCCAGGCATTCCTGTAGCTGGGTTCTTAAAATTAGATAAAAGGGTTTATGGCGGGTTTGATTGTTACATTCCTGGAGTTTGTTTCGTCTATAGAGTAAGAACGCCAATCAGGTTCTAGGACCGGTCAACCTTTAAAAACCTGCTTTTTGGGAAAGTGGCGGATAGGGGGTTCTTTGGGAGTGTCCTTAATGAAAGTGGATTTTAATCAGAAAAAGGAAGGAGGCGTCTCCTTCGAGGAACTTTACGACCGGCATTTTGATGCCGTAAACCGGTATTTACGCTACCGCATGAATAGTTCCTGGGATGCCGACGATCTCACAGCCGCCGTTTTTCTGAAGGCGCTGGAGAATTTTCACAAGTATCGGGGAGAGGCGTCCTTTGCGGTGTGGCTCTTCCGCATTGCGCATAACGCTTACGTAGACTTCCTGCGGGGTTGCCGGGAGAGGTTTTTTTCGGATGGAGAAATGGCGCTCTTAAGCGCGCCCTCGTCACCTGAAGATGAATTGTTGAGGGAGGAGGAGGTCAGGCAACTGAGAGAAATGCTGTGGCGTCTTTCTCCGGAGCAGCGGGACGTGATTTCCCTCCGGTATGCCGGGGAGCTGAAGTTTAGACAAATTGCCTTGATCCTTGGGAAAACAGAATCTTCCGTCCGCATGATTCATCACAGGTCACTGAAGTTGCTGCGCATCGAATATTCAGGTATAGAAGAAGGGGGTGAAAGGATTGCGCAAAAATGATGATTTTCACACCACCCCACTAAAAAGCTGTGAAACCGGCAAAGTAGAGCCTTTGGGTACGGACCACACGGACAAAGGGGGTTCTCTGTGCGAGCTCCTGGTGCATATGCGCAGGGTCCGGGAGGCCGTTCCGGTCAACGAGCGGCTCAAGGAGGAGTTGAGGACCCGACTTTGCTCGCTGCAGGCTGAAAGCGGGTTGAACCAGGGTCCGACCGAACCGTTGGATGGGGACGGCGGCCTGTCAGCTCCTGAAAGGGCGCCAGGTTTTATGAAGCGTTTCGCTTACTGGTGGCTATTCCCGGTTGTGCTGCTGGCAGCAGCAGCTTCCTGGTTCTGCTGGAACTTGATGGCGCCGAAGTTTTTGGAGGCCGGCCCGGCTCGTGAAATAAGCCTGTTCTGGCTGGAAGAAAACCCGCTAAGTTTTGCCTGCGGGCCACAAATGAACGGGTTTTTAGTCGTAAGGGACGGCGCCCTGCAATTGCTGAATAAGCACGGGAACCGGACAGGTATCGTCAAGCCCCCCCCGGGGCAGTCCTATGATTTTCCCGCCCTTTCCTGCAACGGCAATAAGCTGGCGCTTGTCCGGCGGTCCGCAGGCGAGGAGCAAATCATTACGGTGATCATGCCGGGTGGCGCCCTGGAAGAGGGTAGTGTCCAGCATTTGGAAGCCGCTTTAGCGGGGGCCGAGGTAATCTACCAGGTGGGGCCGGGTGAAAATCTGTCCGATCTGACCTGGTCACCGGACGGCCAAACCCTGGCCTTTACCCGGGGCAAGTCCGGAGAACAAAGCGAGGTATATCTTCTGTCCGGTAGTGAGGAACCGGTTTCCCTGGGCTTAGGGCAACACTCTGCGTGGTCTCCGGATGGAAGCCGGCTGGTGGTGGAGCGCCCCGGTGAAGCAGGCGAGGCAGAGCTCTGGTTAACCGGCAGCAGTGGTTCTGATGCCGTTCTCTTGACCCAGGGTGAGCGGCCGGCCTGGGGGGCACAGGGATATCTTGCCTTGATCAGGGTCATCACAACCGAACGGATCCTGAGCTACAACCCGGACGGAACACCTCTGTTTACGGTACAACAGCGTCAGGGGGAAATCAGGACCCTCAACCTCGGGAAAAATGGAGATATAATCTTCCAGCGAAAAGACGCTGAGCCTTTGCCACAGGGTGACCGGCTTCTGCCGGCTCCGGAGGCAAGGCCGGGCGAGGAAGAACTGCAGTGGTTGAGAAGGCTTGAGTTTGAAGGTGTGCGGGAGCCCCGTACGTTATTACTGAATCCATTAAGCAGTTACGAGAAGATCCTGTTCAGCCCGGATGGAAAAGCCCTGTTGGCGGCACGCCGCGAGGGTGGGGCCGTGGCGCTGCTGCAGGCTGGTTTACAAGAAAGGATAACATGGCGGGGTGATCGTAAATGGTGAAAAAATTATTCGTTTGCTGCCTGGTTTGTGCCTTCCTGGCAGCGACCGCCGCTGCCGCATGCTCACCGGCAGCGGCAGCTGTTGAGCTGAAAGTGCTGCCCGGGATGGGCGGGCTGTACAAGGTGGACCAACCCCTGGAGCTGACGGTAGCGGTTGAAAACCCGGGGCCGGCCTTGGACGGGGTGATCCGGGTCAGGCTGGATGAAGAGCGGCAGGACAGGCCTCATGAAACCATCCGCTTCCTGAGGAATGTAAGCGTTCCCTCTGGTTCCAGCAGGCTGTACCGGCTGATTATACCGGGGGATCTGGCTGCCTCAATGCCGGTTGTTGAGCTTGTTTCGGGTGATACCGTTCTGGCCGGGGTCCGGGTGGAAGGCGCCGCAGTCGGCGGCGGCCGGGTCATTTTGACCCTGAGCGAGGACATCGCGGGAAGCGGCCTGCAGGAGTGGCTGTCCAAAAACTCCGACACTCAGACAAGCCTCAAGTATTTGTCTCCCGGAGAATTACCCGGTGAAGCCTTGCCACTTAGCCTTGCCGACGTCATCATGATTGATGAGCTCAACGCCTCTTCTCTGACCGGGGAACAGGCCGGAGCTATTAAAGAATGGCTCTTTACCGGCGGTACATTGGTCTTGTTTGGCGGGGCGGGTTCCGGCGCCGGAGGATTGTTTAGTGAGCTTACCCCTGTGCTTGCCACCGGGACAACGATTGTTGAAGGGAATCTGGGGGGGCTGCGCTCCGGCGGTCCGCTCCGTGTAGCTTCCGGTGAACTGGTGGCCGGCCGGGCGCTGGCTATGGATAGCGGCCAGACGGTGCTGGCCAGGCGCGAGTTGGGGCGGGGAGTGGTGTTTTTCTGCGGGGCTGCTCCGCGGGATCTAGGTGGGGAGGCGCTGGGTGTCTGGTCCTCGATATTTGGTTCCCCCACGGGTTATGGAAGTGGTTACAAACAGGCGAGAAGGGGAGCAGTCGACGGCATGCTGGTCAGCGCCAGTTCCTATATAACCCGGATGGCAGGCCCTAACGTGCTCGTCCTGGCAGGATTATGGCTGGTTTATCTGATGGCGGTGGGACCGCTGCTCTACCTTCTCCTGCGGCGCGCAGATCGGAGAGACCTGGCCTGGGCGCTGGTGCCTGCAGGAGCCTTGACTGCTGCCCTGGGTTTCTACTTTATGGCGCCCAGCGGCAGGCTTCAAGACTCCCTGTCGCAAACGCTGGCAACCGTTGAAATATTTACGCCGGACCTGGCTGAAATCCGGGCGGGAACATCTATTGTATCTTCGCGGGGAGGAGAACTTGCTTTGCGGGTTCCGAATTCTGTCTATGCCGTACCGGCCGGGGGCCAGGGAGGTTTCCAGAACAGGCCGGCTGTCGTTTGCCTGGAGGATGCAGGATCCAGTGTGACCTATAGCGGCGTTGAATACGGGTCCTTGCGGCAAGCTTATCTATACGGCTTACATCGTGAATATGGAAGCATTGAAGAGAAGTTGTACCTTGAAGGGGACCTTGTAAAAGGCGAACTTGTTAACGGAACAGGTTTCGACCTGCGGGACTGCAAGCTGTTACTGGGGGGGCGATTAATCAGTCTCGGCAATCTGCCCGCCGGTGCTAGCGCCCGTGTCGAAGAAGTTCTGGAAAAAGGAAGATGTCCGGCAGGCCGTGAAAGGCTCCTGATGGAGATAGGTGGCAGGAACGAACCTGGAGAACCCTTCTTTCTGGAACGCCAGATGTTGTCCCAGTCTATCAATGATAACAGAATGGAAAACAGCATTCAATTCTTAGGATGGCATGACGGAGCGCCGGACATTTTCAAAGACACTGAAAAAGGAGGCGCGAGGGAGGAAGGCGGTTTGACTATGGTAAAGCAGTCCCTTTCCCTGCACCTGCCTGAAGGGCATTTTCTTCTGCCCGCGGGCTTTCTGGTTCCGGCTTCACCGGGGGATTATGGGGTTCAGGTCTATCCTAAATACTATGAGAAAAGAATGGCCGTTTCGGGTCAGGTCGAATTATGTTATGACCTGGACAAGACAGGGATAAAAAATAGCTACGACGTGGAGGCGCTTTATCTTGAACCTGTAAGCTATCCCTTTACAGCAGAGATTTATAACCGGCTCCAGTATACATGGGAATCCCTTCCCGGCGAGGTCCGAAAGATAGCAGGGGAAGAGTTGCAGCAATACCTGGGACGTGATCATAAAATTGTTATAAGATTAATGGGCGAAGGCCGGGAACCTTATCCTGTATGGCCTGGTCTGGCGGTGGAAGGGGTGGCCTATGAATGATCAAGTTTAGGTGCGTAAGTAAACGTTTCGGAGCTACCAGGGCGCTCGATCAGTTCAGCCTGGACGTGCCAGGGGGCCTGGTTTACGGGTTGATTGGTCCCAACGG
>DHTR01000065.1 GCA_002408725.1 Pelotomaculum sp. UBA5255
ATTTTAAAAGCAAAGATGAAATAATTGTGTCCATAGTGGAAGAAGTCATGTCTGAAATTGAGAAAAAAGTAACGCTGGCACTCAATTCTTCAACCAGTCCTGTTGAAAAACTTAGTGCCATGGTTAGTGCATTGCTAAAATATGTAAAACGGATAAACACCCCTTTTATTTATGATCTGGAGAAAAACTTTCCTCTTCTCTGGGAACGGGTTGAGCAGTTCCGGGCGGAAAGAATCCAACAAGCATTTGATCTTATTCTAGCAAACGGGCAAAACGGTTTTTTCAAAAATATAGACCAGGTGGTTTTTACCACCGCCTTGCTTGCCGGTATCCGGTCGGTCGTAAACCCCAAATTTATCATGGACCAGAACCTTTCCCCGGAAAAAGCCATTCAGTCCCTCTTTGAAATATTTTTATACGGCATTGTCGATGAGCAGGGTAAAGGAGGTACCCAAGTTCAGGAAAGAGGATCATCAGGATGACTGTTGAATGTTAAATCGTTATAAATACTAAGACTTAGATCTGGGTAAGAAAAACCAATTTATTCATCTAAAAAGATGAGGGGGAATTAGAACAAGTTGATAGCTGAAGTCATATTTACAGGAACAGAACTATTGCTCGGGCAGATTTTAAACACAAATGCCCAGTATTTACAGCAAGCTCTGGCCTCCCATGGCTTTGATCTGTATCACCAGGTTACGGTGGGGGATAACCTGAGCCGCTGCGCTGAAGCCATCCGCCAGGCGGCCGGAAGGGCAGATTTGATTTTTGTCGGGGGCGGTCTGGGTCCGACGGAAGATGATGTCAGTCGGGAGGCGCTGAGCGAGGCTCTAAGTGTCTCCCTTGTCCAGGACCCAACCGCGCTGGCAATCGTCCGCAGGTTTTACCTTGCAAGGGATGTCCCCATGCCCGGCAGTAATTTAAAACAGGCCTTGATCCCGGTCGGCGGTACGGCGCTTGATAATCCGATCGGCACCGCTCCGGGGATCGTCCTGGAACACAGCGGTAAGACATTCTTCTTGCTGCCCGGGCCTCCTGCCGAATTTAACCGGATGCTGGATGAGCAGGTCCTTCCTTACCTGTGCCGGCGTTTTTCGGGCCAAATTGGCACAATCTACTCACGGGTTTTAAAAGTTTGTGGAATCGGCGAATCGGCCCTGGTCGAAAAACTGGGCGACTTGCTGAACAGCTCCAGTCCCACCGTGGCGCCCTGCGCCAAAGAAGGCGTGATCCACCTGCGCATTACAGCGAAAGAGGCCAGCGAGGAAGTCGCCGGTCGGGCTGTCGACGAGATGGAAAAGAGCGTAAGGCAACGTATCGGAGGTAATATTTTCGGTTTGGACGAAGAGACCCTGCCTGCCGTGGTGGGCCGCCTGCTGGTTCAGGCCGGCCTGCGGGTATCTCTGGTGGAGGCGTTTACCGGCGGACAGCTGGCCAACATGTTTGCGAGCGACCCCAACGCCAGGCAGGCCCTGGCCTGCGGGCTGGTCCTGCCCGAGAATTCAACCTGTCCGCTGCCGTCTGCGGGATGGTTTCCTCCCCGTGATGCTGAATTAAAAAAGTCGGTTGCCCAAATGGCCGCCGCTGTACGGCGTCACTTCGGCAGTGAGATTGGGATTGCCACGTTCGGAACTGCGCTGCCTGCGGCTCAATCCCGCCACCAGGATCCAATCGGCATCGCTGTCGATTTTACCGGAAATTGTCATGTAAAGGAAGTGCTGTACTGGGGTAATCGCCTCCAGGCAGCCCGGCGTGCCGCCGAAGCAGCCCTGGTTTTTCTCTGGCGAATCCTGCGGGAAAAGCCGTAGGGAACCGTATATCCCTGCCGCTGACACGGTGCCGGCAGAGAGTGAAAATCAGCGATGTAGGTTCGATTTCAATCGAACACGGCGCGTTAGCTCCGAACTTGTTTGGGGCTAATATAACATTTATGCGAATAAATTCGCACCTACATTTTTTAAGGCAGCCCGGAACGTTATTTTCAGGATAGACAACCAGTTATTAGACCTTAAGGGATTAACACTTTATAGTGAAAGACTGCCAGGTTGCCTGAGGCAACCTTTACAACCGGGTCGGGTTCCGTGACCAGGTTTGAAACCGCCCACTGCCACCGGCTTTCCAGGACTGCGTCGCGCAGTGGGTACCGGAACCCCTGCAGGTTCACCCCGGAGACTCTGTCGCCCAGCGCGATCAGGGAGACGGTGTCTCCTACCGAACCGGGCAGGACCAACTGGTCATTGACCAGGTAAACGGTAACGCCGGGGGAATCAAAGAGCACATTAATTCCCCGCTCTAAGAGGGCAGCGGCGCTGAATACGTTCGAGAGCGTGTGATCCAGGCGGGAGCCTGTGCCACCCCAAACCACGACCTTTTTACCCCCTTCGCTTGCCGCCAACTCCAGGGCAAGCTGGGTATCCGTGTGGTTCTTTTCGCGAGGAAACTTCTTCAAGCGGACCCCGGCCATTTCCATGTACCGGCGGTCCGCTTCGCTGATCGAATCCATATCGCCGACGATCCAATCGGGGATAAGGCCAAGTGCCCGGGCTCTGCCTGCCCCGCCGTCGGCACAGATGATCCTGTCAAAGCCGGCGGCCTGTTGTTCCCGGTACCAGTCCAGATCGCTATATTCACCGTTTGTCATGATTAAAAACTTCACTGGTAAAGCCCCTTCACATGATTTCATTTGCTGTTATATTTACCAAAATTTTAAAAGAGTAGACCTTCTTAAAAACGCGGGTGCGAGACAGAACTCCGTCCGCACCCTTTGCACAGTAAATCTAGATTCAAAAAGCGCTCCAGGACAACAACTGTCACGTTCAAGGGAATCTCGTCTGGATTTAGCGATTCTAGATCGACAGCGCATCCATGACGGCATCCCGGGCTGCGCCGTAGGCCGGGTCTATAATCGTGCGGTTTTGCCGCGGACGGGAGAAGGGGACGCTCATTTCCAGCCTGACGACGGTGGGGCATTCAGAAAGCACGTACACTTTATCGCAAAGATAAAGAGCTTCATCCACATCATGAGTGATGAACAATACTGTGGGACGGATCCGGTCGAGCACGCCGGTTAGCCAGGCGTGCATTTTCCTTTTGGTGATGGCGTCCAGTGATGCAAAGGGTTCATCCAATAGCCAGATGTCGCTGGAAAAAAGATAAGTTCGCAGCATTGCCGCCCTTTGCCTCATCCCCCCGGAGAGCTGGGAGGGATAGTAGCTTTCAAAACCCTTCAGCCCGAATGCCTGAAGGTGTTTTTTCGCTTCCGCCCGGGCTTTCTTCCTGGGCGTTCCTTTTAGAACCAGGGGGATGCCGACATTATCCAGAACGTCCAGGGAAGGAAGCAGCAAATCCTTCTGGCGCATATAGCTGACCAGCCCAATCTTGCCCGTGACGTCCCGGCCACCGATGGAGATGCTTCCTTGATCCGGCTTCATCAGCCCGGAGATAATGTTGAAAAGCGTACTTTTGCC
>DHTR01000034.1 GCA_002408725.1 Pelotomaculum sp. UBA5255
CGGGGCTGTAGGGCCTGCTACGGTGGAAATGTGTAAAAAAACCAACGCAGAAAAACAAACCACCAACCGTAGTCCGGTCTACAGGGCGGCAGCCCTTCAGGCCGGTGCAGAGCATAGCATGGGAAAAGGAGCGACCGGCCCTGAAGCCCGTTCCTGGCGTCGGGGCTGTAGGGCCTGCTGCGGGGGTAAGAAGATGGGTGTATGATGGGAGTGTACGGCATAACGCATAAAACCCGGATTATACTTGTTATGAATAATGGGGCTATTGTCATCCTGAGGCAAAGCCGAAGGATCTTACCGATTCACAAGGGGAAAGATCCTTCACTAATGTTCAGGATGACACGTAAAACTTATATAAATCCCGCACCGGAGGCCGAGGCTTTCGGTGCGGTTTTGCTTTTCGTGCATTCTGTGTATAATTACTTTAAATAGTTGGGAAGAGGAGCGGCTAATGTTAATTGATCCACTTATTAGAGAGCTAGCATCCAGCGATGATGTTTATAAACGCGGTGTTCGCTATTTTAAGCAAGACCGGGTAACCGAGATTGAGTTTGATAAACAGTCTCGTGCATTTTATGGCACCGTGGAAGGTAATGATTTTTACCAGGTAATGATTCATTTTAATAGAAATTTACTGGTTGACAACTATGAATGCGATTGTCCGGCATTTTACCAATATAAAGGAGCCTGCAAACATGTGGTCGCATTGATGAAGGCTGTTCAAACCCAATGGTACACCTATTTCCCCGCCCACAATATTATACCATTCTCCCGCATGAAGAGCCCTGCGGACGTTCAGACCGGGTTGAAAACCGATGCCATTACCTTAAGCCTCATGAATTTGTTTGAGCAGGAACTTAGCTTTTCCTACGCCCCGAAAGCCGAATTTGAATCTAAGACTAAGCTAATCCCTACCTACCATTTTGACCTGGCGGGAGGCCGAAGGCAGCATAGCCTGAATTTTCAGATTGGCAGTGACCGGACATATGTTATGAGGGACATTCCTGCCTTTTTGGATGCCTGCTATTATCACCAGGATCTGGTTTATGGGAAAAATTACGTCTTTCAGCCCGATAAGGCCAGCTGGGAAGATACCTCCGTACCGCTCCTGCAGTTGATGATGCAGGCCTATAATGATGAGAAATCTTTGTCGGGGAGCCAATATGTCTATTTTAGCAGCGCTGTTTTTGCGGAAAAGAAACATATGCACCTGTCCAATTCCATGCTGGTTAAATTCTTTGAGATCATGGGGGATCGAACCTTTGACATGTTCTTAGGCCAAAAAAAAATTGCCGGCCTTAGAATAGTGGAGGAAAGGCCGCCTTTTCGCCTGAATCTGAAAATCCAAAATGGCGGTCTCAGCCTGTCACCGGACATGAAGGACAAGCAGTATTTGCTCGATTGGGAAAACCGTTACATATATTATAATGAACAAATTTACCATGCAGACAAATTGTTCGCGGAGACTGTCGCTCCCATCATCAATGCCTTTGACCGGAGCCCTGACCGGGAGCTGAAGATTGCCGATGACGATGTTTCGCGTTTTTTTACCACTGTTCTGCCGGTGCT
Source organism: Pelotomaculum sp. UBA5255 (assembly GCA_002408725.1). Classification (GTDB taxonomy): domain Bacteria; phylum Bacillota; class Desulfotomaculia; order Desulfotomaculales; family Pelotomaculaceae; genus DTU098. The sequence continues at coordinate 1,570 of DHTR01000034.1, forward strand.
GGAAAAAGTAGCCGAGGTTAAACGCGATCCGGCCTTCGCGGAAAAATATTATTACGAAGAACCCGAGAAACGAATCTATTTTGATCGATTCAGGGACGGTATCACCGCCCGAATCGAGTTCCGCTACCATGACCAGGTAATTAACCCCGCCCTGCGGAAGCCGGCGGAAAATGCGGAAGATACGGCCGGTAAAATCCTGCTGCGCGCCACCCGGGATGAAAAACAGCTGATCGAAATATTTAAGCGCTATATGTTCCAATTATATAAGGGTTCTTTTGTTCTGGAAGAAGAAAATCTGCTTTATTCCTTCCTGCAGGAAGCTCTGCCTGAATTGGAAGAACTGGCCGGGCTGTATTATTCCGAAGATTTCAATAAGGTCAGCATCAACCGTGCCGCCCGGGTTTCTCCCGGGGTCAAACTGGTTAGCAGCGGACTGCTGGAACTGTCCCTGGACTATGAAAATATCTCCCCGCAGGAATTTGTTGAAATACTTAAATCCTATAAACTTAAGAAAAAATATTACCGTATGAAAAACGGCAGCTTTCTCCCGCTGGACAATAGTGAAATAAAATCGGTAGCTGAGCTCGTGGAGGACCTGGACATCAGCAGTAATGACATCACCCGGGGTGACATCAAGCTGCCCGGATACCGCGCACTGTATATTGACCAAATAAACCGGGAAAAAGGGCTGCAGATACAGCGCAGCAGCGCCTTCAAAACACTGGTGCGGGAACTGCGCGAACCCCAGGAATCCGATTACGCCCTCCCCTCTTCCCTGCAAGCCCATCTCCGCCATTATCAGGAAAACGGCTTTAAATGGCTGAAAACACTCTCGGCTTATGGTTTGGGAGGAATTCTGGCCGATGATATGGGGCTGGGCAAGACTATTCAGATCCTAAGCCTGCTCCTATCCGAGAAATCAGAAGACAGCCTGCCTTCCCTGGTCGTCGCCCCAACTTCACTGATCTACCATTGGCAGGATGAAGCCCAGCGCTTCGCTCCTTCCTTACAGGTCATAGTCATATCCGGCACCCAGTCCGAACGCATGGAAATATTAAAGTCTCTGGATTCCTGCGATCTGGCTGTAACTTCGTATGGCCTCATCAAAAGGGATTTTGAATATTACCAAGACCATTCTTTCCAATACTGTATTCTGGACGAAGCCCAAAATATTAAAAACCCCAATACCCTGGTCGCCAAAACCGTTAAGCAGCTTCAGGCCTCCAGACGTTTCGCCCTGACCGGAACCCCCATGGAAAACTCTCTTACTGAGCTCTGGTCTATTTTTGATTATCTGATGCCCGGTTACCTGTTGAATCACAATAAGTTCAAGAGCCGCTATGAGCTGCCCATCATTAAAAACCAGCAGCCCGAAGCCATGCAGGATTTGAAGCGGCATATTCAGCCTTTTGTTTTACGCAGGCTGAAAAAAGAAGTCCTCCAGGAACTGCCGCCCAAAACGGAGAATAAAATGTCCAGCCCCATGACGGCTGAACAGCATAAGCTTTACCTGGCTTACCTCCTGCAGGCGCAGAAGGATTTTCAGGATGAAATACAGAAAAACGGCTTTGACCGCAGTCAGATAAAGATCCTCTCCATCTTGACCAGGCTGCGCCAGATTTGCTGCCACCCGTCTCTTTTTATTGAAAACTACGGCGGCGGCAGCGGCAAGCTGGAACTTTTGCTGGAGATCCTTAACAGCGCCATCGACAGCGGCCACCGCATCCTGGTTTTTTCGCAATTTACCGGTATGTTAGGCCTTATTAAAACACAGCTTGAACACGCTTCTATCCCTTATTATTATCTGGACGGAGCCACCCCGGCCGAGAAACGCATCAAGCTGGTGCATTTCTTTAATGAAGGCCGGCAAAAAGTTTTCCTCATCTCTTTGAAAGCCGGCGGTACCGGCCTTAACCTGACCGGCGCCGATGTGGTAATCCATTATGATCCGTGGTGGAACCCGGCCGTGGAAGACCAGGCGACTGACCGCGCCTATCGCATCGGACAAAAGAACGCGGTTCAGGTAATAAAGCTTATCAGCAAGGACAGCATTGAGGAAAAGATATATGAATTGCAGCAAAAAAAGAAGGCCCTCATCGACACCGTCATTCAACCCGGCGAAAGCTTCCTAAATAAGATGAACCAGGAAGACATCCGCAGTCTTTTTGAAATCTAAACCCCCACCCCCCCAAACCGGAGGCCGGTCTACAGGGCGGAGCCCTTCAGGCCGGTGCACGGCATGGCTTGGCAAAAGAGCGACGGCCCTGAAGCCCGCT
>DHTR01000037.1 GCA_002408725.1 Pelotomaculum sp. UBA5255
CCACCGCTTTTTGGGTGGCTTTGCCGCAACGTAATGATTTATTTTGACAAAGCCACCCAAAAAGCGGTGGTGGAACGCTTTTACCGCTATACTGAGCCAGAGGGATATCTGTTTATCGGTCATTCCGAGACCATTGACCGCTCTTCCGGCCTGTATCAATACGTCCGGCCTTCCGTACATCGTAAAATACAGAAATAAGGGGAAGACATGAAAAGAATAAAAGTGCTGATAATCGATGACTCAGCGCTGGTCAGGGAAATACTTGCCCGTGGCCTGGCGGCTGATCGTGAAATTGAAGTAGTCGGAACGGCCTCAGACCCGTACATTGCACGCGACAAGATCGTCAAATTAAAACCTGATGTACTTACCCTGGACGTTGAAATGCCCCGGATGGACGGTGTCGAGTTTCTGCGCCGCTTAATGCCACAGTACCCGCTGCCTGTAGTGATGGTCAGCGCCCTGACCAAAAGAGGCGCGACCATTACCCTGGCTGCCCTTGAAGCCGGGGCCGTTGAAGTTGTGACTAAACCCGGCGTCGATATCGCCCGCGGTTTAAATGCCATGCTGACGGAGCTCAGAGAAAAGGTTAAAACTGCGGCCGGCACCAATGTTAGCGCCTGGAAGTCCAACCAGGGCTCAACTCTCCGCAGAGTAAAGACGGAGAGAATGGCGCTTTCCGAGTCAACAGACAAAGTTATCGCTATAGGCGCATCAACCGGCGGCACACAGGCCATCCGCCGAATCATCCAGTGTCTCCCCACATCCATGCCGGGTATTGTTATTGTCCAGCACATGCCTGCAGGTTTTACCAGGCATTTTGCGGACAGCCTGAACAATGCCTGTGATCTGGAGGTCATGGAGGCCAAAACCGGGGACAGGGTGATGACCGGCAGGGTTCTGATTGCACCAGGCGGACTTCAGCTCAAAGTGCGCCGATCCGGCGGCATGTACATAGTGGCCTGCAGTCCGGGGGAAAACGTCTGCGGCCACTGTCCCTCCGTAGAGGTGCTCTTCCAGTCGGTGGCAGCACACGTGGGAGCAAACGCCATCGGGATTATGCTGACCGGTATGGGCAGCGATGGAGCGGACGGCATGGTAGCCATGCGCCGGGCCGGGGCCAGGACCATCGCCCAGGATGAAGCAACCTCTGTGGTTTTCGGCATGCCCAGGGTAGCCTATGAGCGGGGCGGAGCGGAGTTTCTGGTGGCGTTGAATGAAATCCCACATGCCATTGCCGCGCTCCTGACGGGGAAAAAGCAGCGACTGCCAATAAAAAACCCCTGTTAGCATACAGGGGTCAACTTAATATAAAACAGATCGGTAGGTAGAGCAAATTCATGCGCATTAATGTATTCTGTTTTCCACATAAACCGGCGCTAACGCGCCGTGTTCAAATAATCTCGATCCTACCTCGTCTAATAATTACTGCCGCACAGCTTGCAGTGAGGTCAACTGCCAAAATATGATCGGGCCTCTTGTTGATGGGGTTCTTTGTGGCGGTAAATATTTACGCTTACGCCCTGCTTTGCACCCGCTCAATTGCCTGAAGAATGCGTTCTTGCTGGAACGGTTTAACAATAAAGTCCTTAGCACCCGCCTGAATGGCCTCCATCACCATAGCTTGCTGGCCCATGGCGCTGCACATAATTACATTGGCGTTCGGATCCGCCGAACGGATTGCTTTTAAACCATCAATACCGTTCATCCCCGGCATTGTTATATCCATGATCACCAGGTCCGGTTTTTGACTCTTGTACATCCCTACAGCTGCCGCACCGTTATCAGCTTCAGCCACAATTTCATAGCCGTTTTTGGTGAGAATATTTTTGAGCATCATCCTCATAAAAGCGGCATCGTCAACAATAAGAATACGATTGATATCCATAGTGTTTTCCTCCCCGTGCATAACTTAACAGGCAAGTAAACCCAGTGATTCGAAAAGCTTGTCCAGGCAACCAACTTCAGGCAAGAGGAAGAAATGACCCATGATTTGTTCTTGCGCCTGGTAAAACATTGTATCTATCGACAATATTTTCTCATCGTAATGCCCGCTTGCCAGAACCGACGAACTGAATGCGGCGCCAACCATATCAAAGGCAAACATCGGAACTGAAGCATTCAACAACAATCCTGTCATGCTGCCGATAGCGTTCATAAACGAGCCCGACAAAATATTGCCGATCTCCATCGCCGCCGACTCGCCCATAAAGTCCAACTCCATGGTGGTACCGATTTCCTGGCCCATTAGCATATCAATGAGCTTTAAGATGCTTTTCTGAGTAAAAACAAATACAATCGTCCCCCGGACATCGCCCTGGACTTCCAGGTTGATACAGGCCGCCAGTTCGCCTAAATCATCAAACTTGGCCATAATCCCTTCCAAATCAACAAAACATGCTTCGGGAACAGCAATTTCCACCTTTTTATTCAATAAATCCGCCAGTGCGGTAGCAGCATTGCCCAACCCGATATTGCTTAATTCCTGGAGCGCGTCGAAATACATGTCATTCTCTTCAAGTAACAAAACTTCTCAACTCCCTCCATGTCAGATCAACCTCACTGACGAACCCAGCGTGCGGATCATGACCTGCCCGGTACTGGTGTCCAGACCCATTGTCCGGCCCCTGTTACCACCCACATCTTCCGCCAGGAGGTTAAGCCCCAGTTGCTTTAATACAGCTCGAACAGCCTGAATATTGCGCTCCCCGATATTTAGCTGAAAATTGTTGTTCCGGCCTGAAAACATCTGGGCGCCACCCGCGATTTTGACTTGCAGGTGACTGAGCCTGGCGCCTGCACGCCTCATTTCAAGCAACATGAAGGGTATCCCGGTGTCAGCGAATTTGGCCGGCTTTACCGTCCCGGGGAACTGCTTTGAGTTAGGCAACATTATATGCAGGAGTCCGCCTACCTTCATAACAGGTTCATATAAAGCTATACCAACACATGACCCCAGTGCCACCGTAACCAGATGACTGGGTTGACGCGCTACTTTGCAATCAGAGATTCCAACATGGATTTCCTGTCCGTTGCTCCGTCTGCTGCTCTCAATATTTTGCCGTTTTAACGCCTGCATCGGACACCACCCCGTCACATTTACTTGTACAAATAAAAAATATTAATAACTAAGAACGGTGCGTGGGAGGCATACCGTTCCCGCAGGGCTGAGGTCAAATACCACGCGCTTTCATTTTCTCTCACAGCAGGCTCATCAGGCATGCTTGTCAATAATCAAGCCAATCATTTCTAAAATATCCGCTGCGATATCAAGCATTTTTTCCGGGGGTATCTCTTTAATAACCTCACCTGTATTATTATTGACCAACCTTACGATAATCCTGTTTGTCTTTTCATGGACCATAAAACTTAACCCGTTCTCAAAAAGGCCCATGGTTATATTTACCTTGTTAACTGCACCGTCCAATTCATTCCGGTCCAACCCGGCGCAAGGTGCTACCTGTTTTTCTCCTGAATTATTTTGCTTCCCACCCCCCTGGTAAGACCTATCAACTTTAACCGGCAATACCCCCTGGACAGAATGCGTCCGGAGCCCCCCGGTTCCTACCTGCATGCTTCAAACCTCCTTTCAAGAAACCACCTTAAGAATTTATTTAACCACATACCGTTCATTTATTTCAGGTAATCTAGAAGAGAAGTCTGCATCAGCTTCACACTGATTGCCATGGCGGCTTCATAAGCTGCTTGCCTCTGGCTCAATTCAATTGCAGCCTTTTCAAGATCTATACCTTCAAAATTTGATATTTCTTTATCTATCCCCAAGTTCTTATTGTCTATGAAGTCTTTTAAGGACAGCAGCTGGTTAATTTTAATGCCGACCGATGCGCGAAGTTCGCTAACTTGATCAAAATTATGTTTTATGGTATCAACGGAGTCTTTAATCCTTTCCCGGTCCCCGCCGGCAAGGGCATCCCTCAAATCCTTTAGAACCGCAAAGATGCTGCCGCTGCCGGGACTGTCGTCGGGGTCCCCCCAAAAGACCGGGATGGGGTCGACTGTCGTTGTCAGTTGAGACGCTGTAAGAATTCCTCCAAAAAGCGCAGTTGAACCAGTGTTAAGCTCCCATTTCGTTGCTGCAGATGGGTCGATTTGCAATTCGCCGCTTTCATTG
>DHTR01000085.1 GCA_002408725.1 Pelotomaculum sp. UBA5255
TCCGCTATCTCCGGGCGCTTGGTTATGCCCTGCTCCATCAAGTCCAGTATTTGGGGCACCAACTCCGGCCAGTTGTATTTATGTATCCTGTTCCGCCGCTTTTTGTTGTCGGCAATATTCTTCTGCCGCTGCTCTGATGTGAGCGGCCGGCCTAAACAATCTGTCTGGCCGTATTCCGGCGCTGGCTGCGGGTTCTCAATGACCCGCTTGAGATTACCGCTTAAGTCGTACACCACGCATTCCTGCTGCGGCGGGCCCGGGGTTATTCTTTCGGCTATGAAATCCAGCATAATGCCATCACCTCCGTTGTTTGTTTCGTCGTCATCTTTCCATAACCCGGCCAACGTCTTCCCATCCGGTCTTTTTGGTCTCTGCCTCTCGTATTTGCTGTTTGGCCTTGTCGAATACCAACGGGATATTGACCCCTGATTCCGCGTCGCGGGCTTTATTTACATAAATCCGATAATTGAAATCCTCGAACTCCTTGCCGATTTTCTTGCTGGTCTTTTCCATGTCATCCTTATTGGCGATTTGGAACAGTTTGAGCATTAGGTCGCACTCATTTTCCATGCGTTTGGCCCCTTGCAGGGTGCCATCCGTGTTAAGCTGTACCAGAACCAGGCAGGCTACTCCAAGGTTCTGGGCCAATATTTTCAGCGCTTTTGTGACCTGCTCCAACACCTGCCATTCCTGCAGGCGCGGGTCGATCTTCTCCAGACGCCCCACATAATCCAGAATTATCAGGTCGATATTTTTCTGCAGATGATACTTCCGGGCCAGCACATCAAGCTTTTGAGGGGTCAGATTGGGTGCCGAGACGGCATAGAACTCGCTTTTGCGAAGGCGATTATATGCCTCAATCACAGACTCTTTCTGCTCGTTGGTAAGACTGCCGCTCCGAATCTGATTCAGTGCGACATCAGACATAATCGCGCCCCACCGCGTTGCAATCTGCTGCCGCGACATTTCAGTGTTTATGTATAGCACACTATAGCCGCTATCTACCGAGGCAGCGCGGGCTACATTCAGGGCAAAGGCAGTTTTTCCGTGTCCAGTCTCTGCCCCCAGGATCACCAACTCCCCCGGCTTCATGCCCAGGGTGGACCGGTCCAGCGATTTTATTCCTGTGGGCGTTCCCTCTAAAGGGATTTCACCAAGTATCTTCAAGTCTTCCCGCTGTTTGCGGTATTTTTCACAGCGTTCGTTTATGAGCTTAATGCCCAGTTCCGCCATGGATTCCGGTGTGTCAAAAACCACGTCATCATCATCCATGGCCAGTGTAAATAAACTGCTGGTTGTTTCGGCCAGAATATCGTCAATATCGGCCGCGCTGTCCTGATACTGACCACGAGCAGTTCGCATCGTTGTTATAAAGGCGCGGGTTTTGGCAGCCTTTTTGACGTGGTTAATCCAATACAAAATATTCTCATCGTCAATGTAGTGCTCTGCGATGTGCCTGATCTTTTGCACATCCTCAGCGCTTTGGATAAAGCCAAGTTTGTGGCCTTCCTTGTAGATTTCAACAAGGGTTGGTTGCACGCCGTTGCCATAAATAGCCTTGATGAGGTTGAATAAATCCCTATTCAGGGCATCAGTGAAATGGCCGTCATTAAGGCTATATAAGCCCTCAATGCAAGCCTTGTCCGAGTGCATCATGCTGGACAGTACTCTCATTTCGCTCTCATAGTCAGTTGTGCGATTAGACACAGAAACACCCCCTTAAATTGGCCTACCCATGGAGTCAACAGGGGAACCGGCATTTGTGCCAGACCTGGGCATGTCCTTGGGGCTGGCACGGCCTTCCTGCTTGAGAGGAAACACTCCCTGCCAGCTATTGAATATCGACTGCTCCAGGATCGCAATCTTCGCTTCGTCCGTACTTGCCAGTGCATCCAGTTTGGAGAGCAATTCCTTTTTAGCCCGGTCGGTCATGGTTTTTTTGATAGCCTTGCGCATTTCCACGAACTCATAAAGGCGCTGAATAAGCTCAGAATTTTCAGTGTAATTTTCAAAGGGGGATATAGGGGGTTTTTTATCTTTACCCTTACCCTTACCCTTACCCTTACCCGCTTGGGTTTCTTGTGGGTTTGGCATGGGTATTGAATGGGTATTTAATGGGTATCCAATATCACTGCAATGCTGTATATATTCATCAGCGAGGGGAGTAGATAGGGATTCGATGTCTCTGGATATAGCAATCAAGCATTTGTCGTTAACACTCTGGTATTTGAGCGCATTAACAACCCATAAAACTTTTGCCTCATAGTCATACTTCCATGAGCCACTATCAATTATTTCCTTTAAAGCTGCTTCGGTGGCTTCTATCGATAGACCAGTTTCAAAGGCCATTTTTTTGATTGATATGGGATAAATACCAGCTTCATTACGATGTGTGTTGGAAAAGCCGTATATAAACAAAAGCTTTGCTTCGGGACTGTATTCTTCGAATTTGTCATCATCCCATATGTGGGTATGCACTTGCCGATATTTAGCCATCCCCTATTTCCTCCCCCGTTTCGTCATCATGCTACGTTGAACAACGATCCCTGAGCCCGGTCTCCCTTGATATAGGC
>DHTR01000017.1:0-10987 GCA_002408725.1 Pelotomaculum sp. UBA5255
AAAACTGATTCCCGAGTATATCGGCCTACTGTTTATCGGTTTGAAAAGCTCTTTGTATTTGTTGGTTACTGCTTATGTTTTGGCTGTAATCTGTGCGATTGCACTTGGCACTTTGATTGGCTTGAGAAGCGGTCTGCGCAAAAACTTGACACCTTATATCAATGCTTCTAGTGCTATTCCGGTGCCACTTTTGACACCATACGCTATCAATTTGTTCCCGACTTTCAAGTCCGCTTCCATCTTTTTGATTTGGCTGGCTGCGTTTTGGGTAATTTTGGGCACAACTATCGGTGCCGTTATGAGTATTGACAAACGCTATTTGGAAAATGCGGCAACCTTGGAAATGCCGGGCATTGAAAAGCTCTTCAAGGTTATTTTGCCGGCGGCATCTCCTGCCATTTTGGTCGGTTGTTCCGTGGCCTTGATCTTGTCGTTTATGATGTTAGCTGTTGCCGAAATGTTCGGCGCAACCTCCGGTATGGCCTATTTTGTTCAATACTATTCCGACTTTGCAAGATTTGACTTGGTAATGCTGGGCTTCTTGTTTACAGCCTCGATTTTGGTTTCTATTATGTATATCTTTGATAAAATTAAACATCGAATTTTGCATTGGACAATCAATAACTGATAGTTGGTATGGGTTAAAATTATTTTGAAAGAAGGCTAATTTTTTTGAATAAAAAACTCTCAATGATTATGCAAATCATCTGTGGTTTGACAGCACTTGTTGTTCTCGGCGCCATCTACATTTGGGCACCGGTTTGCGATCAATTTCTTCAACTGGCAAATGGCAATATGACCCATATGCGTTGTTTTTACACAGCTCATGCTGCTACGTATTTAGCAATCTTGCTTTTAGTTAGCTCTGTCGTGAGTTTGGCCACCAAGAATAAGACTGCTATCATCAGCTTGATTATCGGGATCATGCTTATTACCATCACAAATGATACCATTGGTATTGGCGTTTGCAAAAAATCAACAATGTCTTGTATTCAAACCGCCGTTTGGCTCAAAGGTTGCGGCATTGTTACAATCATCGCCGGTGCAGGTCAATTATTCATCAAAGAATAGGTTGTAACTTGAATTTCCCAGTTTGCAAGCGGCAGTGCTCATCAGTTGAACCATTGCCGCTTGCGGAGTATGACATGAAAAACGGGACGGTGTATCGTCATGACAATGCATCGTCCTTTATTATTGGATTGCTTTGTTTTCTTTTGCGTTATATTTTTAGCTGTGGGAGATAAGTGAATAGCAGCACAATGTGCTCACGGTAGTTATTTTGGAAAACAAGTATTTTGATAATCTTAGACAGAAACCGAGAGGAGTTGAAAAAGTGTATAAATTTGCCTGGCAAAACCTTTCAAGGCGTAAGGGGCAATCCTCTCTGACAATTCTCATAACGCTACTCACCGTGATGGTTTTTGTGATGATTTTTGCTTTTTATACCAACTTTCAGCAAGGGGTGGTTCTATCGCAAGAACGCCTGGGTGCCGACATCCTCGTCTTGCCGAATGAGGCAAGCACTGATGCCTATACCACTTTGTATACAGCCGAACCCAACAACATCTATATGCCGGTTGAGGTTTTGGACAGCATAAAAAAGGTTGAGGGTGTTGCCCTTGCGAGTCCACAGTTATTTATTCAAACATTGAATGCCAGTTGTTGCGCCGTTGATTCGGAAACCAGGATAGTTGCTTTTGACATGGATACGGATTTTGTTTTGCAGCCCTGGTTTGATGAGGCGAACCTTGACTCCTTGGTAGACGATCAAATTATTATCGGTTGTAATGTGCCGGCCTATTTAGGCAACCGGGTCGGAATTTTGGGTGATGTTTTTAGAATTGTTGGCACTATGAGCCCAACGGGCACAGGCATGGATGAGACTTATTTTATGAATATGGATGTGGCTAAACGCCTGGCAGCAACCAATGAAAATCTGAAAGAGGTTTTGCCCAATATTGATCCGCAAGCAGTGTATTCGGCGATTCTGATCAAGGTACAGGATGGCTATAATGTTGCCGATGTGGTTGCCAATATTGAAAAAGCCGATATGAATGTGACAATTGTGGCGACTGATGAAGTGGTGACCAACATGAAAACGCAAATGTCTATGATTGGGCAAGTGATGATTTTGCTTTGGATGTTGCTTTTGGTGGTGACTGCTCTGGCGTTGATAGGACGTTTTACGGCGTTGGCACAAGTTCGCAAAAAAGAAACGGGCATTTTACGGGCAATCGGCGGCCAAAAAACCGATGTTTTCAAGTTGATACTTTTTGAGGCCTGTTTTTTGGCAGGCATTGGGGGACTGTTGGGCAGCATCCTGGGGATTTGTGCAGTCAGCCCTTTGATTGATTGGCTGCAACAGGCTTTTACCTTCAGCATTTTGGCCTTGAACCCGGGATTGATTGCAAAAAGCTTGTTGCTGGGCACTTGCATGGCAATTTTGCTCGGTGGTTTGGCTGCCTTGTATCCTGCCTGCAAGAGTGCCAGGCTTGATCCGCAAGAGGTAATTATGAGAGGGGAGATTGATTAATGTGACTGCAAATCGTGATGTTATAAAATTCAATCATCCACTTTGCGAACTCAAAAATGTAGTAAAAACTTATAAAAGCGGTGAGATAATATGCCCTGTAGACGGTGTTTCCTTGCGGTGTGAAGCCGGTGATTTCATTTCCATTGAGGGGCCCTCCGGCATTGGCAAAAGCACCTTGCTATATTTGGTTGGTGGACTTTTGCAGGCAGACAGCGGTGAAATTTTGGTTGATGCTACCAATCTGCAAAGCATCAGTGAGCATGATTTGACGATTTTGCGTGCCACCAAGATTGGCTTTATCTTTCAGGAGACCAATCTTTTTCAAGCCTTGACAGTTGGCGAAAACTTAGCATTTCCATTAAAGATTATCAACAAATATACAAAGACCAAACTGGGCAAGGCAGACATCAACCAGAAGGTTGAAGCTTATTTGGAAAAGTTGGGCATTGGGGACAGACGGGATTTTTTGCCGCATCAATTGAGTGTGGGACAAAGGCGGCGTCTGGTGGTGGCCAGAGCCTTGATAAAGGAACCACTGTTGGTTTTGGCAGATGAACCGACAAATGACCTGGACGATTTTTGGGCAAGTGAAGTCATTAAACTTTTGCAGCCCGTGCCTGCAAGGGGCGGGGCTCTGATGATGGTCACCCATAATATGCTTTGGGCGGAACGGGCCAACTGCAGATACACAATGAGCCATGGAATTTTAGCTCCCAAGTAGTTGGCAAGGTTAATAATTTAATTAGATATCTTTTGCGTTGAAAGAATTAGTGTTCAAAAACAATTTAAATAATTAGGGGGAGAACGAAATGAAATATAAAGATACTATGCTGCCTGCCGAAAGAGCGAAGGCTTTGGCAAATGGACAGGATGTAGACCGGCTTCCCTGTAATCCTAATATTGCCAATGGTGTGGCAAGGATTTTTGGTTGCAAGGTTTCCCAATTTAATACAGATGCAAAAATTTTGGCGGCAGCTCAAATTGCATCATACAGAAAATTTGGTTATGACAGCGTAAGGATATTTACAGATTTATTTCCTTGGGCGGAAGCAATGGGTGCTACTGTTAAATTTCCTGATGATTATACGGCGGATTTATTAAAACCTGCTATTGATGATGAGGCGGATATAGATAGATTACGTCCTGCCGACCCGTATAAGGATGGCCGATTGCCGGTGCATTTGGAGGCCATGAAATATTTGCGTGATGAAGTCGGTGATGAGGTCGGTTGTTCTGCCGCTATAGTTGGCCCTTTTACCAATGCGTTTTTCTTGTTGGGTGTTGACAAAACTTTAAAGCTAACACACAAGAACCCGGAAGCTATCCATAAGCTTTGTCAGGTATCTTTAGAAACCTGCATGAGCTATGCCGAGGCCACTATGGAAATTGGCCTTACACCGGCTATTTCCGAACCAATGTCTTCTTGTACGGTTGTCAGCCCCAAAGTATTTAGAGAATTTTCTTTGCCATATTTGCAAAAACTGGTTGATTTTATCAAGGGGCGGGGCAGTGGTGTTATCATTCATATTTGCGGTCAAACAAAGGCAATTTGGGATGATCTTGGGACTATGGGAGCCAGCGGTTTTAGCATTGATAATGTTGCCAGTCTGAAAGATTGCTGCCGGCAAATAGGGGATAAGGTTAAAATTCTGGGCAATGTTGATCCTGGCAGCATAATGTATTCCGGCACGGTTAAAGAGGTAAAACAAAAAACTTTGGAATGTATCCGCGATGCTTATGATAATCCACAAGGTTATGTAGTGATGTCAGGATGCAGCTTGCCGATTGAAACTCCAGTGGAAAATATATCTGCCATGCTGGATACTGTTAGAGAAGTCGGTTATCCCGTATGTCCTGATCAGGTTAATGAGATGCTCGCTGTTTTGAGTGAGTAAACATATGTTTGTCTCATTGTTTGCACTGTACTTCTCGAATTTATAACAAGGGGCTAATTATGAAAGAACAAATAAAAAAGTCATTACTTACTTTATGTTTATTCATATTTATGGCTGGAATTACAGTCGGTTCTGGCTATTACAAAAAATCAGTGTCAAGCGAAAGAGGGTCATTTATAATTGCTTTACCAGCAAAAAAAGATAATCAAGAGGTGTTACTTAACATAGCTGAACAAGGTCTACCTAAAAAGCTTATTCAGCCAAATAGAATATCAATTTCAAGTGGACATGGTGGTGGAATAATTAATAGGGGTAATGAATCATTATGGGTGAAAGTACAAACAGAAGGATTCCTCGGAAAAGTCCAACTTGAATCAAAAGACCCAAGTTTTAATCATGAAACTGGCGTTTTTTCAAGGCCATTAAAGCCAAACCAATCATTTAACCTGGCAGTAAATTTAACGATACCAAAGGGAAAACTAAAAGGGCATACGGTAACTGAAGGTAATATAAAACTTATAAATTCAAAAGATGAAAGTTTAATCGGTAATATTCCAGTTAGGATTATTAATTCTGAAACAGACGGAATTGAAGATTCAACTAAGAATAATGATACGAATGAGGCATGCCATTAATGATAAATACGCAAATTATGTTAATCAAACGTGCAATTTGGTATATAGTAGGTTTATTATTGTTTTATGCACCTTTTGCACTATATCAAAAAGCGTTATTTGGGCTCGTAAATTATAATAAACCTGCTGATATTCATTCGTTATGCTTAAGAATGCCCCTTCTAAACCTGTTATTAGGTAAATGGTCGTTAATCGTTCCAGTTGTAATGATTACGCTATTTTTGTTTTTTATGTTCGCTATCATTTTCGGCCCTTTTTTCTGTGGGCGTTTATGTTTTGCAGGTGCGTTACCTGAATATCTTAGTAGATTAATACCTGATAGATTTAAAATAGACTGGGTTACAGGAATTAATCCAATTCCTGTAAGGTATGGCTTTCTTGCAGGTTATCTTATTACCCCTTTTCTTGCTGGCTCAATCGCCTGTGCATTTTGCAACCTATCATTTATGCAAAGATTAATTGATGGAGGATTTTGGGGGGAATTTGGTGTTTTAAGTTCAACTAATATTATTACATTTTTCCTTTGGATTATTCTGTTTGGTATATTTACTAAGGGTGGTAGAGGTTTTTGTAACTTTATTTGTCCTATTGGTGCAGTTCAAAGCCTTGTATATAGCATTAGTTCACGTTTGCATTTTACTTACAAATTAAGGTTTGCGAAAGATAAATGTATATCGTGTGGGGCTTGTGTAAAGGCTTGCTCAATGGGTTCTCTGCAAAAAGAACCTGATAATAGTATTACTTATCAAATTCATAACTGTATAACGTGTCTGCAATGTCAAGCTGCCTGCCCTAAAAATGCACTTACTTATGGTACAGGTAAATCTGGTTGGAAGGACGGAATAACTCTTGTAAATAATGAACCTTCAATACAGGAGAGCATTCGATGAAAAACAAAATAAAAAATTTAAGCCTGGGCTTAGGTGTAGCTGGATTTAGTATATTATCTTCAGTTACAAACATTGGAGTTTGTACAGGTGTGTGTGGTGCATGTAGTTTAACTTGTGCTATACCAATAACAGGTGTAGCAACAGTAGGAGCTATTTCATTGGTAAACAAAAAGTTTAAAACCAAACGGTCTATCTCTAGTAAAACTCACTAGCGTTGCATAAAAACCGAGACTTTTTGAGTGAAATATTTGCCCCCCCAAAGGTGGAAATTAGCTAAATATGAACGGCCGAGAAAGAGTTTGGTCTGCCTTGAAAAAAGGAACGTTAGATAGGCCACCCAAGGGAGAAATTTTAATAACCGATGACTTTATTAAAAAGTTTCCCGGCAACGATTTAGAAGCAGTTGTAACTTGTATCAATGCTGATTTAGTGACTCTACCGGTGGATAAGTCATTTTCAAAGCATCAATGGAGACGCTGGTGTAGTAAGGATTACTTTATTTTTGGCTTCGTGCAGGGACCATTCAACACAATATTAAGCCAAATTGGCTGGCGTAACTTATCACTCTTAATTGTAAAAAAACCCTGGGAAGCAGAAAAATTAATGTGTGAGCTGGTCAGCAGCTTCTTACCGCAAATTAATTCAGCCCTGGATTGCGGGTGTGACGGAATTGTTATCGCAGATGATTTAGCGGGTAACCAGGGCCTGCTGGTATCCCCGGCCTTTTTGGAGCAATATTATTTTCCGCTTATAGCTGCTCTTTTGGCAAAATCAAACTGTGAAAATGTCCCGTTTTTATTTCACTCGGATGGCAATATAGCTGGTGTTGTGCCAGGGCTTTCGCAAATAGGGTTTTGGGGAATCCAGTCTTTGCAGCCCTCCGTCGGTTTAAAAGCAACAAGTTTTCCTGAGGAATTGATGGGCAACTGGTGTTTTTGGGGGAATTTTGAATTTGAAAACTTTATTGAACTAAAAACTGCCTTGCAAGTAGAAAAGGAAGTATTCGCTACATTAAAAAGCTGGTCCGGAACACCTGGTTATATATTTGGTTCTTCCGGGGGGTTATATCACGGTCTGAATCCTGAAACAGTTAAAATGGGTTACGCGGCAGTAGATAGATGGGGTTCTTGTAATAAGTAGAAAAGGGGCAAAAGAAATGGTTGATGCAAAAAAAGAATTGCTTAAGGATTTATCGGACTCTATTGTGGAAATGGACGAAGAAAAAGCTGTAAAAACAGCCCGGGTTTATATTGAACACAATTATGAGCCTTATGAAGCAATCGCTTCCGGGTTGGCCCACGGCATGGGAAGAGCGGGTAAATTGTATGAAGAAGAAGAGTACTATATTCCAGAGTTATTGATGTGTTCAGATGCCTTGTACGCAGGCATGGATGTTGTCAAACCTCATTTATCCAAAACTGCAAGCGAACAAAAATATAAGGCTGTCATTGGCGTGGTTGAGGGTGATACGCACGATATAGGTAAAAACCTGGTAAAAATCATGATGGAAACCGCAGGCTTTGACGTTGTTGATTTAGGCAGGGATGTTCCTCCTATTGATTTTGTAAAAACAGCCCAAGAAATTGGTGCAAATATTATCGCCTTATCCACTCTAATGACAACAACTATGGATGGAATGGAACAAGTTATTAAACTCTTGCCGGAATGTGGCCTGAGGGGCAAAGTTAAAGTTATGGTAGGTGGAGGACCAATATCACCGAACTATGCGAAAAAGATTGGGGCGGACGGTTATGCGCCGGATGCTTTGAAAGCGGCAAAGCTGGCTAAATTGCTGGTTCAGGAGGGATAAGCTATCGTTAAAAAGAGAGCTGAGGTGAATTCCGTTGTTGACGTCTAAAGAAAGGCTCAGGTTAACTCTGGCTAAAAAACCGGTGGATCGACCTCCATGTATTTGCCCGGGCGGCATGATGAATGCGGCCGTAGAGGAAGTAATGGATCTTTCAGGTAACAAATGGCCTGAAGCACACAGCAATTCAGAATTAATGGCCGGACTTGCGGCGGGTATCTACGAGCAAGGCGGTTTTGAAAACTTTGGTGTCCCTTTTTGTATGACTGTGGAGGCGGAAGCAATGGGGGCCGAGGTTTTTTTGGGGACGAAGGTCAATGAACCTAGAGTTGCCTCCTATCCTTTGCAAGTTGTGGAAGATTGGAGAAAATTAAAAAATATAAATCCGGGAGAAGGCCGGATTAAGGTTGTTCTGGATGCTATTAAAATCCTACGGGATAAAAATCCGCAAGTACCGTTGGTGGCCAACCTGGTGGGGCCAATCAGCCTTGCTACATCTTTAATTGAACCCACTATTTTTTATAAAGAAATGCGTAAAAAACCACAGGTAGTTCATGACATGATGATGATTATTACAGAAAATCTAATTGCCTTTGGTAAAGCCCAACTGGAGGCAGGCGCAGATGTGCTCACCGTCTCTGAACCTTCCGGTACCGGAGAGATCCTGGGTCCGGCTTTGTTTCGAGAATTTTCCGCTCCCTATTTGAATCAAATTATCGAAGCTCTTAAGGACTATGCAGGGTTGGGCACAATCATTCATATTTGTGGCCGGTTGAAAAGTGTTTACCGGGAATTAAAAGACTTAAAGTGTGACGCAATAAGCGTGGATGCCATCACCAGTATAGAAAAAGTGGTTGAGAACTTGCCAGGCAAAGTAATTATGGGAAACCTGAGCACATATGCCCTGGAGTATAAATCTCCCCTGGGGATTAAAAACATGGCTGAGAATTGTTTACTCAGCGGAGCAAAAATATTGGCCCCGGCCTGCGGAATTGGTCCAAGAACTCCTTTGGTTAACATTCAAATGATGCTGGAAGCAGCTAAAGAACACAACCTGAACGGGGTGTAGCATCAATGTACTGTCTGAATATAAGGGGTCAAGAAACTAAGCACTTTTTTAACGGAAGTACCGGTTTATTAGAGATGCTGCATAAAAACAAGATCGTTTTAGAAACCCCCTGTAACGGCAAAGGTATCTGCGGTAAATGCAAAGTCCGAATCATCAGTGGGATAGTCAACAAGCCAACGGCAGAAGAGCTTGAAAAGCTAACCCAAAAGGAATTGGAGCAGGGATTTCGTCTGGGTTGCATGCTGGAACCAGCAAGTGACCTGCTCGTGGAACCACCGGTTGAAAGCTATCAAAAGAATAAAATCTTAACTGACGGTGTTACGCCGGATTTTAAAATTAACCCCGTTGTTACCAAGAAAGTTCACTATATTGATCGACTGGCGATGGAAAATATCCATTCTTATCAAGACCTCTTGTACAGTCTTTTTGAAAACCCGCCTTCCATAGAGGACCCGGATATCTTAAGAAGATTGCCGGAAATATTTAGTTTTGATCAAATTACAGCCATTTATAACGGGGATAAAATTATCGGGGTTGAGCCTGGTGACACCAGTGAGCAAACCTATGGCCTGGCCATTGATCTCGGAACCACCACCGTTATCCTGACCCTGGTTGACTTACACAAGGGTCAGGAAGTCGGGACTGAAAGCGAGATCAACCCACAAAAAGACTACGGTTTGGATGTCTTGTCCCGTATCGATTTCGCTGCGCGTAACGATAACGGTTTAGCCCTGCTGCACGATATAATCATTAATTGTCTCAATCAGCTGACCGACAAGTTATGCAGTAAATACAACCTGCCGGTGGAAAGAATTTATGACATTACGGTATCCGCTAACGCCACCATGATGCATTTGTTCCTGGGCGTAAACCCTGGTTCTATTGGTAAAACACCGTACACACCGGTTTTTTCAGGTCCCCAACAATTTTCAGCAGCCTCGTTGGGGCTAAAAAGTTCACCCTTTGCCAGGGTGTATTGTTTAGCTGGTATTTCCGGTTATATCGGATCTGATATTGTGTCAGGCATATTAGCTTCAGAATTGGACCGGACCAAGAAAACCGCGTTGTTTATTGATATTGGTACCAATGGGGAAATTGTCTTGTCCAAAGGTGGTCAATTATTTTCTTGCTCTTGTGCCGCCGGTCCGGCTTTGGAAGGAATGAATATCAGCAGCGGGATGAGAGCAGCGAAAGGCGCTATTGAGGGAATTGAAATCAGGGGAAATGAAATTTCTTTGCGGATAATTGATGATGTTAGCCCGGTGGGAATTTGCGGCAGTGGTATTCTGGATGCGGTTTCTGAATTATTAAGGGTAAAACTGATTGGCAAAACAGGGCGGTTAAAAAAGAAAGCAGAATTGGAAAAGGAAAAAGCTACTGAGGGCCTAACGAAGTATTTATCTGAGGAAAACGGTAAAAGAAAAATTTACCTTGGCTCAAATTCAGAGCTAATTAGTATCACACAGGACGATATCCGGCAGGTGCAATTAGCAAAAGGAGCAATTTCCTCCGGTTTTTATGCTCTCCTGGAATTAGCGGAACTAGAAATGCAGGATTTAGATGAAGTCATTATCGCAGGACAGTTCGGCAAACATTTAAAGGTTGATAGTTTGGTTGGGGCAGGGATTATTCCGGCTAATCTAAAGGAAAAGATTCGTTATATTGGTAATTCATCTAAAGCCGGAGCCCTGATGTGTTTATTATCACAGGAAGCTAGAAAAAAAACAGAAGAGGTGCCCAAACGCATTCATCATTTCGAGTTATCGACCAAACCTGGCTATGAAAAATTGTTTACCAGGTGCTTATCCTTTTAATTAAAAGAAAGGGGAATTTGATGAAATCAAAGGCTCACATCAAGGTAGGGGTTTGCGGTAATGTAGCAGATGTTGTGGCTGTTTGCCTCGGCAGAAGGCAATTATCCACTCTGGAGATCAGCAGCAGTTGCAAAACTATACAAGCGCTGGCAGAAAAAGTTCAACAGGTTAATGGTATGCATGAAATCAAATATGGTTTTGAAGGGGTGATTTTTAGCGAGGCGCGGAAGCTTATTAAAGCATGTTGCGCCGGTTGTATTGTTCCAGCCGGTATTTTTAAAATAGTGCAGGTAGCCAACGATTTAGCACTGGCGAAAGACGCAGAAATTAGCTTCATTGTGGAG
>DHTR01000017.1:11159-11334 GCA_002408725.1 Pelotomaculum sp. UBA5255
ATTAGCTTCATTGTGGAGTAGGGTGTCGAGGGGACGGTTCGGGAGTATAAATATTTTTGTGTAAATGGGAATTCCTTCTTGAAATTGGTTAAGCAGTTATCCGAAATATATCAAATAACTAACAGGTTGTGGGAAATAACATCCGTTTTTATTGGCCGAAATTCATCCATTTTAT
>DHTR01000017.1:11512-18253 GCA_002408725.1 Pelotomaculum sp. UBA5255
TGGCCGAAATTCATCCATTTTATTTTACCGTTTACAACTTGAGGCCAATACTCCAAAGGCGGCCAGTGTCAGAGAGAGTCCGAATACGAATGATAAGGACCAAAAAAAGCTCTGCAGCCTGGTGGCTTCGCGGGCGCCCCCAACAAATCCTACCACCAGAGCGGCAGTAAACCATTAGTCCATCGGCAAACGCCGCCGCGCACTCCGAATCCCCTTGGCTAAAGAGTTCAAGACGATGACCATAGCTTATTGACATTTATTTATACATAGCCGTATAATGTATATATGATCGATGCATATCATATCTATATGTAAGGAGAGGTGGGAGTCAAAATAAAATACCAATCCCAAGAATACTGGGCTAGCTTAATTAAAATGAGTCTTTCCCGTTTTTTCATTCTACATGTACTTCACCGGCAATCGCTGCATGGTTACGAGATCACCAAACAGGTGGCTGCGCTCACAAATGGTTGCTGCGCTCCTACGGAAGGCAGTCTTTACCCGGTATTAAAGGAATTTACGGATGCCGGGCTCTTAAGTTTAGTTACCAAGGTTGTTTCCGGTCGTGAACGCAAGGTATATACCCTGACCCCCTTGGGGGAGGAGGCCTGGCAGGTGGCTGCACAAGCCTGGGGCGAAGTGGCCGCTTATATCTTAAGGGCTGTACGCTAGAAAATAGTTTAATTGAGCACAAATATTTTATATAAGTCGGAGGGATTGTTTTTTGTTTGAAGTGAATAACTTAGCGTCCGCCGGGAAATTTTTCCTTATTATTTCAGGTGAGTTGCTGGCCTTATTTATTGGTGTTTCTTTCCTGGTTGCCCTGCTTCAGGAGTTTGTTTCTGAAGAAACGTTGCGTAATGTATTAGGCAAGCCCCGTAAATGGTTGGGCAATATCCTGGGTGCCGCTCTGGGGGCGCTAACACCCTTTTGTTCCTGTTCCACGATCCCGATTATGGTCGGACTGCTCAACGTTGGTGCTCCTTTTGGCGCCACCATGTCATTCCTGATTTCTTCACCATTACTTAACCCCGTTATCCTCGCGTTGTTTTTAACAATGCTGGGTTGGAAGATTACGCTGATTTATGGTGTACTAACCTTTATCTGCGCCGTACTAATTGGCGCCTTGTGGGAGCGGCTTGGCCTGGCCGTCGATTATAAGCAGGTCCAATTGGAGAGCGCCTGCTGTTGTGACTGTGAGACCTCCATACCCGTTGCCAGGCTGGTCACGAAGAATGAAAAGGTAAGGCATGCCGGCGCCCAGACATGGGTTTTGTTTCGTCAGGTTGTGCCTTACCTGATTTTAGGCGCCGGTATCGGGGCGTTTATCTATGGCTTCATTCCCGAAGAATTTATCATCCGGGTAGCCGGCCCGGGCAACTCCTGGGCTATACCGATCGCCTCAGTCATAGGGATTCCTATGTATATCCGGGTTGAGACCATCATCCCCATTGGTGCGGTCCTGATGGAGAAAGGGATGAGTCTTGGCGCCTTAATGGCTCTAATCATCGGAGGAGCCGGCGCCAGCATACCGGAAGTAACATTACTTGCTTCAGTCTTCAAGCCCAGACTCGTAGCCGCTTTTGTGATCACCATTCTGGTAGTGGCCACAGTGTCCGGATTTATTTTCCAGGCGTTCCAGTTAAGCTTCATTTAATACAAAGTAAAGTTTTGATAAAGTTGATTTTAGGGATAAATATTAAGAGAGGGAGGTGCTATCTATGGACGAAAAGAAAAAAGAAGAAAAGACCAAGAAGGGTTTCCTGGAGAAACTGTTTAAACCAAAGGGTGGCTGCTGCTGTGACGTAAAATTTGTACCTATAAAAGAAAAAGATCAGAAAAATTCTACCCAGGAGAAAAAGTAGTAATGGCAACATACAAAAATTATTTAGGGACTGATCTCCTGTGTGTTTTTTCTTTTTCCCCATGGTTTAAAGTAAGAGATGATTAATAAAAAGATTAAAAATGCAAAACTGATTGCTATGCCAATAAACAACCATCCTCTGCTTATGCTGCCCCAGCGGCATAAATGTCTATTTGTCATAATTTAAAAAGAACCAAGCGATGTTTTGGTTAAAGCGCTCTCTTTGGTGTTTGATGACCTTAATCAACCTCCCGAAGCATTTTTTCTATGGAAGCTATGCGAACATGTAGATCAGCTAAATCTTTAGCCATCTTTTGCTGTACTGAGGTAGATTCCTCCGCAAGTTTGCGATATGCCTCGTCCCTGGCGACTTCAGCTTTACTTGTTAATCTGGCCTGCCAGGTCTTTAAAACTTGGCTTGCCAGCACCACAACCAGTGCCAGGATACCTAGTACAAAGCTCATCCCAGCTATTTCCGTACTCATTCACTATCCCCCCTTTTATTGTTAACGTCCGAAGTGGAGCCGCCAACTTTTTTAACGGTAAGAGTTTTTACCGCTTCAGAGATGCTCTCCGGGCTTAAGTAAAGTGTAAACGCTGCCAACTGGTAATAATTCATTGCTTTTCCATCCTCGGATAATTCCATTTTACTCGTCACTAAACCGGCGTTCTCTAAGCGCTTCAAGTGCATGTACAGCAACGGCCGGCTGATCATAACCTCCCGCGCGAGCTGACTGACATGGATACGCCTGCCTGTTAACAAAGCAATAATTTTTAACCGGTGGGGGTTTGCAAGCGCCTCCAGCATTTTGAGCAGGTTGTCTCCGGAAGGCGGCGCTGGTTTTAAGTTGTTTTTATCATTTATTTCCCAGCCCCCCTTTACATCCTAAGAAATCAAACACTACTGCGATTATTAATAAGCCAATCTCTTAATATCATCAGACCTCTTTAAAGGCCAGTGTCATAATTAATTCCTACACCTGTAAATAATATATTACAGGTGTAATATATTTGTCAAGGTGAGGTCTTAAGAATTTCACAAGGGACGGTTCTGTTGTGAATCCCAACCAGTTGAGCCTTTTCATGTGCAAAACTTCCGGCTGACCCCTTCAAGAACCGTCCCCAATGTGGATCCAGTGTGGAAGGAAGTAGGGAGTTTGCAGAGAACAATAAAAGAGGGCAATTCATTGGCTGCAAAAATGTTGGATGAACACCGACTATTTTTTTTAGGAGAACGAAGAGATGCTGCAACGGGCACGGGCTATTTTAAAAGAAAACTATGGTTACTCCTCCTTTAAAAAAGGGCAGGAGCAGATTATTGACAGCATCCTGCAAGGCAGGGACACCCTGGGGATCATGCCCACGGGCGGCGGCAAGTCCGCCTGTTACCAGATCCCGGCGTTGCTGTTTTCCGGACTGACCCTGGTTTTCTCGCCTCTGATCTCCCTGATGAAGGATCAGGTGGATGCTCTGGACAGCCTGGGGATACCTGGCGCCTTCATCAACAGCAGTTTGCGCTTTGATGAGGTGGAGGAACGGATCAACCGGGCCGTCAGAGGCCAATTCAAACTGCTTTACGTGGCGCCCGAGCGGCTGGAATCAGCCCAGTTTCTGAACAGTATCCGCGCTTTGCCGATTTCTTTGCTGGCGGTGGATGAAGCCCACTGTGTCTCCCAGTGGGGACATGACTTCCGGCCCAGCTACCGGGCAATTGAGCCATTTATTAAGGATTTGCCGCATCGGCCGGTGGTGGCGGCCTTTACAGCGACTGCCACAGCCGAGGTGCGCGAGGATATCGTCAAGATGCTCGGTTTAAGGGAGCCGAAGCGGGTCGTGACGGGGTTCAACCGGGAGAACCTGTCTTTTTCGGTGCTCCGGGGCGAAAACAAGAGGGAGTTTTTACTGGCGTATCTGGCGCACAGGAAGGAACAAGCCGGGATCATTTACGCGGCAACCCGGAAAGAAGTGGACAATATCTTTGAGTTCCTGTGTAAGAAGGGATACGCGGCTGGGAAATACCACGCCGGACTGAGTGACGGGGAAAGAACCGATAGTCAGGACCAGTTTCTTTACGATGACATCCGGATTATGGTCGCGACGAACGCCTTTGGTATGGGCATCGATAAATCCAACGTCCGCTTTGTCATTCATTACAACCTTCCCAAAAATATGGAAGCTTACTATCAGGAGGCCGGCCGCGCCGGGCGGGACGACGAGCCCGGGGAATGTGTTTTGCTTTTTGGACCGCAGGATACCCAGATTCAAAAATTCTTGATTGAACAGACGCTGTTTGATCCGGAAAGAAAAGTAAACGAGTATAGAAAGTTGCAGGCGATGGTGGACTATTGCCACACCCCCCATTGCTTGAGAAAATATATTCTCCAGTATTTCGGGGAGGAGAATATCCCGGATGTATGTGGAAACTGCGGCAACTGTAATGACAACAGCGAATTGGCAGATAAAACGATTGATGCCCAGATGATCTTTTCCTGCATCCTGCGCATGCGGGAAAGGTTCGGCATCTCCCTGGTAGCAGATGTCTTAAAGGGTTCGCAGAACAAAAAAGTGTTGCAATACGGGTTCAATAAATTGTCCACTTACGGGTTGATGAAAGGCCGCACCTCAAAGCAAATCAGCGATTTGGCCAATATCCTGATTGCCGAAGGGTACATCCAACTTTCGGAAGGCCGGTATCCTGTGGCCGGGTTGGGCTCGCGCGCCTATGCCGTGCTGAAAGGACAGGAGCAAGTTTTTCTCAAGGTGCGGAAAAAAGAGTCGGCTGCCGCCGTGGACGACTCTCTCTTTGAGAAACTGCGCGGACTCCGCAAGGAAATTGCGCAAAGGAACAACATACCCCCATACATTGTTTTCGCGGACAGCACCCTGCGGGAAATGTCACGCCAGCTCCCGGCGGATCAGCACGCTATGCTTGCCGTCAAGGGAGTGGGGCAAAGGAAGTTTGAACAGTACGGCGGCCTGTTTTTGGAGCTGATCCGGGAGTATGCGGCCGCCAACGGAATTACCCTTCAACCAGGGAAGCCGGCCGGGGAGAAGGCCCGGGGGCATGAAACACCAAGCCACCTGATGACCCTGAACCTTTACCGGGCCGGTTGTACTCTTCAGGAGATTGCCGGGCAGAGGAATTTGAGCGAGGTGACCATTCAGGCTCACCTCGTCCGGTGTGGTGCGGAGGGGCACCACATTGATTGGAACGACTTCATCCCACCCCAATATGAAGCCCTGATTTTGCAGAAGATTGAAGAGGTTGGCGCCCAGAAATTAAAGCCCATCAAGGAAGCGTTGCCAGCCGAGATAGATTACTTTGCCATTAAGGCCGTGCTGTGCAAAATGGGGTCGGGACAGCTTGGCAACGGCTAAAGAAAGTTTGCCCGTTGAATCAGAAGGATGCCCGCTTGCTGAATGTTTGAATAGCTGGATAGCTGCATGGCTGAATACGGTTTTTTATCCAAAAATCATTACAAAAAGGAAAATTTATAAATTCAATAGACTGGGGGTCTTGCAATGCTTGTAATTGACCGCTTCGAAGGTGAATACGCACTGATTGAAATGAACCGGAGAATTTTCCATATACCCAAGGTGCTGCTGCCGAAGGGAGCAAAAGAAGGCGATCTGATCAAAATACAAATTACTGTGGAGGAAAAAGCAACAGGTGATCATAAGCGTTTACCTGGAAAAGACTAAGTTTATTGATAAATTTTCACACTCGATTCTTTTTGAAGCGTGATCATAATTTACATAGTTCCAGATATGTTGTCCCCCCAATAATTGGCTCCTTCCGGAGATCAGCCGCCGACCCATTCCTTGCGGAGGGTGAAAAGCTCCCGCAGTTCACCGGTGGAGAATTCAGTGATCCAGGCTTCGCTTCCGCTGATAATTTGTTCACTCAAACCTGCCTTGCGCTCCAGTACTTCGTCGATGCGCTCCTCCATCGTGCCCAAACTGATGAATTTGTAGACCATAACGTGGCGGTTTTGGCCAATCCGGTGGGAGCGGTCTGTTGCCTGGTTTTCCACGGCCGGGTTCCACCAGCGGTCAAAATGAAAGACATTGTTGGCGGCCGTAAGATTGAGGCCCAGGCCGCCGGCTTTCAGAGAAAGAACGAAGATATTGCAGTTTTCCCGGGTGTTTGATGCCGTCTCCTGGAAACGGGCAACCATTTCGTCCCGGGTCTTCCTGGGGGTTCTGCCGTGCAAGTAATAGGATTGTTCCCCCAGTTCTTTTAGCAGGACTTCCTGGATTAATTGACCCATCCTGATAAATTGGGTAAAAATGAGGCAGCGCTCCCCTTTCTGGCGCAGCTCAGCAATCAATTCCAGGAGACGTTCGATTTTTTTGGAGCGCCTGCTGATCTCACCGGTCGGCTGGTCTTTGAATAAAAGCGCCGGATGGTCGCAAACTTGCTTCAGTTTGCTCAGGGTGGAAAGGATCAGCCCCCGGCGGGCCATGCCCTTTTTGTCTTCCAGTTGCTCGAAAAGGTCCTGTAAGACACTTTCATAGATGGATGCCTGCTCCACGGTCAGAGGAATGTATTCTTTTTGTTCCTGCTTTTCCGGTAAATCCAATTCTATGGACGGGTCGCTTTTGACCCGTCTCAGGAGGAACGGGCGGATCAGTCTTTGCACCCGGTTGATATCTTCTGCAGTTCCGTTCTTCTCAATTGCTCTGACGAACCTGCGGTTGAACTCTCCGCTGCTCCCCAGGTAACCCGGGTTGATAAAGTCGAAAATGGACCATAGCTCTGTCAGGCGATTTTCCATCGGGGTTCCCGTCATGGCGACGCGGTGCTGGCTTTTAAATTTTCGCACCGCGGTGGCATGTTTTGTGTAAGCATTCTTGATGTTCTGGGCTTCATCCAG
>DHTR01000017.1:18425-25613 GCA_002408725.1 Pelotomaculum sp. UBA5255
GGCAAATGCAGTCCCATTCCACCATTGACAGCTCCTCTTCATCTATGTGCGCTAGATTGTATGACGTAATGATTAAGTCGGTTTCCTGGATGAAGGAGAGAAAGTCAGGGCCCTTCGCCCGCTGGGGGCCATAGTGAAGTTGGGCTTTGAGCCCAGGGGCAAAGCGGGCCAGTTCCTTTTGCCAGTTGCCCATAACCGAGGTCGGACAAATTAGCAGTGAAGGGAGCGCCGGGTTTTCGCTTTCCTTTAGCTTTAACAGGTAGGCAATCCATTGAATTGTTTTGCCGAGGCCCATGTCGTCGGCCAAACAACAACCCAGGCCGAAGCGGCGCAGGAATAACAACCAGGAGGCGCCCGCCTGCTGATATTTTCGAAGAGTGCCCTGGAAGGAAGCTGCAGTTTCCAGAATGGGAATCTGGGCCAGGTTTTTTAATTGCTCAACCATCTGGGCCAGCTGTTCCCCCAGTTCTACCTCGATTTGTAAAGCTTCTTCCGGGTCGGCTCCCTGCTCCTGTTCCGCAGGGGAGGAGGAAGGGGTGAGTAGGTGCAGGTGTAGAATTTCTCCCAGGCTGAGGCCATCATTCTTTCGGATGAATCGCTGAATTTTCTTCAAGAAAGACGGGTCCAGCCGGATCCACTTACCCCGGATCTTAATCAGGCGCCGTTTTGTTTCAACGATTTTTCTGTATTCTGCTTCTGATAGTTCCAGGTCGCCCACAGCAAGGTTCCAGTCAAATTGTACAAGCTGGCTAATTCCTAACAGGCTTTCTTTACTGGAGCCCACAGAGGAGCGGGTCTTAATTTTAAGCGAAGGGACCAGCTTTTGTACTTCTTTCCACCATCCGGGTAGAAAGACGGTGTAGCCGGCCTGTGCCATTTGGATGCTGTAGTTGTTAAGAAATTCCCAGGCCTGGTTCTCACTAAGTTCCCGGTGCAGCCTGACCGTGGTCCCGGGCTCTTTTCCGTTGCTTTCTTCCAGCCACGCACATACTTCTGTCCATTTCCGCAGATCCCGTTCAATCCGGCTCCGATAATCCTGCCAGCCCGGCGGCAGCTTATCTTCCCAGCCGGTTTCACCTGGCTCCCAGGCAGCCAGGTGATCTGGATCCTGCTTGTCCTGTAATAGAATATTAAGACGCCAGGCGGTGTTGTCTCCTTCCGGTTCAGCCAGTTCCAGGCAGGTTTTGAAAGGCGCGAGGTCCTGTTTCCAGCCGGCTGCTTCCAGCCAGGTTTCTTCATCCCAGGTTAAAGGCTGGTGGTTGCCCCGGCCCTGATCGGGAGCAAGCACAGGATGGGACGACAGGATTTTCTCCCAGGCCCTGCTGATTTCGGGGTTTTGCTCGATCAGATCGTTTATAATCAGGTCGGCCCATTCATTAAAATAAGGCACTTTTAAAAGCATCTCGCGGGCGTCTGGAACATGGTCCCATTCCATGCGCCACCCTCTATTGCCTTCCTGCCACTTATCGAAGTCAGGTCTCCAATAGCCGCCGGCCAGGGCTGCCTTAAGCCGTGGCGCAATTTCCCTGAGCATGGCAATCTCTTCGCTCCAACGCCAGTCCAGTTCTCCGGCCCAGGTTTGCGTGGTGAAGAAATCCAGGGAGGTCAGGGGGGAGAGGAAAATGGCAGCCCTGCCCTGGTGGCTGACAGGGTCAATAAATGTCCCGTAATAAGAAGATTTGTGTCTGGCAAAAAGCAAGTGCTGCAATTCATGGAAAACAGCCGCATGTCCTTTGTCCTCGGCCCAGATGATAAAGCCTTTTGCGGGTATCCATTCTGAAAAAACACCGATGCTGTTGTCCGTCATAACTAAATTAACTTTCCCTTCTGCAATTCTTCCCTAAACGCCCTCAGACGCTGGTGGCGCAAAACCAGGCGGGAGATGAATGTCTTCCACTCCCCGGACATCTTTTGCCGGTTATAAAGGCTTCTTATTTTTTTGAGCACTTTCACTGCGTCCTGGTAAGCTTTGCGGTTTTTCTCCCCGATCAGCCTGGCTGCCCACTGGTGGTAAAGCGGCATGAGAACGGCCGGCTCCCGTGACTCCAGGTGCCGCAGGGCACTTTTGTTTGTGCTCTCCCAGGTATGGCAGCGGTAGCATATATTTAATTCAGCCCATTCTCTGTACAGCCCTGCCTCCAGAAGGTACTCTGCATAAAAGTTGAAACTGCGGGGAAGCCAGGATCTGACAAGCTTCATGAAGTCCTCCCCGGCGGCGCTGTTCTTGGCTGCCAGGACGCAGTAGTAGCAGATATCTTCAAGAACAAAAAGATTTGCTTCTTTTACACTGGGAGCCAACCAAAGGAGCCAGGCCAGGAGATTGTCCCAGGCTTTCGCTCCGGCAAGATACTCAAGGTAAAAGAGCATGTCTTCAATGCGCTGCCCCTTTAGATTTCGCAGCACAGCCTGGGCCTCCTCGATCCTGCCCCCCGCCATTTTCAGACTGGCGAGTCCCAGGGCCGCATGATAATAACACTGCGAGGTTTTTTCGAGCTCCTGCATTAATTTTTCCAGGCAAACGGTCTCTTTTTCCCGCCCGTCCTGGTTGTCAAGAAAAGTAACGCAGATCAGGCGGTAGATGAGTTGCCAGTCAAAAAGCGGAGTTTTCTTCCGAAAAAGGTGTTCCCGGACTATTTCCACGGCTTTTTGAAAAAACAGCCGGTATTTTCCCCGCTGTTTAAAGGACAGTATTGAGGTCAGGGCCTGGCTGAAGGTTTCTTCAATTTCTTCGATTTGATAGCTGTCCAGGTAAGAGAGTTTGGCATCATCTTTGGTTCGTTTTTCCAACTGTGTCATAAGAAACAGGTAACTATGAAACCGGTATATTTCTTTGTTAAAAAAAGGCCAATTTTTGCTGTGAGCAAGTACATCCCCGGTAAAGCCGTCATATAGCCGAGCTAGAAAATATAATTCACCCTCATAATAACCCTGGTAATGTTGATAAGAACATTCTT
This sequence comes from Pelotomaculum sp. UBA5255, assembly GCA_002408725.1. Taxonomy (GTDB): domain Bacteria; phylum Bacillota; class Desulfotomaculia; order Desulfotomaculales; family Pelotomaculaceae; genus DTU098. Next base: position 21,380 of record DHTR01000017.1, read on the forward strand.
TGGATTCTCTGAGCCGGTTGTACACGAATTCAAGGTACTCGTACCAGAGTTCAACCGGCCCCTCCATGACAGGGTCGGAAACGGGTTTTGGCGCCTGGGAGGGAATTTGGGGAGGGGTTTTTTTGCCTGTTTTTAAGCTGCCTTTTGAAAAGCTTTCACTTTGCACCAGCCGGGGATTGTAGCAATGAAAAAACACTGCAGCTATATGTTCGCAGAGCTGTTTTTTGACACAAGTGCATTTACTTTGAGAGAAGTTATCAACGTGTAATGTGACAGTGTACATTTTATCGTCACTGACTGTGGAGTAAATCCTCGGCCCAAATTCCTTGACCCATTTGACCCGGCCTTGCTGGTAATATTCCCATCCTTTTTGATAGATCACCGGGTCCAGACACCGGTTTGCCTCATCGATGATTGTGAAGTTCTCTTTAAAAATTTGTTCCTTATTCATAATTCAAACATCCTAATCATTATGTACGTCCTGCCGGTTGACCGTGGCAGTACTTTCCGGGTGTTTCTATTATAAAACTTAGTTTACCATAAATCCGGGCAGGTGTTATAAAAACGTCCCTATTCTGCTCCTGCTGCGACGCTCCATTGCTCATATAAACGGACTTAGATAATATTTAAAGTTTGTTTATGATCATTGCCGCAAGCTGACCTGGTCCATGACCAGTCGGTAGAATTCACGCCAGTCACCGGATAGGCGGCTCAAGTCCCGTTGGTCGGACGGCGTCGGCCGGCTGGGACCGCCGGTGGTCTTTTTCAGCGCGGCGGCGGAGGAACTGGTATGCCTCGCATCCTGGCATTCTTTCTTCTTTTTCTCCTTCTTTTTTCTCCCCACTTTCTTGCCTCCTTATGACGCCTGTTCAATCTGACCGTCATCTTTGCGGGCAGACCCACCGGCTGGATTTGGGCGAAATTGTCGCTAGAAAACTAGACAACAAAAAAGCAGAATTAATTAGCGATCGTACAGGCTAATAATTCCTCAAGATCCGGTTCTAGCCTTCTGGCAACGCAACAATATTTAACACCTAGAAAAAAAGCCGGTCCTTTGAAAAAGGGGTCCGGCTTTTTTTCTCACATTAGACTCACTCAAACCCGATCCAGCGAATTTTTTCGCCCTTCCGGGGCGGGGCCGGCGGATTCTGGTCGGGATAGCCGATGGGAGTGATCGAAACAAGTTCCTGGTCCTTTATACCCATAAAATCGTTGATTTCATCTTCCACGTACTTGGGGGCGGTCATCCAGCAAGTACCTAACCCTTTTTCTTTGGCGAGTAAAAGGATATTTTGAAATAGGGCGGAGGCGCTCAAGAGGGTGGTGAAACGGTCGTATTCTCTCTGGTGTCTTTCCAGACCGCTCATATCCGGGTGTAGCTCCGGGATGTTTTTCGGTATATAAACCAGCAATACTACCGGCGCCCCACCAAGGTTCTTGAAGAACTGCAGGGTGATCTTCACCATTTTTTCCGGGAATATTTTTTCAAGGCGCGGTTTTAAATACTTGACGGTCTCCGCAATCACCTCCAGGAGTGCATCCTTCTTTTCACCCCTTACTGCTATGATCTCCCATTTTTGCCGGTTGGTACCCGAAGGAGCCCACAGGGCATCTTCAAGTATTTCTTTTAAAAGATCTGCAGGGATTTCCTTGTTCTCGTACTTTCGTATGCTTCGCCTTTCCTTGATAGCTTCACGGAGATTCATTTTTCTGCCTCCCCTTGTCTAAGTTTTCATTATCATTGTAAAATCCTTTACTTGCAGCTGTCAACTTATTTAGACAAAATTCAACCTTTAAGAATCGTCCCCCGGGGATTATCCTGGCTGGGCGCAAGATAATTTGTGGTTCCGGTACACAATGTGTTCCAAAAAAAACACCGCCAGTACACCTACCACGAAACCGTTACCCAATAAGGGTCTTAGAAAAACAGGAAAGGTCTCCAGAACTTCTCCCGGTAAAAAGGAAATCACTATTCCCAGCATAAAAGGCAGCCCCATGATCAGTCCGTCATCAAACCCAATTTTAACGGAACTAAAGGCCACCATCAGTCCGGCGGAGATCTGGGAACACATCACATAGACCAGTACGCTGCCGATCACCACCCGGGGGATCACATCGATAAATGCGGTTGCCGGCGGAAAGAAAGAAACGGCCAGCAGACCCAGGGCAGCGGGTACCAGGGTATACCTGGAGGCGCAGTTAGTGGGTACGATGACCCCGGGGCTGATCGAATAGTTGACCACCCCAACAACACCCAGCAAACCAGATAGTCCGTTGAAAAGTCCGGTTAGAGACAACCCTCTGGTAATCCTTTGTTTCATCAGATCCGGTTTGATCACTTCGCCCACGGCTTGAATAGAACCTAAATCGTTGATGGAAAGGGCCAAAAAACAGATAAGAAAGGATAACACCACCGCCGGGTCCACCACAAGCTGAAAATCTAAAAGGTTGAAAAACGGCGCCGAGAAACTAACAAGCTCACTGTGTTCTCGACCCAACTGGTTCGGAAAAAACAAAAAGTAGACCAGGCTTCCCGCAAATATGGACCAGATAATGATGGTTGATTTCCAAATCCCCGTCAGGTATCTGCCGGACACAAACATACAAAGGAGAAAGACAAGGGCAAAAGTGAGATTGAAAAGCGAAGACGCCTGCATTACCGGAGCAGTGATCAGATTCATAATAGTCGGCGCCATGGTGAAAGCGATCAAGATCAGGACTACGGCAATCACCCGGGGGGTGAATAATCTTTTTAAATAGCCGAAAAGCCCGGTAACCGCAACCAGGAAAAGAACAATGCCGCCGATCATGATCGAGGAATAAACAGTGTGCAGATCGCTTCCACTGCTCGCCACAATTCCCACCAGTAGCACTGCGGCCGGTCCCATGATCAGCGGCAGCCGGTGCCCCCAGAGCACCTGGACCAAAAGGGCCAGCGCCGTTACAAAAAATGTTTTTTGCATATAGACTACCTGATCGGTAAAACTGCTGTAATGAAAACCGGCCACCACTTTCCCGATGATAATAATTGAGGGAACCAAAATAGCCAGCCACTGCAAACTTAAAAGAATAAGCTCCAACGGGGGCGGAACATCGTCAAGTCCATATTTGAAAGCAATCTTGCCCAAAGTCTCACCTTCCGTGCAGATAATAATAGTATTTTATTATTATAACAGGTTGAGCGGTGTTAAAACTTCTTTATATTGTAAAACCCTGAAAATTTGAATATAAAAAAGAGCCCTTTTCCGTGGAAAAAGGCTCTCCCGTGCTTTCTTATAACAATTACTATACTATTCCCTGGGCCATCATGGCGTTGGCCACTTTGAGGAATCCAGCGATGTTTGCTCCTGACACCAGGTCACCTTCACAGCCATATTCCCTTGACACCTGGCTGATCCGACGATAAATCCCAACCATAATGTCCTTTAGTTTGGCGTCCACTTCTTCAAAGGTCCAGGAAAGCCTCATGCTGTTCTGGGACATTTCCAGGGCCGAAGTGGCAACTCCACCAGCGTTGGAAGCCTTCCCAGGCGAGTAAATAAGCCCTTTTTCTTGAAATACCTTCACTGCTTCCGGAGTAGAGGGCATATTGGCGCCTTCTGCTACCGCAATAACACCATTGGCTATCAGTTTCCTGGCGGATTCCGCATCAATTTCGTTTTGTGTAGCGCAAGGAAGGGCAATGTCGCACTTAATTGACCAGATTCCCTTTGAACCTTCGTGATATTGGGCCGAGGGATGGTGTTCAACATAAGCTTTGATTCTTTTTCTCTCAATTTGTTTTAACTGCTTAATAGTATCTATTTTGATGCCTTCAGGATCAAAGATATAACCGTTGGAATCACTCATGGCTACCACCAGGGCGCCGAGTGTTAGGGCCTTTTCTGCCGCATAAGTGGCTACGTTTCCGGAACCTGAAACGACTACCGTCTTATTGGCAAGAGTTTGTCCATGATCCTTGAGCATTTCCTCAAGAAAGTAGAGCAACCCATAACCAGTAGCCTGGGTTCTGGCCAGGCTTCCGCCATAAGTCAACCCCTTGCCTGTGAAAACTCCATGATACAGGCTTGTAATCCTTTTGTATTGACCGTACAGATAACCTACTTCCCGACCGCCAACCCCAATATCACCGGCCGGTACATCTACGTCCGCCCCGACGTACCGATAAAGCTCTGTCATAAAACTCTGGCAAAAACGCATAACTTCGTCTTCTGATTTCCCTTTAGGATCAAAA
>DHTR01000017.1:25831-26118 GCA_002408725.1 Pelotomaculum sp. UBA5255
TTGAAGGTCTGCTCAAAGCCAAGAAACTTAATAATCCCCAGGTTGACAGAAGGATGAAAGCGCAGTCCACCCTTGTAAGGACCAATAGCACTATTGAACTGAACCCGGAAACCCCGGTTAACCTGTACCTGACCCTTGTCGTCAACCCACGGTACCCGGAAAATAACTTGCCTTTCAGGTTCTACCATTCTGTTCAAGATGCCCGCTTCTACAAATTCAGGGTGTTTTTCGATTGCCGGTACTAAGGACTCAAGCACTTCCAAAACTGCCTGGTGAAACTCCGGTTC
>DHTR01000017.1:26311-33901 GCA_002408725.1 Pelotomaculum sp. UBA5255
ACTGCCTGGTGAAACTCCGGTTCGTTGGGATCTCTTATTGTTACCTGTTCCATTAGATCATTAATGACCTGTTTCGAAGAACTCACTGTTATTCCTCCTCTTACTAATTTTAAAGCGCTAGTTCGAAAAAAGCCAAAGCCGGGGGGGGGAATCAATGTGCTGATTCCAGTCTGATCCCTTTTCGAACCAGCACTTTAAACTAACAAAATATTTATCACCTCCCAGCACCTAGGGTTGCGAATAATTGCCTGGAAATTTTTTCACTCGGACGCCCCGAGATAATACCTTACTTCCTGGTCAACTTGCATAATTCCTGGGTTTTTCCAGAATGTTTGAGCAAGCTTTCAAAAACTTAAGAGTATTTTATCCTTTTCAGGCACGACTATCCGGTACTAACTTATTATCATAATCCATTCTTCATAAATAAACCATAAAAAAGGAGCGGTGTAAATATATAAAACTCATAAAAAAAAATTTACCTGAATCCAGCAACACAGCTGCGCAGGCTTCTAGCTTCGGTACCGGTCGTGTTTGTTCAGCACCCGCTTGCGCATACGCAGGTTTTTCGGGGTGACTTCCAGCAGTTCGTCCACTCCGATGTATTCCAGGGCTTCTTCCAAACTGAAAAGCCTGGGTTCCTCCAGGCGCAAGGCGGTCTCGGAGGTGCTGGCGCGCATGTTGGTCAGGTGCTTTTTCTTGCAGACGTTAACCTCCAGATCCTGTTCCCGGGAATGCTCGCCCACAACCATGCCCTCGTAAACCCTGACGCCGGGCGTAACAAACAGGCTGCCGCGGCTCTGGACCGAGTGCAGGCCATAAATGTTGGTCTCCCCGGTTTCAAAGGCAATCAGCACGCCCTGGTAGCGCCCCCGGATCTCTCCTTTGTAGGGCTCATAACCCAGAAAGAGGTGGCTCATTAGCCCGTTTCCCCTGGTTTCGGATAGCAGTTGGGAACGAAAGCCGATTAACCCCCGGGCAGGGATCTTAAACTCCAGCCGAAGCTGGTCCTGGCCAAGGGAGGTCATATTGACCATCTCCCCTTTCCGCGCCCCGATGTTCTCCATCACTGCACCCATACTATCCTCTGGAATATCCACTATAAGAAGTTCGATAGGTTCCAGCTTTTGCTCAGCATCCCACCGGAAGATGACCTCCGGTTTCGACACTTGCAGCTCAAATCCCTCTCTGCGCATGGTCTCGATCAGGATGGACAGGTGTAGTTCCCCCCGTCCGCAGACTTGAAAGAGATCCGGGCTGCCGGTCTCCTCTACCCTCAGGCTGACGTTTCTCTCCATCTCCTTAAATAGTCTGGCCCGGAGGTGACGGGAGGTTAAATATTTGCCGTCCTGGCCGGCGAAGGGACTGTCGTTGACCATGAAGGACATCTTCATGGTCGGTTCATCCACGGTAATGGGCTCCAACTGTTCCGGTTGGTCCTTGCAAGCCAGCGTTTCGCCGATCTTAATGTTCTCCAGTCCGGAAAAGGCTACAATCTCACCGCAGACTGCCTCCGAAACCGCTACCCTCTCCAGCCCTTCATAGGCGTAGAGCGAGCCGATGCGCCCCTGGCGCATCTTCCCGTCGTGCCCGATTACGTTCACCTGCTGCCCGGCGGAGACCCTGCCGCGTTTGACGCAGCCGAGGCCCATCCGCCCTATAAAGTTATCGTAGTCGGTGTTGTTCACCAGCAGCTGCAGGGGTGCTTCAAGTTCACCTGCCGGCGAGGGAATGTATTTAATAATAGCTTCAAACAGGGGCTGCATATTTTTTGCAGGAAGGCCGGGTTCAGTGCTCGCCGTTCCCTCTTTAGCCGAGGTGTAAATGATCGGAAAGTCCAACTGTTCATCACCGACTTCCAGGTCGATGAACAGGTCCAGGACTTCGTCCACCACCTCTGAAATGCGGGCGCCGTCCCGGTCTACTTTATTAATCACCACAATGGGCTTGAGGTTTAGCTGCATCGCTTTGCGCAGGACAAACCGGGTCTGGGGCATTGTGCCCTCAAAGGCGTCTACCAGCAGCAGCACGCCGTCAACCATTTTCAAAACCCGCTCAACCTCGCCTCCGAAATCGGAGTGCCCCGGGGTATCCACGATATTGATCTTGATTTCGCCGTAATGAACCGAAGTATTTTTGGCCAGGATGGTGATGCCGCGTTCCTTTTCCAGGTCGCTTGAGTCCATTACCCTTTCGGCCACCTGCTGGTTTTCCCTGAAAATGCCGCTTTGCCTGAGCAGGGCGTCTACCAGGGTAGTTTTTCCGTGATCCACATGGGCAATGATGGCGATATTTCTAAATAGGTTTATGGACAAAGCATAATAACCCCCTTCAAAACTTTATAATTATATCAATTTATTAGAATGCCCACAACCACCCCTTAAGAGTATTTGGCTAAAAGCAGCCCCTGCCTGTTTGAAGGTCTTGTTTAAGAACCCCCCGGATCTTGCTCAGGCAGGGTTCTTTTGCTTTGCTGGGCAGCCTGTTCTTACCAGGGATAGCTTTCCTAATATAAAAACCCCTGGGCTCGACTGTCGCGAGAGCAGGGGTTAGAATAGCCTACCATTAATTAACTTTTTTATTTTATCTTCCAACCTGCAATCGTATAGTAATACTGGGTAATACCATCCTTATCTTTGTAATGGTGCCACTGGTATTCCAGGTTTGAATCCTGATAGAAGTAGTGCTTGACACCATTGTCATCAATATAGTAGAACCATTCGCCATGCCGGTCAGAGTTTGTGTAACCGGCTGCGTAGTAATAATGAATGTTCCCGTTCCGATCATGATAAAACTGCCATTTATCTGCTGTTTTGTTAGGGTGCCCCGTATAACTGGTTATACCTTTCACAAAAACCCTGTCTGAATAGTTGACTAAGCTCTTGATCATAACCGGATCTGAAGGATTGGCGTTTGAGTGATACCAGGAATAGCCCCGGATACCGTCTCCGATGGAGCCCATCTGGGCGTTGCCGTAAAAATTGATTTCTTTTACCGGACTGGCAAAGGCTGCGGCAGAAAGTGTAAGGGACATCAAGAGGGTCATAATTAGTACTATAATTTTCCGCATTTGATTTGTATCTCCCTTTTAGTATAAAAGTTTGTATTTGCTGAGAATTCTCAGGCATATAAAACTATAATGAAATCTATAAGTTAAAGCAAGTTGTAAATTGTGGTTCGGGTGTGATAATCAAGGTTAAAAACTAAAGCAATCAATAAATATGAAATTTTAGTGCAAGTTGGCAATAAGGTTAGGGGTTAGTTCAAATGTTGGGTATTATGATAAAGATTTAACCCGCACCAGTTATCCGGCAGATGAAGGTTTTTAGCAAATGTCTTATTAAAATCCCTGCCGCCGAAACGTGCCAACCGAGTTTAAAGAGACGCTTCAGCTTATTCATTGTATGAGAAATTTTTATGCATATATTTTTTTCAAGAGCAGGAAATTTCTCGTCAATGCCGAAATAAACTTTAAGTATGGGAAGAGCTTGTTAGCATGAAGGATGGTAGGTAGACCCAGGCTTTACACAGATGGCAGGACGGCAGGACGGTAGGTATAGGAAACGCGGTATTTCGCCAGGTCTTTTTCGGGCATTTGTTTTTTGCTGGAAAGGGGCGTTACTGCAGTTTTTGAAACTCCTACGGGAGTTTTTTTGTTTGGAAAATAAAGGAGGGGGAGAAAAGTGAAGGTAAATTTATGGAATAAGGAATGCCGGTTGTTTGCTAAAGTCAAAAAAGCAGGTGTATTATTCCTGGCGCTGCTGCTGCTTTCCTTTAGCGGCTGCTCGTCATCATCCCAACCGAAAGGCAGTGGTGAGGCGACCGTTGAACTCAAGCTGGCGCACTTTTTCCCGGGCACCCACCCGGCCGAGACCGAACTGATCCAGCCCTGGGCCAAAGCCATTGAAGAGGCCACCAACGGCCAGGTTAAAATCACCAGTTACCCGAACCAGACCCTGCTGCAGGCCGATGCGATTTACGATGGGGTGGAGAACGGAATTGCCGATCTCGGTCTCTCCTGCTTCTCCTATACCCGAGGGCGTTTTCCGGTGCTCGAAGTTTTTGAGCTGCCGGGTGTGACCTACAAGAACTCCAAGGTGGCCAGCAAAGTTGCCTGGGAGGGGATCCGGCAGTTAAAACCAAAAGAAGTCCAGGACACCAAGTTGATGATGGTGCTCACCACAGGTTCTGGCGATTTGTTTACAAAAGTTCCGGTTCGCAGCCACAGTGATCTTCAGGGGTTGGGGATCAGGGCCACCGGTCTAAGTGCGCAAACCCTGCAGGTATTAGGAGCAAATCCGGTTGCTATGCCTCAGTCGGAAGCCTACGAGGCTCTGTCCAAGGGAGTCGTCAAGGGGAACCTTGCTCCGGTGGAGGTGCTGCAGGGGTGGAAGCACGCCGAGGTCACCGAATATTTGACCTTAACGCCCTTTCTTTACAATACCTTGTTCTTTGTCACGATGAACCTCGATAAGTGGAACGCTTTAGCACCGGACGTTCAGTCGGCAATCGAAAAGGTTAATGAAGAATATTTTGAAAAAGTAGCCATGGGCTTGTGGGACAAACAAAATGAGGCTGCCTTAAAGTGGTCTGTTGAAACGAAGGGCCTGAAGGTTATTACTCTCTCCCAAGAGGAGGCAGACCGGTGGATTACCCTTGTTACACCCATCCAGGACGAGTTTGTGGCAAAAATGAATGAAAAGGGATTGCAGGGTAAGGAAGCGCTGGATATGGTCAAGGAGTTGTCCGAGAAATACAACCAGCAGTATTAGTGAAGGTGAAGTTGGGAGGTTTAACTGAAATGAAGCAATTTACGGGATTGGTTACCGGGTTCAGTCGGGTGCTGGACAGAATTGCCGGGCTTTGCCTGGTGTCTGTAATGGTCCTGATTGTTACGAACATCCTCTTCCGGGTTTTTTTAAAGCGGCCGATCCTGGGGACCTACGAGTTTGCCGGCTTTTTAACTGCTACAGTGATTGGCCTGGCCCTGGCTTACTGTGCCGTGCAAAACGGCCATATTGCCGTGACCTTTGTGATGGACCGGCTGTCCTCGAGAGTGCAGGCGTTTGTAGACGCCGCCATGAACCTTTGTGCTTTCCTGTTCTGGGTTCTGGCCGCTTGGCATATTGGGAAATACGCCAACAGCATGGTCACCAACGGAGTGGTTTCACCTACGACGCAGACGCCGTTTTACCATTTTATTTATCTCATTAGCCTTGGTCTGCTGGCCCTTTGCCTGGTGCTGATGGTTAGAACCATCGAATCGGTTAAAAAGGTGGCTTTGCGCCGATGAGCCCTCTCTTGATCGGTGTCATCGGCATCGCGGTATTTTTTATGCTCCTGGTATTACGGATGCCCATTGCGTTCGCTATGGCCCTGGTGGGCTTTGCCGGATTTAGTTTCCTTGTTTCAACATCCGCGGCCTTTAGCATGGTGGCTAAGGAAATCTTTAACACCTTTTCTTCTTACTCGCTCAGCGTGATTGCCATGTTTGTCTGGATGGGGTTTTTGGCTTATTACTCTGGGATTGGTTCCAGGCTTTACGTTTTTGCTTATAAAATGATTGGAAACTACCCCGGCGGGCTGGCCATTGCTACCCAGGCGGCGTGCGCCGTTTTCGGCGCGATTTGCGGTTCAAACACGGCCACGGCGGCAACTATGGGCGCCATCGCCCTGCCGGAAATGAAGAAATATAAATACGACACTTCGCTGGCCACGGCCAGCGTTGCCGCCGGCGGCGTCCTGGGGGTTCTAATCCCGCCCAGCGTGATTTTTATTGTTTACGGCATGGCCACCGAGCAATCTGTCGGAAAGCTCTTCATGGCAGGTATTATACCGGGGATCCTGTTGATGCTGCTGTATATGGGAGCGATCTACATTCTTGCCGCCCGCAACCCGGCGCTGGCGCCGGCCGGACCCGGGTCAAGCTGGAGAGAGAGAGGCGAAGCGTTAAGGGGCGGACTGGGGGAGGTCCTGGTTGTTTTTACCCTTTCCATTGGCGGCCTCTTTGCCGGGTGGTTTACACCTACGGAAGCGGGCGCCGTCGGGGCCGCCGGTGTCCTCGTGGTATCTCTTTTGGAGAGGCGCCTGACCCGGGAGGGATTCAGGAGGTCTCTGCTGGATGCGACGCGGACGACGGCCATGATCATGTTCATGGTTGCCGGGGCCATCATTTTGGGCCGGTTTTTGGCCGTAAGCAGGGTTCCCTTTGAGCTTGCCAACTGGGCCGGCGCCCTGCCCCTGCCACCCTTTGCCGTGGTAGGCGTTGTCCTTTTAATCTATCTGGTCCTGGGCTGTTTTATTGACGCCCTGGCAATGGTTCTGCTGACCATACCCATTTTTTATCCCGTTGTGGTTACCACACTGGGCTACGACCCAATCTGGTTCGGAGTCATCATCGTTCTGGTTGTAGCTATGGGCGTGATCACGCCCCCGGTCGGGATGAACGTATATATCATCAAGGGCGTTGCTCCGGACGTACCACTGGAGGTCATTTTTAAGGGTATCTGGCCCTTTTTAGTAGCAATCGTAATTTTATTGGCTTTACTGATTGCATTTCCCCAAATTGCGACGTTCCTGCCTTCCTATTTAGCGCAGTGATTACGTGTGTGGGAAAACGGATAAAATGTAATTCTGCTGGGGACCAATAGGGGGGAGAATATTATATGTTCAGGAGGTCATGATTATGACGATTTCATCCCAGGTCAAGCAGACGCTGGCAAGCTTAAAAAGCGCCCAGGCAAATCTGGAGAGCTTTGCCCTCCAGACGCAAAACCAGAATGCAAAACAGCTTTATAGCAGTGCCGCCCAGCAGACCAGGTCCATTGTGGACTCCCTGGAGCCCAGGCTAACAGAGATTGAAAATGAGGAACCCCAGTACAAGGGTTTTTAGCGCACTGTGTTCCAGCTTATACCGGATCGAAAGGATCCGGTATTTTTGTATATTAACGCCTTTTTATATGCAGAATAGTTTTAGCAAAAGAGGTGTTGTTAGATGACCATTAGCGCCCAAATCAAACAGACTCTTGCCTCCCTTAAAGGGGCCCGGGCCACCCTGGAAACATTTGCGGCCACCGGGGGAAACCCAGAGTTAAATGCTTTACTGCACCGGAATTCACAGCGAGTTGCCCTTGTAATTGGGGATCTGGAAAAAAGGCTTGGTGTTTTGGAGTTTGAGGAGCCGCAGTATAAAGGATTTTAAACTGCTTAATAAGGAGTAGCCATGTCCGAATGGTTGAGCATTTTACTTCGCTCTACGGGCTTATTTGCTCTCACCCTGTTCCTAGTCCGGCTGATCGGAAAAAGGCTGACTTCCCGCCTGACATTTTTTGACCTGGTCACGGGTATTGCAATCGGGGTTATCGTGGCCGCGATTTCCCTGAACCTGGTTCAAAACTTTGTAAACGGGCTGGTTGCCCTGGCGGTTTGGACTCTTTTCCCCGCGCTGATTTACGTGTTATCCATCAAGTATAAGGCGGTCAGGGACATCGTCCAGGGTAAAGAAACCATTTTAATAAACCACGGCAAAGTCCTGGAAGACAAGTTGCTGGAGGCCCGGCTGACCCCTGAAGACCTGTTGGGGCAGCTGCGGAA
>DHTR01000017.1:34065-36452 GCA_002408725.1 Pelotomaculum sp. UBA5255
GTTGGGGCAGCTGCGGAAGAAGAATGTTTTTAATTTTGCCGACGTGGAGTTTGCCGTTTTGGAGCCGGACGGGGAACTCAGCGCGCTTCTCAAGCAAGAAAAGCAGCCTGCCACCCCCCGGACCCTGGGGCTTGACGTAGGCCGGGAGAGCGTGCCCCAGACCGTCATGCTGGACGGCGTTGTCATGGATGAACCGCTGACAGCCATGGGTCTAAACAGGCGCTGGCTGCGGACGGAACTGGAAAAGGCCGGGGTAGCGCCTGAAAACGTCTTCCTGGCCCAGGTGGATTCTGTAGGGCAGCTTTACCTGGATCTGTTTGATGACGCCATCCAGGTGCCAAAGCCCAAGGCCAAAGAACTGGTTTACGCTACCCTGAGAAAGTGCCAGGCCGATTGTGTACTGTATGCCCTTGGTACAAAAAACCAGGAGGCCGGGAAAATGTACGAGAAATCATCCCGCATTTTAGCTGAAGCCCTACAGGAATTAGAACCGCTGCTTAAACGGTAAGGAGTGTTTAAATGTCCGATAAGAAAAAGAAAAAGTTAACCCCGGTACAGCAGGAGTATCACTCCTTTGCCAAAGCCAGGGAGCCCAAGAGGCCGATCCTGTTCAATTGCATCAAGGCGTTCTTGGTTGGCGGCGGGATCTGTCTTTTAGGCCAGGGTGTGCAGGATTTCTTTCTCTGGAATTTTGATTTTACAGAAAAGACGGCGGGCGACCCAACCGTTGCCGTAATGGTTCTGCTTTCCGTGATTCTAACGGTTGCAGGTGTTTACGACCATATTGCCCAGTGGGCCGGGGCCGGTACGGCGGTGCCTGTTACTGGATTTGCCAATTCGATTGCATCTTCAGCCATTGAGCACAGGACCGAGGGGTTTGTTCTCGGGGTTGGTGGTAAAATGTTCAAGCTGGCAGGGTCCGTGATTGTTTTCGGGGTCTTTGCCGCCTTTGTGATCGGGCTGATCAAAACAACCATCGCCATGCTTGGAGGGTCTTAGTATGCTGCAGGGACATCAGACCTGGGTCTTTCAGAACAGGCCCACCATCCTGTCCTCAGCCGTGGTAGGAGGGCCTTTTGAGGCTGAGGGCCCCCTTGCGGAGGATTTTGACCTTCTCCACGGTGATTTGTGGCTCGGTCAGGACAGCTACGAAAAAGCCGAAAAAAAGATGCTGGAAGAAGCCTGTGAAATTGCCATCCACAAGGCCGGCCTGCAGAAGCAGGACATTCAATTTTTTCTCGGCGGGGACCTGATGAACCAAATCATCAGCAGTGGTTTTGCTGCCAGGACGCTGGCGGTTCCCTTTTTAGGACTTTACGGCGCCTGCTCCACTTCCATGGAAGGCCTGTCGCTGGCTTCCCTGATTGTCGACAGCCAGGCGGGCCGCTGCGTGCTGTGTGGAACCGCCAGCCACAATTCGGCGGCTGAAAAACAGTACCGTTATCCCACGGAATACGGCTCCCAAAAGCCTCCCACCGCACAGTGGACGGTGACCGGCGCCGGCGCCGCCCTCCTCGGCCCGGAGGGGGGCGGCCCGAAAGTTACCTCCGCCACCATCGGCAGGGTCGTCGATATGGGTGTGAGCGACCCGTTCAACATGGGCGGGGCTATGGCTCCGGCAGCCGTGGATACAATTACGGCCCATTTCAGGGATCTGCAGATTTCTCCCCGGGATTACGACCTGGTGGCCACCGGGGACCTGGGGAAGGTTGGACACAGGATTGCAGCGGACTTATTAAAAAAACACGGCCTGGAGCTCCCCGAAGAGAGTTTTGTAGACTGCGGGCTGCTCATTTATGGGGAGGAGCCTGCAGCCCTGGCGGGGGGGAGCGGGTGCGGCTGCTCGGCTTCGGTTGTCTACGGGCATATCTTGAACAGGATCAAAAAAGGTGAGCTGAAAAAGGTTCTGATTGTCGCTACCGGTGCGCTTTTGTCCCCCCTCTCCTATCAGCAAAAGGAAAGTATCCCCTGTATTGCTCATGCTGTTTCCATTGAATCTTTATCGTAGGGGGTGTTTTTTTGGAAGCTTATTTCTGGGCGTTCGTGGTAGGCGGGCTCATGTGTGTTGTGGGGCAGCTGCTGCTCGATGTGGGACGCTACACCCCGGCCCATACCATGAGCATCCTTGTTGTTTCGGGCGCCATCCTGGGCGGCCTGGGACTCTATGAGCCATTGATTGATTTTGCCGGCGCGGGCGCAACCGTTCCCATCACCAGCTTCGGGAACGCCCTGGTCCACGGGGCGCTGTCGGAGGCTGAAAATACGGGTCTGATCGGCATCCTTACGGGAATTTTTGAAGTGACCAGCGCGGGCATTTCCGCTGCCATTATCTTTGGCTTTCTGGCGGCGTTGTTTTTTAAGCCAAAAGGATAGGGGGATGATTCGTT
>DHTR01000017.1:36610-40682 GCA_002408725.1 Pelotomaculum sp. UBA5255
AAGGATAGGGGGATGATTCGTTGAAGAGACAGGGTGTGCTCATATTAGCAGTATTCCTGACACTCATACTGGCAGCGGGCTGTGTCGCGCCGCAGAAAAAGAAACAGCCTCAGCAGGGCAGCCAGGCGGAAAACCAGATTCAGGTCAATGCGGAGCTTGCCGGGAGGGCGAAGGAAGCGGCCGGAACGGTTGGGGGCGTGAGGGAAAGCGCGGCTGTGGCGCTGAACAAGGATCTAGCCATTGCCGTTAAAGTGGGGGGCTTTGACCGCCTGCGCTTAAAGCCGATTAGGAGTCAAGTTCACGATAGCATTAAGGAATTGGAGCAGGCCTATAATGTACATGTGACAACCGATAAAAAACTGTTTATGCAGCTACAACAAATTGAACAAGAATTGAACGGAGCCCAGGAAAAACCGCTCAAGGAACTGCAGGTGAAATTCAACAAGCTGATGCAGGACATGTTGAGGTGAACATTTAAGAGCTTTGTGTTTTCACAAGGTTGCCCGGGGTAATTCTCTCGTTAACCGAATAAGTGGTCTTATTCAACTCTTGACATCACTAAAAACGCATTTTATACTTATGGTCAGAGATAGTCAATATTGTCAAAAAAGGGCGACCGTTATCATGACCCATGGAGGTGTTTTGATCTTATGTCCGAACCAATGGCACAGCAGCCGCATCAAACCAGGGAGTTTCAGGCGGAAGTTAAGCAATTGCTGGATATCGTCATAAACTCACTTTACACAGACCGTGAAATTTTTCTAAGAGAGCTAATCTCAAACGCCGCCGATGCGCTTGAAAAATTTCGTTATGAAAACCTTACCAGCAAGGAAGATTCAGGCGATGAAGTTCCGCTGGAAATCAGCATAGAACTGGATGACAAAGAGCATACCCTGACCATAACGGATACAGGAACTGGTATGACTGCCTCCGAACTGGTGGAAAACCTCGGCACTATCGCGCACTCCGGGTCCAAAGAATTTGTCCGGCGTCTGGGCGATGCCGACCGGAAGGATTTGAACCTGATTGGACAGTTTGGGGTCGGCTTTTACGCCGCTTTCATGGTGGCAAATCAAGTTCGTGTTTTGACACGCTCCTACCGCTCCGGGGCGGAGGGCTGCGAGTGGGTTTCCGATGGTCTCGGAAACTACACGATTGGACCGGCGGGAGACCTTGGGCGGGGGACCAAAATTATCCTTAAGCTGAAGGAGGACGCCCACGAGTTCAGCGGAGCGGAAAACATCAAGCGGATTATCCGGCAGTATTCCAGTTTTGTCCCCTTCCCGATCAAGCTGAATGGCGAACAGGTCAATACAATGCAGGCGCTCTGGATTCGAAACAAAAACGAGGTGACCGAGGAGGAATATAACGAGTTTTACAAGTTTTTCTCCAACGCCTACGACGAGCCTTTTTATCGTCTGCATTTTACAGCTGACGCTCCCCTCTCCATCAACGCCCTCTTATTTGTGCCGAAGCAAAACATTGAGCGCTTTGGTTTTGGCAGATTGGAGCCCGGGGTCAATCTTTACTGCCGAAAAGTCTTGATCCAGCAGCATTCCGAAGGTATCCTGCCGGAGTGGCTGCGTTTTGTAAAAGGCGTTGTAGACAGTGAGGATATTCCGCTTAACATCTCTCGTGAAACCATGCAGGACAGCGCGCTCCTGGCCAGGCTGCGGAAGGCCGTGACGGGCCGGTTTCTCCGGTTTCTTCAGGAACAGTCCAAAAAATATCCGGACCAATACGCGGAGTTCTGGAATCAATTCGGCATCTTTTTGAAGGAGGGGGCTGCCTCCGACTTTAGCTATAGCGATGAACTTGCCAGGCTGCTGCGTTTTGAATCCTCTGTAGCGGAGCCCGGGAAGCTGATTTCCCTGGCGGACTATACCGCAAGGATGAAGGACGGCCAGAAGGAGATCTACTTTATCAACGGACTCACCAGGGAACACATCGAGGCCGGTCCCTACCTTGAGGCTTTTAAAGCCAGGGGTCTGGAAGTCATTTACACCCATGAGCCCGTCGACGACTTTGTTTTGAGTAACTTGATGGAGTATGAAGGGAAAAAACTGGTCTCTGCCGATCAGGCCGGGCTGGAACTCCCGGCGCTGGAAACAGAGAGCGAGGTCGCGCCCCTGGATGAAAAAGCGCTAAAATCCCTTACGGAATGGTTTAAGGGGGCGCTGGGGGATAAGGTCAGCGAGGTAAGAGAATCCTCGCGCCTGGTGGACAGCCCCGCCGTCATTTTAAACCTGGACGCCACGATGACCGGCAGTATGCAGCGGGTGATGCAGGCCGTGCACAAGGATATGGGACCCCTGGGACGCAAGGTGCTGGAAATCAACCCCCGGCACGTATTAATCAAAAGCCTTGCTTCGCTGCAGGAGGCTAATCCTGATTTTGCGAAGGTTGTTGCGGAGCAAGTTTTCGACAATGCTCAGCTTTCCGCCGGCCTTGTCGTTGAGCCGCGCACCATGGTGGAGCGGATTTACAGGATTATGGAGCAGGCAATGACCGGCCGGGATTAAAGAGAAGTTGCGGGTAAGGCGCCCGTCGTGCAAAACATGTCTATTGGTTCAAAGATGATTAAACCGCTTACGTCAGACGTGAGCGGTTTAATCATCTTTGAACCGGGTTAACCATGAAGATTTTCTTGAAAATGGTCAAAGCTGTTATAGAAACTTCGTTTATCCCTTTTGTGAAATAGGTTTAGCTGCACCCGGTGTTCAAGTTTATAACAATATACCGGACTTTGCATGTTAATTTACAAGCTTTTTAGGATAACAGGTTTATATAATTGATTAAATGACCATACTAATATTAAATCTTAAAATAAATTAGAAAGGGGTCTAAAAGTTGTGACAAAAACACTTGTGGAATACTTTTACGGGGTCCGGAATCGCCTTCCGGAAGAAGCGGAAAGGGTAATCCGGTCTTTGGAAGATCAGGGTCCCATGAATAAAGAGGAATTATCCCTGACTGCCAAGGTCAAAAGGGCTGTACTGGACCACGTTGTCATCCAGCTTTATGCGCTCGGATTGGTAGATGTTGCAACTGAAGGGAAAAGCAAGATGTGCAGCCTGACAAAGCTGGGATATGATTTCCTGGACTTGAGGAATGTCGGATAAACGGCATTCCTTTTGCAATCTAACAACTCTTTGTTAATGGTTTATAATGCTTGTAATGTTACCCAGGGTGGCTTTAAAAAGATCAGGGACCGATATTTTAATCAGCCCCTGATCTTAATGTTTACCAGTCCTGAAAACAAATTTTGGCGTCTACCGGCAAACCCACATGCTCAACGGCTCATCCTTCTGCCGGGCTTTGTCGGTGGCCTGGATTTAATCAAAGACGACTTCACCCGTCTTCAGAAAGTATTTCGCGCCCTTTAGCGTTATTTTTTTACCCTCCAGGAAATGTTTGATGATCGGGCTCTCTTGTAGTTCTTCAACCGTTTTCTTGATATTTTCATCGGTGGCTAGTTCATAAAGGTCATGACCTGTTGCCCCGGTTGCTTTTGCTTTTTCAACGGAAGGCATTAATTTAGCAATGATGGTGTTGATGCTTCCGGGCGCTTCTCCACCGTCAACGGCGGCTTTCACGGCCCCACAGTAATCATGGCCCATGACCACAACAAGCGGCGCAAGAAGGTGCTCAACCGCATACTCAACGCTGCCTACCGCTATAGGGTCCACAACGTTTCCTGCTGTGCGGACGATAAAGAGGTCGCCAAGGGCCTGGTCGAAGATGAGCTCCGGCGGGACACGGGAGTCCGAACAGGCTATGATGACGGCAAAAGGTTTTTGGCCTTTCACCAGGTTCCCTCGCCTGGTACCACCTGTGTCTTTCAACGCAAGTTTACCGGTCATAAATCTCTTGTTTCCATCAATAAGCTTTTGTAAAGCCTCAATTCCTGAGACCGACAGGTTGTTGTTAGCACCCATTGAAATTAACACCCCCAATATTGTATATATTCATAATTTAAACGAAAAATTACTTAATCCTCTATTATCTTCCAAAATGTTTACCATATTTTTTCCCGACCTTTTACCTGGGCCGGGGTTCCCGCAATGAACAC
>DHTR01000017.1:40868-55961 GCA_002408725.1 Pelotomaculum sp. UBA5255
GGGGTTTGAATATTTTTTTCTTCGGGGAGGAATTAACCTGTTTTTGTCGAAAGCATACTCTAAAATTTTCTTTATTATATTAAAGTATTAATGTAAATATATTCACCTGAAACAAGCTTCATGCAAAACGGATCTAAATTTCAGCCTTCGTAACCTGAGCTAACTCCGTTCTTAATAGCGTAATAAAATTACTTTGTTTGCAGGTTTACGTTTATTTTCTCAAAAGTCACCAGGAGGCAGGCTCCAACTTGAGGGGTTTGCTTATTTTTTATCATATTTGCTGACATAAAAGGGGGAAAAAAAATGTACATCCGGGTCTTTAACTTAAAAGACATGGCAAAAGCCGATTATGACAGGATTCTTAAAAGGAGTGAAATGGAAACTGACTCCATTTTAAGCGATGTCGGGAAGGTCATCGAGGATGTAAAAACACACGGCGATCACGCTCTGGTTGAGTACACCAGGCAGTTTGACCAGTTATCAATAGAGGTTGACCAAATCAGGGTTTCACGGGAAGAAATCAAAGCAGCTTACGAAAAAGTGGACAAGGAGACAATTGCTGCGATCCGGACGCTGGCCGGCAACGTCAAGCGGTTTCACGCGGCCCAGATGCCCAATAAGATGTGGTCCATGGAAGTTTCTCCCGGACTGGTTGCCGGACAAATCAATATTCCTCTGGCAAAGGTTGGGTGCTATGTTCCCGGCGGCAGGGGCTGGTTTCCTTCCGCGGTAATGATGTCCGTTTTACCAGCTAAAGTAGCCGGAGTCCCCGAAGTTATTGTGTGTACGCCGGCCGCACCGGACGGGGCCGTTCCTCCGGGCACTTTAATTGCCTGTGACGTGTGCGGGGCGGACGCTGTTTTCTGCGTCGGCGGAAGCCAGGCGGTAGCCGCTATGGCCTACGGGACCCAAACGGTGCCCAAGGTTGATAAAATTGTAGGGCCCGGCAGCAAATGGGTGCTGGCCGCTTTTAAGCTGCTTTACG
Organism: Pelotomaculum sp. UBA5255; assembly: GCA_002408725.1. Taxonomy (GTDB): domain Bacteria; phylum Bacillota; class Desulfotomaculia; order Desulfotomaculales; family Pelotomaculaceae; genus DTU098. The sequence goes on from DHTR01000017.1 coordinate 41,854, forward strand.
GCCAGGTTGAAATAGGTACCCATGCGGGTCCGGGCGAAGGTTTGATTATCGCAGATGAGTCTGCCGACCCGGAATTCGCCGCTGCGGATATCTGCATTCAGGCAGAGCATGGACTGGATTCGGCGGGGGTTCTGGTTACCCATGTGAAGGAACTGGCTTACGCGGTTCAGGCTAAAATCGGCAGGCATATTGAAAGGCTTAATGACTACCGCAAGGAATTTGTCGTGGAATCGTTGAAAAAATACGGAGCGATAATTATTACCGAATCGCTGGAAGAATCGATTTCATTTGCCAACGCCTACGCCGTCGAGCACCTTGAGATTATGACCAGGGAACCCTTGCAGGATATGCAGAAGATCGAAAATGCAGGAGGGATTTATCTAGGGCACTATACGCCCCTTAGCACCGGTTGCTTCGGTTCGGGACCTAACCACGTTTTACCGACCGGGCGCAGGGCGATGGTTTCCGGCGGGTTAAAGACGGCGGACTTTTACAAGGCCGTTACCTTCGAGTATTTTTCCAAAGAGGGGCTGTCCAACCTTCGAGATGCCATGGTTAAACTCGCTGACTACGAAGGTTTTCCTGCACACGGCAATGCAATCCTGGAGCGTTTCGCTAAAGACCGATAAGGAAGGCAGGAGAATAATTCATGTTAGCTGCCCGTTATTACGGGATCAAGGATATTCGAATTGAAAAGCTCCCAAAGCCCACCTGCAACAGCAAAGAGGTATTAATAAAGGTTGCCTATGCAGGGATCTGCGGTTCAGACCTGCATATTTACAGAAAAGGTATGTTTGTTTCCTCTGTACCGGAAATAATGGGACATGAGTTCTCCGGTGTAGTAGAGGAGGTTGGCGCGGGTGTCACGGGTCTGCAGCCCGGCGACCACGTGGTGGGCGACCCCCGCGTTTCTTGCGGCGATTGCCGGTGGTGCCGGCAGGAAAAGGTGAACCTGTGCCCGGATCTGGGCTTTATCGGAGAAGTTTGTCCGGGTTGTTTCGCGGAGTATCTTGTGTTGAATGAGGAACGCCTGTTGAAGGTGCCTCCTGGTGTTGAGCTGTTCAAGGCGGCTCTCGTAGAGCCCCTGGCGGTGGCCCTCCACGCCGTTGGCAAGGCAAACCTGTCCCCACTAGAAGCCCTGGGCATCATCGGGGCCGGGCCGGTGGGTCTGCTTACGCTTCTAGTTGCAAGGCCTTTCGTTAAGCAAATCCTGGTGATTGACCGGGTTCCGGCCAGGTTTGAGCTGGCGCGCAGGCTCGGGGCTGACAGGGTCATCCAAATGCTGCCGAAGAACCCTTCCGAACAGGTAGATGTGGTCGTAGAGGCGGCCGGGACGGGAGCGACCTTAAGGGGTGCCTTAAAGTGGCTGAAACCGGGAGGAAGGCTTGTAATGGCGGGCTTATACGAAGGGAGTGTTCCAGTCGAGCCCAATGATATTCTTGAGAAAGAATTAAAAATTGACGGTACAAATGCTTATGAAAGGCTGGATTTAGAAAAGGCCATTTCCTTAATAGCATCCGGACAGGTGGACGTCAGGCCGCTGATTTCCCATATTTTAACTCTGGAGTCTGCCGCCGAGGGATTTTTGATGCTAACATCTCCGGACATCGATGTTGTAAAAATCCTTTTGGCTCCGGCTCCTGCCGTAGATTAAAAACGGATAAATATTAGCAGCTAAAATCTTGAATTAAGAAGGTAATGATTATGAGCGAACCGAAATCTGCTGGAATTATGGACGTTACAACAGGGTCTGTACTCCGGCTTCACAATATATCTAAAATCTATCCCGGCACGGTGGCTCTTCATAAAGTTAATTTAGATGTTAAGAAAGGAGAAGTCCACGGGATAATCGGGAAAAACGGAGCCGGTAAGTCAACCCTGATGGGGATCATCGCGGGAATTATTGCGCCGACCGAAGGTGAGATCTTTGTAGGAGGCAAGAAATTTGAAACTTTAACCAGAATCGCCTCAAAAAAAGAGAAAATATCAATTGTTCCCCAGGACCCACAGGTAATCCTGGATTTTACGGTAGCTGAAAATTTGTTTGTGGCTGATTACGTGTGCAAAAATAAGTTCTTAAATTGGAAGGAACTGTACTTAAGGGCAGAAGAAATCATTCATAAAAATAAGCTTCATTTTAATGTCCGGGCTAAAGCCGCAGATTTATCCATAAGTGAGCGGCAGCTTTTACTGGTCCTCAAAGCCTGTTACGTGGAGGAGTCCAGCATCATCATCCTGGATGAGGCCTCGGCATCCCTCTCTCAGGAAGATGAAAAAACCCTGTACAGGATTATTGAAGAAAGAAAGAAGCAGGGGAGTACCATTTTGTTTATATCCCACCGGACAGATGAGTTGCTCAGGGTGTGTGACCGGGTCACGGTTCTGCGTGATGGAAAGTCGGTTACAACTAAGAAATGTACCGATCTAAATAAAGAGAAGCTCTCCTCCTTAATTGTGGGGGAAGACTTGCAATTAAAAACTATCCCTCAAGGACGCTTTCAATCCAGGGAAGGCCGGACGGACCGGCTGGTGCTGTCCGTTGAAAACCTGACCAGGCTTGGCGTCTATCAGCACATAACCTTTGACCTCCATAAAGGGGAGATTTTAGGCCTGGCAGGACTCAGGGGAAGCGGCCGGACCGAACTGCTGAAAGGCATCGCGGGAATTGAGCCGGTCGAAGACGGGGTGATCAGGGTCGAAAATACAAGCCGGCGCTTTACAGCACCCTCCCAGGCTCTTCGTAGCGGGATTGTATATTTGCCGGAGGACAGGGAGAAAGAGGGTATCATCAGCATTCTCAGTGTAAGGGAGAATTTGGTTTTAAACTCTTTGAAAAAGTTGAGCAAGTCCTGTCTGATTATGAAAAAAAGAGAAAAAGAGTTTGTTGCATCAATCATTGATCTGTTAGGAATAAAAACAGCTTCTCCTGAACAGGAAGTCAGCCATCTAAGTGGCGGCAATAAGCAAAAGGTTGTTGTTGGTAAGATCGCGGCTACCAAACCTAAAATCTTACTCCTGGATGAGCCGACTAAGGGTGTGGATATTTCAACCAGGGAGAGCATTTTGATGATAATCAAGGAAAAGTTAAGTGAAACAGCGGGAATTATCATGACATCCCCCGGACTTGAAGATTTAGTCCAGATCTGTGACCGCATTTTAATCCTTTACAGAGGGGAGATCATTGATGAATTTATTAGAGAAGACTTTCGTGAGAGCGACCTGTTTTTCGCTGTGCAGGGGACTAAAAGGCCGGAAAACAAAAACCGGGCTTTAAAAACGGGTGCGTTTTGTTGATAACAACAAGCAAAAGCAGCCATGGTAAAGAATATTTGCTTCATTCCAAAATATGTGTTAAGGAGTACCGGTAATGCGTAATCAACTACGAGTACAGTTGTTTTTATTGGATAACTTAATATGGGTTATTTTACTTGTATTTTTCCTGTTAAACACCCTCGTTACCCCAAGGTTTGCAACCTACGATAACCTCGTTAATATCTTTTATCACAGTGCCATCATGAGCATGTTGGTTCTTGCCCAGGGACTGATTATGATCATCGGGCACCTCGATCTCTCCATTGAATCCACTCTTGCTTTTGCTCCGGGAATTGCCATGCTTCTTGCGAATAAGTGGATACCGGTCGGGATTGACCCCGTGACCTGTATCGCCTTAACCCTGGCTGTAGGGGCTCTGGTTGGTCTTTTCAACGGTTATTGCATTACCAAAATCGGAGTTAACCCTTTTTTACAGTCTCTCTCCATGCTGATCATGCTGCGCGGCATTGTGCTTTTTTTAGTGCCTTTCTCTATTTTCCCCCTGGACAAGGTTTATGTTTACGCCGGTCAGGCCAGGATGGTTGGGAATATTCCGGTAGCTATACCTATCGTGCTGGTTATTTTTATCATCTTTCATTTAATCCTGCAGTACACGCCCTTTGGAAGGCACTTTGTGGCCACAGGAGGGAATCCCCGGGCGAGTTTCATATCCGGGATCAACACCAACCGGGTGATTATGTACGCATTTGTAATCAGCGGTCTGCTGGCGGCCGTTGCAGGGCTTTTAGCGGCCGGGAGGCAGGGCTCGGTTTCAAATTCCATGGGTGAGGGAATGGTTTTGCTGTCCTTTGCCGGCGCCATTTTGGGCGGGGCCAGCCTGGAAGGCGGGAAAGGAACACCCCTGGGCATGTTGGGCGGCGCCCTGCTTCTAGGCATGATTTCAAACTCATTAAATCTGCTGGGAGTGGGTGTTAACCTCGTTTACGCAACACAGGGAGCGCTTATCTTTGTGGCAATCGTAATTGACAGGCTCAGGGTCAAATTCCGCGGTCACCTGCTGCACCAGGAACAAATCCAAAAAATCCTACACCGGGAAAACCAGGATCCAAACCTTTCGACTGTCGGTTAATAGCTACGGGGAGTACCTGAAGCTTTAATGCGTCTAAAGATGATTTTAACTCGGGGGGTGTTAAAGGAAAACGGAAGGGGAAAGCATACTTAAAAAATATTCAAGGGAAACCATTAAAGGAGGTAAAAAAGTGAGCTTAAAATGGGTTAAGAGCCTGATCATCATGTGCATAATCGCTGCCCTGGCGGTGGGCTGCACGTCGCAAACAGATAAAAAATCCGGTGATCCCGGCACAGCGGACAAAGCAGACAAGCAGTATGTTTTTGGGATGATTGTGAAAGAACCAACGGCTCCTTTTGTTCAGGCTTTTGTTAACGGAGCTGAGCAAAAGGGCAAGGAACTGGGAGTTAAGGTTGAGATCAAGGATGGACAGGCAGATTCTTTGAAGATTATGGAATTGATGGATAATTTCATTGTTCAAAAAGTAGACGGGTTTATTATGGCCGGGGCTGTTGACTTGAAAGCAATCGTGCCGGGCGTCAAGAAATTAAACGAGGCGGGTATCCCCGTCATCGCTCTTGATACATCCCCGGAAGGCGGTAAAGTTGACCTGTTCATTTCCTTTGATATCGAGGAGTCCAGCAAAAAAGCTGCGGAAGCGTTCGTTAAAGGGATTAAAGACAGGAATAATGGCGAAGTTCCCAAGGGCGTTGTACTTGAGATAACCGGATCCGTGGAAGACATGTTTGCCCAGTCCTGCACCAAGGGGTTCCAGTCTGTAATTAGCCAGTATCCACAGTTGACGGTGGTGCAGGGAGAAGGAAAGTGGAACAATGATGATTCCCACAAGAGGGCCAGCGATTTATTGACCCGTTACGGAGAAGAAGTAAAGGGGATTTACGTGCATACGCCTGATATTATGGGCCCGGGAGTCGTCACCGCCATTGAGGCAGCGGGGCTCAAGCCAAAGGACTACGGGATCACGGGAATCTGCATGGGGCCGGAAGGGCTGGAGCTGATCAACGAAGGCAAGGTCCTGGCCATTGTCGGGCAGCCCGCGCTAGATTCAGCTGAACTGGCGGTACAATATCTGTATGATCTCAAAACAGGGAAGGGCCTTCCCAAGATTGGTGATACCATCGAGAAAGAAAATGCATTGTGGTCCCCGGCCAGGGTAATCAAAAACCCATGGGCGGATGAAGGCGCATTTATGGTCCTGCAAGGGCCGCTGGTTCCGACTGAAGTAAAATCCGATAACCCCCTGCTCTGGGAAAACAAGTTGAGCAGCCTCTGGAAGCAGGAACAGAAAAAATAAAACACCAGTTACCCGTTTAGGTTGACAGTAATGGGCCTGTACCGGTTTGACCGGCACGGGCCATTCTTTTAGTAGCCATGGATGTAATTGAAACAAATAATTTATTTAATAATACTCTGTTTTCACCTATAATAATAAATATCATCTATGAATGCTGCGAACGGAGGTTATCATGAACCAGGACGCGTCAATTAAAAAATATGCTTTGATCACGGTAACAATGGCCTCTTTTTTAATACCTTTTATGGGTAGTGCCGTTAACCTGGCAATCCCTTCCATTGGGGGGGATTTCAACAGCAGCGCACTGCTCTTGAGCTGGGTTGTCAGCAGCTATCTTCTTGCCTCTGCAGCGTTCCTGCTGCCCTTCGGAAGGTTTGCCGACATCCTGGGCAGAAAAAAGGTTTTTATTTCAGGTGTTGCCGTGTTCTCCCTTTCCTCCCTGCTCTGCGGAATGGCCGGGTCGATCCAGACCCTAATTGCTTTCAGGGTCCTGCAAGGAATAGGCGGGGCGATGATTTTCGGCACCAGTATGGCCATTCTGACCTCAGTCTATGCTCCCCAGGAAAGGGGAAAAGTGCTGGGGATCAACGTGGCTACCGTTTATACCGGGCTTTCACTGGGCCCGGTGCTGGGGGGTGTTATGAACCAGCACCTGGGATGGCATTCTATTTTTTATCTCAATGTTCCCATTGGCTGCCTGATCATCCTCCTGGCGGTCTTGAAGTTGAAGGGAGAATGGGCCGGCGCCAGGGGAGAGCGTTTTGACCTGGGCGGATCGGTTCTGTACGTGGGCGGCGTGGTTGCCTTTATGTACGGAATTTCCTCCTTTGCCGCATCGCCCTGGGCCAAATACATCTTTGCCGCGGGAATTGCCCTGCTAGCCCTGTTTGTCCGGTACGAAATCAGACTTGAACAGCCGATCCTGAATCTCCGCCTGTTCACCCGGAGCGCTTCTTTTGCCTATTCCAACCTGGCAGCGCTTATTAACTACAGCGCAACCTTTGCGGTAGGTTTTCTGCTTTCCCTGTATCTACAGGTGGCGGTAGGCTTCGACTCCCAGACAGCCGGCCTGATCCTGCTGTCCCAACCGGTGATCATGGCTTTGCTGTCCCCCTTTGCGGGAACGCTCTCCGACCGGGTGGAACCACGGGTGGTCGCTTCCTGGGGAATGGGTTTGACCACTGCGGGACTTTTTGTTTTCAGCTTTTTAACCAGTCAAACCCCCCTGTGGCTGATCATCCTGAATCTTGTCCTTCTGGGTACGGGCTTTGCCCTCTTCTCCTCGCCAAACAGCAATGCAATTATGGGATCGGTGGAGAAAAAATACTACGGTGTGGCCTCTTCGACCCTGGGCACTATGAGGACCATCGGTCAGGCCATCAGTATGGCTATCGCGACCCTGGTTGTGACCCTTTACCTGGGCGGCGCGGAGTTGAGTCCCGATCAAGCGGAACTCCTGGTTAAAAGCGTCAAGGTTTCCTTCAGCATCTTTGCCCTGACCTGCTTTGGAGGCATTTTTGCGTCTTTGGCCAGGGGAAAGGTTTTGACCGGGGAGGCTCCACATTAGTATCTTGGGGACAGGCTGCAGTTGGTCACAGGTAAAACCAAAAGCTAAATAATGTTACTAAAAGGGCAGCCCGGTAATCTTACCGGGCTGCCCCATTTTTCGAACGGTACAACCGGGGGACACAGCTGCAGCGTTGTATTACTTAAGTTTGACGGTAATAATTTCCATCCCTGGTGTCTGTAGGGTTGAGTGCACTTCCAATTTACGGTTGCCTCAAATTGTGCCACGCGATAAATTCAGCAATGGCGGGTCTCTCCAGGATCGCTGTCAAATTCAAGTGTTAGAATGTTGGCAGGTTGTCCAGGTTGTTTACTTCAAGGCCATCGGGATTGCCCCTTAGGTATTCCCTGCCGTTCCTGGCCTTGCCCACGTTAACTCCTTCAAGCATGCCGTCCCGGGCCATCCTGATCGCGTCGTCGATGCCGTATACGTTCCCGTTTATGAAAACATCGGTGATATCGCCCTGGGCGTTTTTTCTAACCTTCTCAATTTTCATATTAGCTCTCCTCCTCCTGCCTTTAGTATGCCCCCGGTTTCACCGATAAATATTCTAGAGTCCGTAAATTGTTTGATTTGTTCAGGCAAGAGGACTTGCTGCCAGCTGGTGAGCTTTTTGAGAGCTGATTTTCCTACTCTTCGGCCAGGGCCAGCCACTTTTCCAGATGGGCCTGCAGGGACGACCGGTCCTGTTCCAGCTGGTTCTGCCGCTGCAGGCAGGCCTGGTAGTCCTTATAAACTTCCGGTAGGGTCAGTTCTTCCTCCAGGCGGGAAATGGATTGTTCCAGGCCGGCAATAGCCTGTTCGAGTTCCTCCAGCAAGCGCTGTCGCCGGCGTTTTTGGCGTTCTTCCTCTTTCTTGCGCAGGTACTGTTCCTTTTCAGCCGTTATCGGGCTGCGTTCCGCTTCTGCGTTCCTCTGCCTGCCGGTTTCTAACGGCGCCTGCTCCGCCTTCTTTGAGGCGTAATCATCGTAATTACCCAGCCAGCTCGATGTGCCGCCAGGAGAGAGTTCCAGGACTCTAGTGGCGATTTTATTAATAAAATAGCGGTCGTGCGATACAAAAAGAAGCGTGCCCGGATAATCGGTGAGGGCGTCTTCAAGCACTTCCCTGCTGGGGAGGTCGAGGTGGTTGGTGGGCTCGTCCAGAAGCAGGAAGTTTGCTTTCTGCAGCATCAGTGAGGCCAGGGCCAGCCGGGACTTTTCCCCGCCGCTCAAGTCCGCCACCTGTTTTAAAACATCTTCACCACGAAACAAAAACCTGCCCAGCACCTTGCGGACATCCACCTCGTTTAGACGAGGGTAGCGGTCCCAGAGTTCCTGCAGGACCTGCTTCCCACCGGTCAACCCCTGCTGTTCCTGGTCGTAATAGCCTATCTGGACGTGGTTCCCCGGCCTAAGCCTGCCACCCAGGGGCGCAAGCCTTCCAGCGATACTCTTAAGCAGCGTTGACTTGCCGATGCCGTTGGGACCAATCAGGGCTACCCGCTCACCCCTGCCGATTTCAAAATTCAGGCCCCGGGCCAGGGCCAGTCCGGGATAGCCGATGCAAAGGTCCTCCACCTGGAGAACTTCCTGGCCGCTGGGCCGGCTGATCTTGAAAAAGATGCTGGCCCGGATTTCTTTGACCGGCCGCTCCAGTCGCTCCATCTTTTCCAGCGTCTTGAGGCGGCTTTGGGCGCGCCGGGTGGTATCCTTGGCGGCGATGTTGCGCCGCACAAAGTCCTCCATCCGGGCAATTTCCCCCTGCTGGCGGTTGTATTCTTTAAGCTGCTGTTCGACTGCTTCGGCTTTTTGCTGCACAAAGCGCGTATAATTGCCGGTATAGCGGGTAAGGCTGCCGCGTTCCAGTTCGTAAATGACCTCTGCCAGAGCATCCAGGAAGTAGCGGTCATGGGAAACAACCAGAACCGCTCCGCGGAATGATCGCAGGTATTGTTCCAGCCAGGCCAGGTTGTCCAGATCCAGGTAGTTGGTCGGCTCGTCCAGGATCAGCAGATCCGGTTCTCCCAGGAGACAGCGGGCCAGGGCCAGGCGGGTCTTCTGGCCGCCGCTTAAGGTTCCCACAGGGACATTAAAGTCCGTCTCTGCAAACTTGAGGCCCCGGAGTACCCCGCGAATACTGGCCTCATATTCAAAGCCGCCCCGGTTTTTAAAAACGGAGGACAGGTTGTCATAGTTCTGAAGGAATTGATTGTAGGCACTGCTGTCGGCCGTCAGTGCGGGGTCCGACATTTTTCTCTCCATTTCCCTGAGCTGCTTCTCTATTTCAAGCAGGGGAGCAAACACGGCAAGCATTTCCTGCCAAATGCTTTGCCCTGATTCCAGTCCGTTATTCTGGGCCAGGTAGGACACCTTCAGGTCTCTGGCCCTGATAACTTCTCCCGTATCGGGTGTCAGACACCCGGTTAAAATTTTTATAAGGGTTGATTTACCGGCCCCGTTTACGCCTACAAGGCCGGCACGTTCTTTTTCCTGAACGGTGAAGTTTACGTCGCCCAATATCTGCCGGACCCCGAATGATTTGGAAATACGGGCCGCCTGCAATAGGATCAAGGTGACCTCACCCCTTTCACCTATCCAGTTTACAACAGAGGGCCGGACTTTTACAAGCGTCAGGAAAATGAATGGATGCTTTCTTGCTCAGGTTCAAAAAGACGCCTCCACCCTGTGGGATTACCGGCAGAGTCAACTGGGGTCCACTTCATCCAGGGATAAGGTTGTAACCAGGGTAAAGTTCCCCTTTTGAACCTCCTCCTGTTGAGCGCTCTTTTCTAGTATATCTTCATTGCCCGGAGCCAGGGCCGGAGCTTTTTGCTTGCCTTTCTGCTTCTGTCTCTTCATTCTTAATTACCTCGTTTGATTAAAATGTCCGAACTTAGGTAAATCTGAAAAAAATGATCGAGCTAACGGGCGTACCGCCGGGCTCCCCAGTATTCCTCCCCGTAATCCCCGCTGTCGATGGCCTCAATGCGGATCAAGGAGCGGCTGTTGGGGGCGTGGATCATCTGCCCGTTTCCTATATACATGCCCACATGGTGAATCTGGCCCTGGCCCCCTTTGGCCGCATAAAAAAGCAGGTCTCCCGGAAGCAGGTCCTGCCTGGAAACGGCAGTTCCTCCTCTGGCCTGCTCGTCTGCGTCCCGGGGTATAGTTAGACCCTGGGACTGGTACAGCCGCATGGTAAAGCCGGAGCAGTCAAATCCGAATGAGGCCGTTCCCCCCCAAAGATAGTGGGCGCCCAGAAACTGCCTGGCCTCGTCGACAATTCCTTCCCACGAAAAAGCCAGCTCCTCATCTCTTTTAAGGTCACTTCGGGTTAAAAAACCCGTGGCGCCGTCCGGCAGGCGCACGGTTGCGGCCCGGCCCTTTTCCTCCAGCAGGGGCAGACGGGTCTGGTAAGCCACTTCGCCTGAAATTTCGGTAAGCTCCTCGTTTTTGTAGAGGTGAGTGGTTTTCGCTGTAACTACGACACCGGGTAGCCGTTTCAGGTCCGTACTGTACTCGTTGTTCCGGGCTATGTGGGCAGCCGGTACCCAGCCGGGATAACCGCGCTCGTTTAACGTAGTTTTCTGCCACACCGCGGCAACCTTCAACCATTCCCCTCTATCCTCGAGAATGTCAACAGGTTCCCCGAAAAGGGCCATGCTGTCTGCCTTATCCACCAACCATAGGCGCATGGACGCATCCATCCCGCCGGCCCAGGCTACAGGATCGTTGTTATCCCTTAAGATAAGCTCATCATAATCCCGCATCTGGCCAGGCCCGGCCCAGAGGACCGTAGCCGGTACTCGGACCGCTCCCCGCTCACAACCGGTCGGGGAAGCAGGTCCACCCCTTTCTCCGGGGACGGGGGAACGGTCAGGGATGGCTGTTCCTACTGTTAAACGGTAGGGCAGATAGAAAAGCGCCGCCAGGGCGGCAACCAGAACCAGGCCCCTGAAAGTCTTGTTCATTTTACCTCGGTTCTCTCATGTATTTGAATTGAAACATTTAGATCAACATATTCTTAGCATATCCAGAATGGTTCCGGAAATGTGTCACCTTCTTCTGAACTTGAAAAGCAGGAATGAGAACAAGACGGCTGCAAGAGTGCTGACGCTCAAGCCCGTGTTCTCATTTAAGCCCAGTTTAAAAGTCCACAGGCAGTAGACACCCACAGTGCTAAACACGGTAATCACATCAATAGCAAACCATAACTCATCTATCCACAACCTTTAGGCTAGCTTAATTAGAGAGACTCGTTATCATCATAGGCTTCACTGATAATACAAGGGACGGAGCCTGAAACCAGGCGGCCGGTTGACAAAACTACGTAGATGATTCTTCCCGTGGGGTTCTCCATAATTTGTTGGGGATCAATCCATACCCGTTTACATTTTCCTTTGTCACAGCAGTTGTAATCCGGGCAGTGACCGCAACAAATAGAGCCGCAAGTAAGGTTGTCGTTGAAGTTGTCGGCGCACTTGGGGAGAGCTCCCTCCCCCTCATTGTAAATGTTCAGGCAGTAGTTGGCTCTTTCCTTGAGCGTCATTCCTGTAAAAACCATCTTAGGTCCCCCCTTGTTGAGAGTCTTTCAAAAATTATCTTTTAGAATATTCTTAATTAAATGGGTAAATTCCTCTTTATTTAATAGTTGACCTTGTTGCTTTAGCCGGTATAAGTTTTATACCTTTCCGAGTTATCACAAACTTTGAGGTAATTATTTAAAATTAGAACAGTTCGGACAAATTTTGTGTATCTTTATTGCATGGAGGATTATGCTGGTATTCAGGCGGATGTCCAGGATGCTTTGGCCACAAACTACAACCAGGAGTGAGGATAGATAACTTATCTGTTCTACATCCAATGGCCTTTGTTTTTGCGCCTTTGATCGTTGTTACCTAACCAAGATCGCATGCAAAGGACACTAAACTATTTTGCGTTAGTACGATAAGATCTCAACCTCTATTTTGGGTAAGCTATCATATATGTGTGGGTTGTTTGTGTTAATCGATTTGCTCATTAACAGGTCTCAAAAAATAAATTATGATCTAATCCGATATAGGTTTGACAAATGCTGTAACTTTGTTTATAATCTATCAAGAATCCAAAAATAGGGGTGTGAGAAATGGCATTTGAAATTTATAAACCGCGTGGTGAGAGGATACCCAAGTTACCCTTAGTAACGATCTCAAAGAACTCCATAGTACTAAACAAGCATGCCCGTGAAAAATTAAACGTGGAGAGGGTCGAATTGGCTTATGACCGGGAAACTAACACAATCCGGATAAAAGCTACGGAAGAAGGACAGAATATTAAAAAAACCAAAGTCTTTAGCAGGGGGTTTTTCAATCACTTCAACATTATGGCTAAAGGTAAGTATCACGCGAAATATGACGAAACAGAGAACTCTTTATATGTGAATTTAAACGAGGATCAGGTTCAGGTCGGCTCGCAGTAGGTTGCGGGCTGTTTTTATAAGGGTCAGGAGCCCAAAAATAAATATTTACTCACTTTTTGCATCTGCTTCTATTATAATGATCTTAACTGGAGCCACGAAGAGGCGAATGACCGATGCCCCATTCCATTTTTGCTGCGGCAGGTCTGATGGCCGTTTCCTTTCTTTGTAACCTCCCTCTGGGAAGGTGGCGGGCCACGTTAAAAAGGTTTTCTGCATGCTGGTTTTTTGCTGTTCACCTATCCATACCTTTGCTTATTTTTCTCCGGGTTAAAATGGGCCTCAGCGTGTGGTTTATTCCCATTTCTTTTGGGGCTGCGGTTACCGGTCAGTTGGTGGGCGGGATATCCGGTGGGGCGGGTAAGGAGAAAGATCCGGGTAGGTGGCATGGGTTAGAATAAATAACCAAATATAAACCATAAAGAAACCAGGTGGCAAGAGTGTCGCCTGGTTTCTTTATGGTTTACGCCCGGCAAGTGCCAATAACCAGGGTAGCTGTACCAGGGTTATTGGCACTTGTGATCTACTTAGAGCTTCAGGATGTTTTGTACGGATTCGCGCATATTTTCTATGGATGTGACCCCCCTGTGACGAACCGGTTTTATGTTCAGGCGCCTGAGTCCTGCGGGTATCTCCAGGCCGCTGGCGGCTGACAGTTCCTCCAGGAGTTTGGACTCGTCCTTGCCCCTCACCGCAGCTTCCCCCAGGATGGCCCCGGCCACGCTTTCATTAAACTTAAAGGGGCTGGCCGTAGATGCCACGATCGTCCTGGTTCCGTCACCTGTGGCTGCGGTGTATTTGTTGTATACACACATGCCAACGGCTGTGTGGGTGTCCAGCACATAGCCGTAGCGGCTATAGACTGACCGTATGGCAGCCAGCGTTTCAACGTCATCGGCATAATCCGACCAGAAAATGCGGCCTAGCCGGGCGTGGGTTGTTTCGTCTATACGGTAAGCCCCGCTCTGGCTCAGGCTGGCCATCCACCCCCGGACACGGCCGGGGTTACGCCCTGAAAGATGGAAAAGAAGGCGCTCCAGATTGCTGGAAATGAGGATGTCCATTGAGGGGGAGATGGTTTTTTGGAAACGCCGACCCCGGTCGTACAGGCCGGTCCGGATGAAATCAGTGAGAACGTTGTTGGTGTTGGCGGCGCAAATCAGCCTGTTTACCGGAAGGCCCATTTCCTTCGCGTAATAGGCTGCCAGGATATTTCCAAAGTTGCCGGTCGGCACAACAAAATTAATGCTGTCACCCAGGTTGACTTCACCTTTCAGGGCCAGGTCCAGGTAGGCTGAAAAGTAGTAAACGATCTGGGGCACGAGCCTGCCCCAGTTGATGGAGTTGGCTGACGAGAGCACGAATTTTTTGCCGGAGAGTTTCTGGTTGAACGATTGGTCCCCGAAAATATTTTTGACCCCGGTCTGGGCGTCGTCAAAGTTGCCCCG
>DHTR01000017.1:56153-59551 GCA_002408725.1 Pelotomaculum sp. UBA5255
TACCACCGCCACGTTATTGCCTTCCTGGGTGATCATCTGCAGCTTTTGCATTTCGCTGACACCCTGTTCCGGATAGAACACGATGATTTTGGTGCCCGGGACGTCCTTAAAGCCTTCCAGAGCAGCTTTTCCGGTATCGCCGGAGGTGGCTACCAGGATCACGATGGTTGCTTCCTCGCCGGTTTTAACTGCCGCCCCCGTCAGGAGGTGGGGTAGAATTTGCAGGGCCAGATCCTTAAAAGCGCTGGTTGGACCATGCCACAGCTCCAGAAAATAAAGCGAATCTTCTAGTTTGTGCAGGGGAACGATTTCCTGTGCGTCAAACCGACCGGCGCCGTAGGCCAGCGCCACGTATTTAGTGATTTCTTCCACAGTGAAGTCTGTGAGGTATTTTTTTAAAACGTAAACGGCTTTTTCCTGGTAGCAAAGGCCGGCTAATTCCTTTAGCTGTTCTTTAGAAATCTTAACCGCTTCACAGGGAACGAAAAGCCCTCCATCCGGAGCTATGCCCAGTTTGATGGCTTCCGCAGAAGAAACCTGCTTATATTGTCCCCTGGTGCTTTCATATAGCATCTTATATCACCCCGTAAAATTATATACCTAACATAAAAAACCGAGTCATCCCCTGGATCTGCCCTACATCTATGTGTATGTCTTCTATTAAACAACAAAGTTCCTCCGGCTGTAAAGAGAACCTGCAAGGTATTTTTCGGGTCCTACGTAGAATTTCACAATTAAATGGTTAAAATTGTAATGATAGATCTGATGAGAGGTTGATAGAAAATGAAAGCACGGGAATATTTTAATTTCAAAGGCCGTAATTTCAAGCTCAGTTTTTTGAAATGGCACGAGCGCCTGCGCAGGGGGGCGCCTCTGCGCTATTTCCTGAAGCCTAAAGAAGATAACCGGACCCCTTTCGGCAAAAGGGTCGATGTCCTGGGGGGGATCCTCCTGATCTGGCTGGCCAGCTTCCTGCTGCTGGCCAGCTTCACTGGCCGACCTGCGGCAGCGCTGGCCTTGTCTTTACCGCTGTTGGTTATTGAGGCGCTTGTGTTGAAAAAGTACCGGGCTTTGAGGGAGCGAAGGCGTCGGCTTGAGCAAAGGTACTGGCTGGCAGGTCAAAAATTTATGGGTGACGTCCTCAAGATGGATCCTCAGCAAGAATTTTACCCTTATGTGCAGGATATTCTAGCCGGACTACCAGGGTTTCAGGAAGTGCGGCTCAAACCAAATAAGGAGCAGGAGGGCGGCAAAAATAATCAGGGGGCTGACCTGGAGGGGGTTTATAAGGGCTTGCGGGTTGTGGTCCGCTGCGTGCTCCAGAAAGGAGAACAAAAAACTGTAGCCGATGATCTCAGGACCTTTGCCCGGGCGCTTCACCTGGGAGAATATCAACATGGTCTTTATTTGACAACGGGTGAATTCGACGCCGGTGTGTTCAGCGTGGTAAAAGGGGCAGCCCGCAAAGGTATTCAGATTAAGCTGGTCAACCGGTACCGGCTGATGGACCTGGCCCGGCAGGCCGGTTCCCGTGTTTTCCAGGAGGAAGAGCCTGCTCTAGGGACCCAGGCCATGAGCGGATGGGGAAAGAGAGCGGCTGTTCTGACTGCCATCCGCGATTCAGCCTTCGGCTCCCGGAAGAGAGCAAAGAGTTACTTTTTATACGGGCTCCTGCTGCTACTAGGCTCTTTTTTTCTAAAGGGCAGTACGGCGCTAGGCCTGATTTACCTTTTTTTTGCCGTACTGAACTTTGTTTTTGGCGCATCCAGCCTCTATTTTGGCAGACCACTGGAGGAAATCGACCCGCTGGAGGGGCTTGGTCCGGAAAAATAACAGGGGCGGCGCAGTATTGAGCCAACTACCAGGCCGGTGGGGTGTTTTCGTCCACAAGGGCAAAGGTGTAATTTCGCGCCATTAGAAATTCGATGATTTCCGGGAGGGCGGCCACAATGCTTTCGCGGTTGCGAATATAGTTAGCTACCGCGCTTCCGGGAGGATTTTTGCTCCGGTTAATCTCAGTGCCGTCGTGCATGAGTACAATCGGGGCTTTTTCGAAGCTTTCCATCCGGATAATTCCGTTTTGGACATTTGCTATAATTTGTTCCGGGCTTGCGCCCCCGGGATCTGTGTCGGCGCTGGTCACATTCCAGCTGACCGAGATGTACCCGTTTTGCTCCAGAAGCTCAAAAGTTTCCCTGTCCAGTTTGGACGGGCCGCCGGGAGCGCGAAATATTTTAACACCATTCCCCCTAATTCTTGCAATGGACTCGTTGCAAGCCTCGAGGTCAGCCAGAAAAGCCTGGGGGTTGCTGTATATATTTTTATAATCGTGGCTGTAAGAGTGATTCACGATCCCGTGTCCCTCGTCCAGAATTTTTTTAAAAACATCCGGATTCTTATCTATATTACAACCCAGGACCGCAAAGCTCGCCTTAATGTCATACTCTTTTAAAACATCTAAAACCAGTCCGGTATAATATGAATTTGGGCCGTCGTCAAAGGTCAGGTAAACTTTTTTAGCCGGCTCCGTAGGGGCTTCAGGCTCCGGCGCTACAACCGGAGCAGCCTCGGCCGGAGCAAGTGGTTCGCCGGGCGGTACCAGGGGGGCGGGCGGCGCTGTTGTGCATCCAGTCATAAGGAAGAGGTTCAGCAGTAGAAATATGGCGTATTTGCAGAGCATAAGAAGGAGTCCTTTCAGATAGTTATATCTATACTATAATCCCTGTCGAATAACCTTGCAATTAGTTAATTATACAGTGAATCAGAAGTTTTATGGGCCAAGTTTTAAAAGATTGGGAAAACCATCTGTTTTTTAGTTGGAGATGTCCCGGTATTACTCCGGATGACCTTTTGGCTTACATTGACGATGCAGTTGATCTTTAAGTTCCGGCGCGATTATAATTTAAGCAAGGTAAAAAGGAGTTGTAATTCATGGTTAAAGACTACCGTAAATGGTTCCTCGGCCGGATCAAAAAAGCAATTACCGACTACGGCATGATTAGCGAAGGTGACCGGGTGGCGGTGGGCATGTCCGGCGGGAAGGACAGCACCTCCCTGCTGCATGCCCTGGCCCTGATCAGCCGCTCGGCTCCGGTCAAGTTTGAACTGGAGGCGGTTTATATTGATCTGGGCTGGCCCATGGACGTGCCTTTACTGGAAGAATTCTGCCGCTCCAGGGACGTAGCCCTCCATGTTGTGAAGACCGATATCGCTGAAATTGTATTTCAAGTCAGGGCAGACAAAAACCCCTGTGCTATCTGTGCCCACCTGCGCCGGGGCGCTTTCCACAGCAAGGCCCTGGAACTGGGATGCGGCAAGGTCGCCCTGGGGCACCATCTGGACGATGTAATTGAAACATTTTTTATGAACCTGTTTTATACCGGGCAGATGCGCATTTT
>DHTR01000017.1:59769-63109 GCA_002408725.1 Pelotomaculum sp. UBA5255
GCAGATGCGCATTTTTGCTCCTGCGACATACCTGGACCGCAGCGATCTGACAATGATCAGGCCTCTAATTTATCTTTCAGCGGAGGAAATCCGCGGTTGGGTGGAGCTGGAAAAGCTTCTGGCCATACCAAACCCCTGCCCGGCCAACGGAAATACCAAGAGGGAAGAGGCCAGGGAACTGGTGGCCGGACTCACGGAACGCTTCCCCGGGTTAAAGGCGCGCTTTCTAAATGCCCTGAAAACTTTTGAGCGGCATAATTTTTGGCCGGAAGTCCGTCCCAAAAACAAATAAGGTGTTTCAGATGGACAACGTGCAGCAAAACCAGGATAATTGAAATAACAGGTAAAAAATTTGTAGTGAAGAATATTGAATAACTAACCAGGGAACTACTGTAAAGAAATATAAAGGGGTGAAAATTATGGTTTACGAACAAAAGATTGTTTCTCTGATAGAAATGTTAAAGAACTCCAGTCGTACTTTTGCCCTTACCGGTGCAGGCATCAGCACCGAAGCGGGGATACCTGATTTTCGGGGTCAAAACGGAATTTATCGTCAATTGGGTGAAGACCGGGTTATGAGTATAATAAACATCGAAACTTTTAATAATAATCCCCGGCTGTTCTATGATTTCTATAACCAGCATTTTATTTTTCCTACCGTCGAGCCCAGCAAGGCCCATTATATGCTGGCTGAAATGGAGAAAAACGGCTTTATTAAAGGAATTGTCACGCAGAATATAGATGGGCTGCATGAGAAGGCTGGAAGCCGCCGGGTGGTGGCGGTTCATGGCAACAGCGAACGCTATGTTTGTACCAATCGGCATTGCGGGGAGCTTTTCAGCTGGGCTGGAGTACGCGAACAGGGCGTCATTATTCCCACCTGTGACCAGTGCGGTTCGATTTTAAAGCCGGACGTGATTCTTTTCGGTGAGCCTATCAAATCTTTTACCGATGCCCAGGATTTGATAATGGGGGCACGGACTTTGCTGGTTATCGGGTCGTCACTGACAGTATATCCTGTGGCAGGCTTTGTAAGGGCCTTCAGCACTTTTTATCAGGACTTGATCATAATAAACCGGGGACCAACCCAATTGGATCACGCTGCCCTGGTGAAAATCGACGGCCCCAATACCGGCGAGACTTTAGAAGAAATCAACCATTGCCTGAACCTGATAGGTTGACAAAGGCCAACGCCGCCAGGAAAAAAAACGGTTCATCCCTGTAAAGATGAACCATTTTGGCGGGATCAGGACAATCGATTAGTCCATGGGCCCGCCTTCCCAGTATTGCCGGATTTTGCGTAAGGCGTAGCCACCGAAAAACAATCCGTTGACAAAAGCCAAAGGAATGGCCATAGCCCCAAACCAATGGAATTTTTGTCTCAAGTCTTCTTTGCCGTCGGTAGTCCGGTATCTTGTCATATGCTTTCCCTCCTTCTAGAGTAGTTTAAGCATATGCAAGTGGTTTATTTCAGGATTTGTATGGCCTTACTTGTTCAATAAGGTGGGGATTACTTTTTTTAGCAACAAAAACAACAGCGTGCCGCCAAAAATAATAATCAGAAGCAGGGACACTATTTTAACAAACATGAAAAACCTCCGGCTTTTTTGTTAGCTTGCCGGAAAACGCGGTGAGATATGCGATAAATAGGTTTTGTTTGCGGGGATTATGCCAGGACGTATTCTCTTAAATTCAACTTATCAATGTCGTCGCCATTTAAGGCTCGAATGACCATAATAGTGGCAAATTGGGATAAATCGATCATATGAGTGCGGCTGAGGCGCCTTCCGGTGTTGTCCACAATGATGCGAATAACCGGACGGGTGGGTACAACTTTATTCACTTCCATAACTATGCCTATATAGCCGGTGCTGATTTCCACCAAACTCCCTACCGGATAAATGGCTATATTTGAAACCAAAGCAGTTACGAAGTTGGGATCCAGATAGACCCCGGACATACGCTCCAATATGGTTAAGGCTTGATTGACCGTGTAAGAAGGGCGATAAGGCCGATCAGCCAGCAATGCATCATAGACATCGGCCACAGCCACGATGCGTGCATATTCATGAATAGACTCGCCTCTCAGGCCGCGGGGATACCCCTGGCCATCCCAGCGCTCATGATGCTGAAAGGCTATGTGGGCGGAGAGCAGAGAAAGGTCGGCATAGTTCCTCAGCATTTCGAAGCCGTAGTTGGTATGACGCTTTATCTCATCGAATTCCTGACGGCTGAGGTCATCCGGTTTGTTGAGAATTTCTGAATCGATTTTGGTTTTGCCGATATCATGAAGCAGTGCGCCAACCCCGAGTTCAGTCAGCCGGGCTTTGTCAAAATGCAAAGTAATGCCGGTCATAATAGATAGAACGCATACATTTACCGAGTGGGCAAATAGATAGTCGTCAAAGGCGCGAATGTCAGTCAGTTGCACCAGAATATCGTCAGAGGCCAGCAACTCGTCAATGATACTGTTAACGATGCTAGCCACCCGGTTTATGTCAAGTTTGAGGTGATCATGCAGGTTTATAAAGCTCGCTTTGACCATTTCTATGGTTTCCAGACGAACCTTTTCCGGTATTACGTCCTCTGGCTCCACTGTCTCAGGCACGTATTGCTCACGAATATATACCGAAGCGATGCCCAGTTCATCCAGGCGTTTGATGGCGTCAACTGTCAGTACCATGCCTGCCTGGGCTAGAACATGGGCATTGCCGTAGTAAACGGAACGCGCTACCACCATGTTTGGTTTCAGGTGTTTGATCTTAATTCTTCTCAAAATACCACCCGATCAACAAAGAATGTCATTCTTCCCATTATTTCTTTATTACTGTTATACTTCCTGCCTGGACCAAGAAAAAAATTGCATAATACACAATAATTGCTCCTATTAAAGAATCATATGTTGAAAAATGACTGCGGCGGGGTTTGCCGGGATGGTTTGCCAATCACCCCGCGAAGTGTTAAATTACAATTACATTTATAGATGGTAAAGGAACCTGGCATGAGAAACCGCAAAGGATTACCCATTAATTATTTTAAGGATATTATCAGCGATCTCCGTCAATTGTCGGGAAGCAATGAAGGCCGTCTCTTTATGCTGGACTTATTCGAGGAGGTTCCGCATGAAACCCGGCCTTTAATCTTGGAGGGTTTGTCAGCTTTCCGCGAAGAGGCGGTCATAGAGTTTATCGAAGTGATAAAACTTGAGTTTGACAAGGAATATAAGCAATTATGCAACCGGGTTTTAGATAAAATGCACCTGGCGGGTATGCCCAGGTCAGTATTGGCCCCCTTTCAAGGGACATTTTACAAGGCCTATGCTTCCTGCACCAGGCATACC
>DHTR01000017.1:63283-63882 GCA_002408725.1 Pelotomaculum sp. UBA5255
ACCAGGCATACCGGCCGGGTAACCCTGGACGTAGCCTGGAAAATCGGCCGAAAGAACTTGCATGTGGAATGCTTCTACCTTACTTTCAACAGCGACGGCATACATAGCTTCTTCCTGGTTGAAAATATGCTGCCGGCTCAGTATGACCGGGATCGCAAAAACCTGCCGGATATGACGGAAATCAGTTTGGATGAAGCCTGTTTCCTGGTCTCCCAGGCCTATCACCACAACCTCCGCCATATGAGCCGCCCGGCTCTGGGGCGCTTTCTGTATCAAAAGTATCTGTTTGAAAAAAGCGATCTCGGTTCTGAGCGCGAACGGAACCTGGTTCGCCTTCTGTCGGCGAAATTGAACCCACGCCAGCTGGTTAACAGCATATTTCACGCTTATAAATATCATGATTGGGATTATATTCTGTGCTTGCTCCGTGAAGCGGCATTTGGGCTTAAAACCGATTTTGAAATGGATGCGATCATGAACTCCGCGGCAATATTTATTGAGGGCGGAGCCTGCAAAGAGCAGGGCGATGTTGATAGACCCATTGTTGGGGCCTATTCCATCGTCATTGAAGCAGGGGAGTTCTATTACCGCGAATACCT
>DHTR01000017.1:64053-76761 GCA_002408725.1 Pelotomaculum sp. UBA5255
AGCGAATACCTGGTGGGGTTGATTAAAACAGAAGATAGCTGGTTGATCGAATCATTTGAAGAAACTTACAAAAATTGTTGCAGCACCAAGTATAATCCTTTTAGTGATCCCGCCTTTTGCCGGGTATATGAGATTATTGATCTGGAGCAGCTGCTTGCCAAACTGGATGACCTGGACGGGGTAAGGGAAGTTAAGGAACTGCCTGATGGAATGCATATGCGCCTGACTTATCGCGAAGAGGATTTTAACTGCGGGGTATCATTTATGAGCGGCGTAGTTGCCGACCTGGTAGTGAACGGGGATGAATTTGTGGTAATCTGCCAGGATGATGATAACCTAAACGGCCTCCATGATTTTCTGGAGGATGAGGTTAGTTGCGTTCTATTAAGAGAGGATTATCAGGTGAATGTGCTCACCGCCTTTCGTTATTTGGGCGGGCAGTATGTAAGCTTCGAAGATGTGCTTTTGGAACCGGGCAGTGAGGCGGCTTGTGATGACGGCATGCGCTTGATAAGCGCGCACTATCATATCAAGGACCGGCAAAGAGTCGTAGAAAGACTGGAAACCATGGGAAAAGACTTCTGTTTCCAGGGTAGAGATTTCCAGCTCTATTATCAGGTGGAGGCCTCTGCCCACGGACCGGCTTTTGAGGCTGAGTACATTATGGGGTCAAATTGGATAGCCGTTTCCACCTTTGGAGACAGTGACATGGCCCGGGTCAGACAGCAATTTGAAGCCGATATGTATGGGTGCCTGGAGTTCGATGGCATGGAGATCCGGGAAGATGGCATCTTCGATATACTTACGGCTGACCTGAAAAAAGCTTATCCTCAGCTTTCAGCCATACTGAAAGAACTATATTTAAACAAGTGGGTGCATTCTCACCTCAGCCTCTTACAGGGGATGAGCCCCTCCGAGGCCCGGCAGACCGAGGAGGGCAACCGTCTGTTGTGGGCTTTGTACAAGAAGATCAAGCGCAGGGAAGGGAACCGTCATCTAAGCGGAAAGCCTAACAATATCATACTGAAAGAATACATTCGCAAAATCGAGCAGAAATGACAGCTAATGCGACGTATACTATTGACAAACAGCGGTATGATTCAATATACTTGATGAATATTAAATAATGAATTAATCACACCGAGGAAGGGACTTGACACCTGAAATCACTTGATTACAGAGAAGCTGGCCATGTGCTGAAAGCCAGTATCAACATTTCTGGTGGTGATCATCCCGGAGGAGCAATCTGAAAGGCTTGCCTGAGTAGGTGCTGCCGGACGCAAAAGTCCGTTATCAAGACAGTGTGCCGGAAAGCACGCGCTGTAAGTGGTCGCATGGGCGACAAACAGGGTGGTACCGCGGGAGATTCCTCTCGTCCCTGACCGGGACGAGGGGATTTTTATATTCTTTTATAGCTTGCAAACAGAAACTTGTTGAGCAGGTTGGGCTATCTAAGGAAGGTGATCGGGGTGAAAAGCGACACAATTAAATTGGGGCTGGAAAAGGCTCCCCATCGATCTTTATTCAGGGCCATCGGCCTTAGCGATGAAGAGATCAAAAGACCTCTGATCGGCATAGTTAACTCGCACAATGATATCGTGCCAGGTCATATTAACTTGGACAAAATCGGGGAAGCGGTTAAAGCGGGAGTGCGCGTGGCAGGGGGAACTCCCCTGGAATTTCAGACCATAGCAGTCTGCGACGGCATCGCTATGAACCACCTGGGTATGAAGTATTCTCTGGGCAGCCGGGAGCTGATCGCCGATTCAGTGGAGATTATGGCTACCGCCCATGCCTTTGACGGACTGGTATTCATACCCAATTGCGATAAGGTGGTGCCGGGCATGCTGATGGCTGCGGCGCGTTTAAATATTCCCGCCATCTTTGTCAGCGGGGGCCCAATGCTGGCCGGCAGGTCAGGTGATAAAGGCCTGACCTTAACCCAGGTATTTGAGGGAGTAGGTGCGGCGGCTGCCGGAAAAATGACTCCTGAGGAGCTGGCCCGGTTGGAAGAGAGCGCCTGCCCTACCTGTGGTTCCTGTGCCGGGATGTTTACCGCCAATTCCATGAATTGTTTAACCGAGGCCCTGGGAATGGGCCTGCCAGGGAATGGCTCTATCCCCGCGGTTTATTCCGAGCGGATTCGATTGGCCAAAACCGCAGGCATGAAGATCATGACCCTGGTAGAAAAAGATATCAAACCCGGTGATATCCTGACTGAGGCGGCTTTCTCGAATGCCATGCGCCTGGATATGGCCATTGGCTGTTCAACCAATTCTGTCCTGCATTTGATGGCCATCGCTCACGAAGCGGGTGTATTTATAGATTTGAACCTTTTCAATGAAATCAGCGCTTCAACTCCTAATCTTTGCCGTCTGAGCCCCGCCGGGCATCACCATATGGAAGACCTCTACCAGGCCGGCGGCATTCAAGCCATGTTCAGTGAACTCGACAAAAAGGGCCTGATCGATAAAGAAGCCCTGACTGTTACCGGAACAGTTGTAGGAGACAACATCAAAGATGCCGCAGTGCGCAATTATGATGTGATCCGGTCCATAGACCAGCCCTACAGCCCCAGCGGCGGTTTGGCCATGCTTTTTGGCAATTTGGCGCCAGAGGGGGCCGTGGTCAAAAAGAGCGCAGTGGCTGAAGAGATGATGCGGCATACGGGACCAGCCCGGGTATTCGACTCTGAAGAACAAGCCGTAGCGGCTATTCTCAATCAGAAAATTGTACCCGGAGATGTTATTGTCATTCGCTACGAAGGCCCCAAAGGCGGACCAGGTATGAGAGAAATGCTGACTCCAACCTCGGCAATTGCCGGTATGGGTTTGGATAAGGAGGTGGCATTAATTACCGATGGGCGATTTTCCGGGGCTACCCGGGGAGCATCCATTGGGCACGTATCCCCTGAAGCAGCTTCAGGGGGCTTGATTGGCCTGATTGAAGAAGGCGATCTAATCGAGATCGATATACCTGGGTGCCGACTACAACTGCTAGTAGACGACGGCATTATCGAAAAGAGGAGCAGCCTCTGGAGAGAGCCGGAGCCCCGAATAAAAAAAGGTTATATGAAACGATATGCTCAATTGGTACAATCAGCCAGTACAGGAGCCATATTTAAAGAATGATTTCAATATGGCAAGCGTAATAAAACCGGCGGGCCAAGAGCCCGCCTTTGCTTTATAACTGGCTGGGCGCTTTTGTATCATAAACGTGAGGTTTAAGCGGGAGTTGGAAGAATTTACGGAGGTGATTTTATGAATTGTAAAGGTGCTGAAATCCTGATTAATAGTCTTAAGGAACAAGGGGTGGACACCATCTTCGGCTACCCCGGTGGGGTTGTTCTACCTATATATGATGTCCTCTATGATTCTGATATCAAACATATTTTGGCCCGGCACGAACAGGGCGCTGCTCACGCCGCTGACGGATATGCCCGGGCCTCTGGGAAAACCGGGGTGTGTATCGCCACCTCGGGGCCCGGCGCCACTAATCTGGTTACCGGAATTGCCACCGCCAATATGGATTCAATCCCCATGGTCTTTTTCACCGGGCAGGTGGCGTCACACCTCATCGGCCGGGATGCTTTTCAGGAAGCCGACATAACCGGCATCACCCTGCCTATCACCAAACACAACTACCTGGTTGAACGCACCGAGGATGTGGAGCAGGTAGTAAAAGAGGCCTTCTACATTGCCAGAACTAACCGGCCCGGTCCGGTAGTGGTCGACTTGCCCAAGGACATCATGGATAAGAGCATTGACTTTACTAGCGACAAATCAGAGGTTTTCATCCATAGCTACCGGGTGATGAAAGGCTTTAACGCCGGACAGGTGATTAACGCGGTGGAACTGATCAAACAGGCTCAGCGTCCGGTAATCTATGCCGGCGGCGGGGTTATCATCTCCGAAGCGTCGGAAGAACTCAGGGAACTGGCGGAAAAGCGTAAAATACCAGTCACTACTACCTTGATGGGTATGGGGGCTTTCCCCGGCAACAATTATCTGGCCTTGGGCATGCTGGGCATGCATGGCACCAAATACGCCAATTATGCGGTGTCAGAATCAGATCTTTTGATAGCCGTAGGGGTGCGCTTTGACGACCGGGTCACCGGGAAGATCGAAGCCTTTGCCCCGCACGCCAAGGTGATCCACATCGATATTGATGCTGCCGAGATCGGCAAAAATGTGGCGGTTGACATACCTATCGTGGGACAGGTAAAAGAGGTTTTGCAGGCCATTAACCAGCGCTTGGAAGCTGTTGAAGAGCTGAGCGAATGGCATCATACCATCGATCGATGGAAACTGGAGTATCCCCTGCGCTATCCGGCTTCATGTGAAGGACGCATCATGCCGCAGCATGTCATCGAGAGCATTTACGATATGACTCAAGGCGATGCCGTCATCACCACCGAAGTAGGTCAGCATCAGATGTGGGCGGCTCAATACTATAAATTCAAAAACCCCAGAAGCTTTATCAGCTCAGGGGGACTCGGCACTATGGGCTATGGATTTCCGGCCGCCATCGGCGCCAAAATAGCCCGCCCAGACATGACCGTGATCGATATCGCCGGAGACGGCAGCATTCAGATGAATATTCAGGAACTGGGCACCGCCATGCAGTATAAAGTACCGGTGATTGTTTGTATTCTCAACAATCAATATCTGGGTATGGTCAGGCAATGGCAAGGCCTGTTTTATAAAAAGCGTTATTCTAATACCGATATCAGCCTGCAGCCTGACTTTGTTAAAGTGGCCGAGGCCTACGGAGCGGTGGGTATGCGGGTGACTGAGACCGATCAGGTCAAAGATGCTTTAAGGGAAGCCATGAAGGTGGGAGATCGTCCCGTCTTTATCGATTTCGTGGTGGAAAGGGAAGCCGATGTCTACCCCATGGTGGCCCCGGGAGAATCCCTCATTAATATGATCGGGGGTGACGAATAATGAAGCATACACTGGCGGTTACAGTCGACAATAAACCCGGGGTCCTGACCCGGGTGACCACCATGTTCCGCAGAAGGGGTTTCAATATCGATAGCCTCACCGTAGGGGCCACCGAGAATCCTACCATTTCACGGATGACGATCGTGGTGGAGGGCGACGACCAGATTATCGAGCAGGTCACCAAGCAGCTTTACAAACTGGTCAATGTGATTAAAATTGTGGATGTTACCAATGAACGGGCGGTAGAACGCGAATTAGTACTTATCAAAGTCAAGGCCGATGCCAGCGTGCGCGCTGAAGTCATGCAGATCGTGGAGATATTCCGCGCCCGCATCGTAGATATCGGCAAAAATAACTTAATTATTGAAGTAACCGGGGATTCCGCCAAAATTGACGCTATAGAAGAAGCCCTGCGGCCTTTCGGCATCTCCGAGCTGGTGCGTACCGGCAAGATCGCCATGCTGCGGGGGGGGTGCAAAGGATAAAAAAAGATATTTGGGTTATGCTGGTAGCAGATGCTGACCCCCGGTACAGCCGGGGGTAGACATAATAATAAGGAGGATGTTGACAATGGCTAAAATGTTTTATGATGCTGACGCCAACCTGGATCTGCTTAGAGGGAAAACCGTGGCTGTGATGGGTTTCGGTTCCCAGGGCCATGCCCAGGCTCAGAACCTGCATGAGAGTGGAGTCAACGTGGTGGTGGGGCTGCGCAAGCCCTTTGACGATTTTACCGAAGAAGAATGGAACAAAGTCATTGCCGCCGGAATTCAGCCTCTGACCGTTTCGGAAGCGGCTCAGGCAGCAGATATTATTCAGGTGCTTCTTCCTGACGAAACTCAGGCCAGGGTTTATAATGAACAGATTAAGCCCCACCTCACCGAAAGCAATGCCCTGGGCTTCTCGCACGGCTTTAACATTCATTTCGGCCAGATTGTTCCGCCTGCCTTTATCGATGTTTTCATGGTGGCCCCCAAAAGCCCGGGCCATCTAGTAAGAAGGATGTACACCAAAGGCGCCGGAGTACCGGGCTTGGTTGCCGTTCAGCAGGATTACAGCGGAAAAGCCAGAGACCTGGCCCTGGCCTATGCCTGTGGAATAGGCTGCACCCGGGCTGGCGTTATTGAAACCAGCTTTAAGGAAGAAACGGAAACCGATTTGTTCGGCGAACAGTGTGTACTTTGCGGCGGGGTGACCCAACTGGTCAAGACTGGATTCGAAACCCTGGTTGAAGCCGGTTACCAGCCGGAGATAGCCTATTTCGAATGCATGCATGAGCTAAAACTGATCGTGGATCTGATGTATGAAGGCGGCATGGGCTATATGCGTTATTCCATAAGTGATACCGCCGAATGGGGCGACTATACTAAAGGACCGGATGTCGTCGGCCCTGAAGCCCGCCAGGCTATGCAGCAGGCCTTAACAGACATTCAGGAAGGCCGTTTCGCCAAGAACTGGCTGCTGGAGAACCAGGTGGGCAGACCGCAGTTTAATGCCCTTAAACGCCGCAACCGTGAACACCTCATCGAAGAGGTGGGAGAAAAATTGCGGGCTATGATGCCCTGGCTGAAAGAGACCAAATAGAGGTTCAAATATTTATATAATCGGGGGGTGCAGGATGTCTGCCAAAGATCGTATTTACCTGTTTGACACTACGCTCCGGGATGGGGAGCAATCTCCGGGGGTGAGCCTGAATGTGGAGGAAAAGCTGGAGATAGCTCATCAGCTGGCCCGGCTGGGTGTCGATATTATCGAAGCCGGCTTTCCCATAGCTTCACCAGGCGACTTTGACGCGGTAAAGGCCATAGCCCGTGCGGTCAAAGGCGCGGTAATCGCCGGGTTGTGCCGTGCCAACCGGGAGGATATCGACAGGACCTGGGAGGCCGTTAAAGACGCCGAAACTCCCCGTATACATACTTTTCTGGCTACTTCTCCCATACATCTGAAATATAAGCTCAAGAAATCCCGGGAAGAGGTTCTGGTTCAAGCGGTTGAGGCCGTCAAGTATGCCAAGAAGTTTTGCCATGATGTGGAATTCTCCGCAGAAGACGCCTCCCGCAGCGATATGGATTTTCTGGCCCGGGTTACAGAGAACGTAATTGCCGCAGGCGCCACCGTTGTCAACCTCCCCGACACTGTAGGCTATGGCATCCCCGAGGAATTCGGGCGCTTCATTAAAGAGCTCATGAGCCGGGTGAAAAACGTGGATGAAGCCATTATCAGCGTTCATTGTCATGACGATTTGGGTCTGGCGGTGGCAAATTCCATGGCGGGAATCCTGAATGGGGCCCGCCAGGTGGAGTGTGCCGTGAACGGTATCGGGGAGAGGGCCGGAAATGCCGCCCTGGAAGAAATCATAATGGCCTTGTACACCCGCTATGATTACCTGAAAAAGACCACCGGGATCAATCATGGGGAGATTTATCGCACCAGTCGTTTGGTGAGCAGTTTGACCGGCATGCAGGTTCAGCCCAATAAGGCCATAGTGGGGAAAAATGCCTTTGCCCATGAGTCTGGTATCCATCAGGACGGCATGCTCAAGGAGAGAACTACTTATGAAATCATGAGCCCGGAATTGATCGGAGTAAGCCAGAGCCAGCTGGTTTTGGGCAAACACTCGGGGCGCCACGCCTTTAAAGAGCACATGGAATCTCTGGGCTACACTTTGAATGATGAGGAATTGGCCCGGGCTTTCAATGGTTTCAAGATAATCGCCGACAAAAAGAAACAGGTCACCAATGATGATCTGGAGGCTCTGGTCAAGGACAAAGTCTATGCTATTCCGGAAAGATTCAGCCTGGAATACCTGCATGTGGTCAGCGGCAGCACGGTATTGCCTACCGCCACCGTGAGTTTGAAAATCGAAGACAAGGTATTCGATGCCGCCGCTACCGGGGACGGCCCGGTAGACGCCGCCTGCCGGGCAGTGGATAAGATCACTGACCATTATGGCAAAATGCTGGACTATAAACTCAGCGCGGTGGGCGGGGGTAAAGACGCCCTGGGTGAAGTGGTGTCCCACATTCAAATTGACGGCAAGGTATATAATGGCCGGGGCCTCAGTACCGATATCATTGAAGCCAGTGTCAAATCATACATAAACGCTATAAACAAGCATTATTACGAGGTACAAAGACGAGATAAGGAAATCTAGCCTCCAGGAAAGGAAGACCTCAAGATATGGGAATGACGATAACACAAAAGATCCTGGCTGACCATGCCGGAAAAAAGGCGGTGGAAGCGGGTGAACTGATCAACTGCCGGGTCGATGTCGTCCTGGGCAATGACGTCACTGCTCCGGTGGCTATTTCCGAATTTGAAAAGCTGGGAAAAGAAGAAGTATATGACCGGGAAAAGATTGTGCTGGTTCCCGACCACTTCGCACCCAACAAGGATATTAAATCCGCCGAGCAGTGCAAAATCATGCGTGAATTCGCCCGGGCCAAAGGGATAAAAAATTACTTTGAAATCGGGCAGATGGGTATTGAGCATTGCCTGCTGCCGGAGCAGGGCCTGGTGCTGCCCGGCGATGTCATAATCGGAGCCGACTCGCACACCTGCACCTACGGCGCCCTAGGCGCATTCGCGACCGGAGTGGGATCCACTGATATGGCTGCGGCCATGGCCACCGGGGAAGCCTGGTTTAAAGTGCCGGAAACAATCAAATTCGTATATTATGGCAAGCTTCCCGCCTGGGTGGGAGGCAAGGACTTGATCCTCCACACCATAGGGGATATCGGTGTGGACGGGGCCCGCTATATGGCTATGGAGTTCTGCGGTGAGGCCATCTCCTCATTATCAATGGACAACCGTTTTACGATGGCCAACATGGCTATTGAAGCAGGCGGGAAAAATGGCATCATCGTCCCGGACGACGTCACTGCGGAATATATAAAAAACCGGGCCCGGCGGCCTTACCGCTTCTATCAGTCTGACGACGACGCCCTTTATTATGAGATAAGGGAATATGACGTTTCCGCCCTGGAACCGGTAGTGGCTTTTCCGCATCTGCCTGAGAACACCAGAAAAGTAAGCGAGGCCCAGGGAGTGAAAATTGATCAGGTAGTGATCGGGTCATGCACCAACGGGCGTCTGGAAGACCTGGAGATCGCGGCCCGAATCTTGAAAGGCAAAAAAGTGCATCCTGAAATGCGGGTCATCGTCTTTCCGGGTACGCAGCAGATTCTGTTGGAAGCGATGCGCCGCGGTTATATCGAGACCTTTATCGAAGCCGGAGCTGTTGTCAGCACACCTACCTGCGGACCGTGCCTGGGAGGCCATATGGGAATTCTTGCTAAAGGGGAGCGCGCCCTGGCAACCACCAACCGCAACTTCGTAGGCCGCATGGGGCACCCTCAGAGTGAGGTATATCTGGCCAGTCCGGCGGTTGCTGCAGCCAGCGCCATCACCGGGGAAATAACCCCGCCCTGGCAAGTCTGATCTGTTTCAACTCAACAGGAAGATAACAAAAGAGGTGTGACAAATGAAATATACAGGCAAGATTTATAAATTCGGCCCTGATGTGGATACCGATGCCATCATTCCGGCCAGATACCTGAATACTTTCGATCCGCTGGAACTGGCCCAACACTGTATGGAAGACGCTGATCCCACCTTTCCGTCCAAGGTGAAGCCCGGTGATATAATCGTTGCCGACAAAAACTTCGGATGCGGCAGTTCCCGTGAGCATGCCCCTATCGCCATCAAGGGAGCCGGGGTCTCCTGTGTGGTGGCCCGCTCTTTTGCGCGTATATTTTATCGCAACAGCATCAATATCGGGCTGCCTATTTTGGAATGCGAGGAAGCCTTTGATGGAATGGAGGAGGGAGACCAGATCGAAGTGGATCTGGAAACCGGCCACATCACCAATTTAAGAAGCGGCATCTCTTATCAAGCCCAGCCTTTCCCGCCCTTCATGCAGGAGATTATGGCCCAAGGCGGCCTCATCAATTACGTAAAAGAGAAAGCCCGAACTGAGTAATTATCGATTTAGTCTGTAGATGATACATGAAAGGAACGGATCTGAATGTATAGAATAGCGGTTTTGCCCGGTGACGGCATCGGAGTGGAAATTGTTCCCCAGGCGGTTAAGACCCTGGAAGCCGTCGCGGCTCGTTATGGTCACCAGTTTGAATTTAAAGAAGCCCTGGTGGGAGGGGCCGCCTATGATGCCGTCGGCCATCCCCTGCCGGCGGAGACCCTGGCCTTGTGCAAGTCTTCTGATGCGGTTCTCCTGGGGGCTATCGGGGGGCCTAAATGGGATCAGCTGCCTGTTGAACTGCGCCCGGAGATCGGGGCGTTATTGCCCTTGCGCAAGGAACTGGAACTGTTCGCCAACCTCAGGCCCTGCATCCTTTTCCCCGGTCTGCTGCAGGCTTCTACATTAAAGGAGGAGGTCATCAGTGGGGTCGATATCCTGGTGATCCGTGAACTCACCGGCGGTTTGTATTTCGGGGAAAAGAAACGCGAAATGACTGCCGATGGCGGCCAGCAGGCTACCGACATCCTCACTTATTCCACTTATGAGATCGAACGCATCGTCAGATTCGCTTATCAGGCGGCCCGGCAGCGCCG
Organism: Pelotomaculum sp. UBA5255; assembly: GCA_002408725.1. GTDB lineage: Bacteria > Bacillota > Desulfotomaculia > Desulfotomaculales > Pelotomaculaceae > DTU098. Next base: position 74,574 of record DHTR01000017.1, read on the forward strand.
GGGGCAGTTGTGTTCGGTGGATAAAGCCAATGTATTGGAATCATCCCGCCTGTGGCGGGAGGTGGTAAGCCAGTTGGCCCGGGAGTATCCGGATGTGGAAACCACCCATATGTACGTAGATAATTGCTCTATGCAGTTAATCCGTTATCCCCGTCAGTTTGACGTCATTGTCACCGAGAATATGTTTGGGGACATTTTAACTGACGAAGCATCCATGCTGACCGGTTCCATCGGGATGCTTCCCAGCGCGTCGATTGGCGGAGCGGTGGGACTTTATGAACCTTCTCACGGCAGCGCGCCGGATATAGCCGGACAGAACAAGGCTAATCCTTTGGCCACCATACTTTCAGCCGCTATGATGCTGCGTTACTCATTCGGTCTTGCTGAAGAGGCTCAGACTGTGGAAGCCGCGGTGCGCAGCGTGTTGCAGGACGGCTACCGCACTCCCGACTTAATTCAGGCCAGCCTGAATGATGCCGGAATCAAAGCAGCCGACACCGTAACCATGGGCGACCTGGTCGCAGAGCGTATCACTGCTCAATAATAAGTAATGGAATATTTGATGAGGAGGATTTTGAAATTGGGGATAAAACGCGGGTAGCCGTATATGACACCACCTTGAGGGACGGCGCTCAGGGGGAAGGCATCTCCCTTACCGTCGATGACAAGTTAAAGATCGCTGCCAAGCTGGACTATCTGGGCATTGCTTATATCGAAGGCGGCTGGCCGGTAAGCAATCCCAAGGATATGGAGTTTTTCAGCCGTATCCAGGAGATCAAGCTCAATAATTCGAGAATTACAGCTTTCAGCGCCACCCGCAAGCCCGGCGTGGCCGTAACCTCGGACAATAACATCAAAGCGGTTTTGGACTCAGGGGTCAAAACCGCGACTATTTTCGGCAAAACCTGGGATTTCCACGTTATCAAAGCATTGGAAACCAGTTTGGACGAAAACCTCAATATGATCAGGGACAGTATTGGCTACCTGGCCAGCCAGGGCCTGGAAGTCATATTTGACGCCGAGCATTTTTTTGATGGATACAAGGATAATCGTGATTACGCGCTGCAGGTCCTGGAAAGAGCGGCCCAGGCCGGGGCGGTATGCCTGGTGTTGTGCGACACCAACGGGGGCACCATGCCCTGGGAAACCAGCTTGATTGTAGAAGACGTCAGGCAGCACTTCGATATACCTCTGGGGATTCATGTGCATAACGACTCGGGTCTGGCGGCAGCCAACACCCTTATGGCAGTGAAAGCCGGGGCGTCCCACGTTCAGGGGACTATTAACGGCTACGGGGAGCGCTGCGGAAATGTGGACCTGTGTACGGTAATACCCAGCCTGGAGCTTAAAATGGGTTATCGTGCCGTCCCGGCAGGAAACCTGAGAAGATTGACGGAAGTATCGCGTTATATCAGTGAGATTGCCAATATGCCTCATCATAACGATCAGCCCTATGTAGGACACGGGGCCTTTGCGCATAAAGGGGGCATTCATGTCAGCGCCATGTTAAAGGATACCCTGACCTACGAGCACGTCAATCCCGAGGATATTGGCAACCATCGCCGGGTTCTGGTTTCCGAGCTTTCTGGTTTATCCAACCTGTTGTATAAAGCCAAAGAATTCAATATCGATGTCAATGCTTACGACAGTGAAACCCGCAAGGTGATCCGGCAGATTAAAGAACTTGAAAACCAGGGTTTCCAGTATGAAGGCGCGGACGCCTCTCTGGAGCTGTTATTGCGCAAAGCTTTCAGCCAATTCACCGACTATTTCCAGTTAAAAAACCTCAAAGTCATCCTAGAGAAAAATGAGGAAGACCAAACCACCTCTGAAGCGATGGTTAAGATTGAAGTCGGCAGTCAGGTTTACCACACCGCAGCCGACGGGGACGGCCCGGTCAACGCCCTCGATAATGCCCTGCGCAAAGCATTGAACGAGGTTTATCCGGCTATCAAAGATATGCACCTGACCGATTACAAAGTCAGGGTATTGGATGGCAGTGAGGCTACTGCAGCCAGGGTCCGGGTTCTGATAGAAACCGCAGACGGCACTGATAAGTGGAGTACGGTGGGAGTGTCGGAAAACATAATCGAAGCTTCCTTTCAAGCCCTGGTTGACAGCATCAACTACATGCTGTTAAAGCGGGGAAAATAATAAGCCTGGTCATTCAACTAGGGGTGTCGGGGGG
>DHTR01000017.1:76965-87262 GCA_002408725.1 Pelotomaculum sp. UBA5255
GTTGACAACAATTGTTGTCAACAACCCCGTCCCCCCGACACCCCTATTGATGAGGCTGTTTCAAAAGGGGCAGCCTCCAAAATTGCAGGCTCAGATACCAGATGGTATAGTTAATACAACAGGGAAATAATAACCATTCAGGGGGTGCTAAAGTGAAGGCAATGATAATGGCAGCAGGAGTTGGGTCGCGTTTAATGCCCCTGACCATGCATGTTCCCAAACCGATGATACCGGTGGCCAACCGGCCTTTAATGGATAATATTGTATGCTGGCTCAAAGAGCAGGGCTTCGATTCTCTGATCTGTAATCTTCATTATCACCCCAAAGCCATTCGCGGCTATTTCGGCGACGGCCGCGACTGGGGTGTCAACCTGGATTATTCGCTGGAGCATGAATTGCTGGGAACCGCCGGCGGGGTGAAAAACTGCGAATGGTTTCTAGACGATTCATTTGCGGTAGTAAGCGGCGATGCCCTTACCGATATCGAACTGCAGCAGATGATGCAATTCCATAAAAAACAGGGAGCCCTGGCCACCATTGCCTTAAAAGCGGTGCAGGAAGTGGAGCAGTTCGGCATCGTGGTAACCGATGACGGCCATCGTATTGAGCGTTTTCAGGAAAAACCCAGGCCGGAAGAAGCCTGCAGCCGATTGGCCAATACCGGCATTTATATCTTTGAACCCGAGATATTCAAGTACATCCCACCGCGTCAGTTTTATGATTTCGGGAAACAGCTTTTTCCTCATCTGGTCAAAATAAAAGCGCCTTTCTTCGGTATGCCGGTTTCCAATTACTGGTGCGACATCGGCAGCATCAGCAGCTATAAAGAGGCCCAGGTGGATGCACTGGTGGGGCGTGTTGCCATGTCATTGCCGGGACAGGTTGTTGCCATGAATAATGGAGCCCAGGTACTGCTGGGCAAGAATGTGTCTATCGGTGACGGGGTCAACTGGCAGGGTATAAATGTGGTGGGGGACGGCTGTGTTATCGAAGATGGCGTTACCTTCTGCAATTCGGTGCTATGGAAAGACACCGTCATAGGCAGGGATAGCCGCATTGAAGAAGCTCTGCTGGGCAGCAACTGTGTTTTGGGCGCCAAGGTTTGGATCGCTCCGGGTGCCATTATAAATAGCGGCTGTGAGTTTGCCGATGGGATGCAGGTACCGGCTAACGCCAAGGTGTTCAATTCGATCGGCTCCGACCTGCAGCTGGAACAGGGCTGACAAAAGGACAGGCAAACCCCGAATCCAGCCAACCAGAGGGATACCCTTGCCGGTATCCCAGACCGTCGACAAAAGCGAATAACTGCGTTGTCCAATAGGTCCGCTCAATCAACGTACTATTTGTACGCCTCAATCTCGGGCCTATTGAGCGCCTTGCTCTTCGCTTCCGTCGCTCGCTCTGCCCAGCTCGTTGACTTGTCAGCAAGCTGGGAGGCGGGCATCGCCCGCCCCTTTAGTTTTGGCTCCTATCAGCCGCATATCAACAAAATCGATATAGTAACTGCCTTTATTGACAATACTAACCGGTGAAGAATATAATTAATCTGGTGTTTTTTAGGGGTGCAAAATGAAAATTGACCTTAAACAACTCAAACTTCAGCCGCAACAGAGTGAGCACTATTCTTTTGTGGAATTTTGGCCCGATGAACTGGTTCGGGGACTGGGTGCTCAGTTTGCGGAGCCGGTTCAGGTCGATATCGAAGTGGTATTCACCGGACAGACATATGTCGGCACGGGAAAAGTAAAGTCCAAACTGGTGCTGGCCTGTTCCCGGTGTCTGGAACCATCGGTTATTCAGGTTGCTGAAGAACTGGGCATCACCATGATAGATGCCGGCAGCCGAAAACCGGAGGAGTTCAAGGATGATGTACTGGTGGTTGATCAAGGTGAGGCCGATATTGAGCCGGCGGTAATAGAAGCCATATTTGCCGTCATCCCCTTGAGTCCGCTCTGCAATTCGGAATGTCAGGGTCTGTGCCCGGGTTGCGGTGTAAACAAAAACGTGGAGGCTTGCCGCTGCAGTGAAGAAAATATAGATCCGCGCTGGGAAGCCTTGAAAAAATTAACCCAGGAAGGAGGGGAACAAATTGGGCGTTCCTAAGAGGAGACATTCGCATTCAAGAAAGAATATGAGGCGTGCCGAATGGCGCAAGCTGGACAAACCAGGGTTGGTTGAATGTCCTCAGTGCAAGGAGTTGAAATTATCACATCGGGCCTGCTTGAATTGCGGATTTTATAAAGGTAAAAACGTGATGTAAGATATACAGGTTGATCAAAAGGTAAGGTATCGGCGCACTTTCAGGCCCATAGCTTACTTTTTGTATTTCTTGCTGAAATGAGGAGGAAGACCATGAAGATCGCAGTTGACGTAATGGGAGGCGATTATGGCCCAGGCGAGGTTATCGCAGGCGTCCTGAGCTGGCTGAAAGAAACCGATGCCTCCATTATCCTGGTAGGTTTGGCGGAAGAGATCGCGCCGGTCTTAAAAGGCCAATCGTATGATACTGAAAGGCTCAGGGTGGTCAATGCCAGCGAAATAATAACCATGGAAGAATCTCCGGCCATCGCGATCCGGCGCAAGAAAGACGCCTCCATTGTGGTTGCTACCGGTCTGGTCAAGGCGGGCCTGGCTGATGCGGTATTGTCCTGCGGCAGCACCGGAGCACAGATGGCCGCAGCTCTATTTAACCTGGGGCGGATGGAAGGAATCGAACGTCCTCCGATAGTCAGCGGGATACCGAATATTCGCGGTTCACAATCACTGCTCATCGACGTGGGGGCCAACGTGGACTGCCGCCCTTCGCAACTGGTGCAGTTTGCAGCCCTGGGAAGCGCTTATGCTTCAGCAATTCAAGCCATCCCCAATCCCCGCGTAGGCCTGCTCAACAATGGCGCCGAGGAGACGAAAGGCAATGCTGCCGCAGTCGAAGCTTTCAGCTTGCTGCGCCAGCAGCCCAAACTTAATTTTATCGGCAATGTGGAGGGTCGCGACCTATTTAATGGCGATTGTGATGTGATTGTCTGTGATGGTTTCACCGGCAACATCCTGTTGAAATCCATGGAGGGCCTGGTTCTGTTCCTGGCCCAGCATACCGCTCAGGAAATGGGCAAACTCCCCAGCATTTACCAGAAGGTCGATTATCGCCAGGTAGGCGGAGCGCCTTTGCTGGGGGTTAAAGGGATAAGTATAGTATGTCACGGCAGTTCAAAAAAACAGGCAATATGCAGCGGTATGAAAATTGCCGCTCAATGTATTGTGAGCCGTATTGTGGAACAGCAGGAAAAAGCCCTGGCAGCATTGATTTAAGGACCATACATAATGTATTGCTCAGGTTACAGTAGTTAAAGGAGGTAATCTAGTTGCAGGAGTTTATAGAGCTGGCCAGAAAGATACTGGCGGAACAGCTGGACCTGAACCCCCAGGAAATCGCCATGGAAACCAAACTGGAAGATCTGGACGCCGACTCCATCGATGTTGTGGAGATGATCATGGCTCTGGAAGATGCCTATGATGTGGAATTTCCTGAGGAAGGGCTGGAAAGCCTGTCAACCTTTGGGACGCTGGTCACGGCCCTGTACCGCCACCTGGAAAAGATTCAAAATGGCTAAGCAGCGGGATGCGGTTGCCCGCTTTATGCGTGACAACCGGCTCATTTTTAATCATCTGGGGCTTATCGACATGGCTTTGACGCATCCGTCCTTCAGCCAGGAAAAGAACTGTGTCGGCAATAATCAACGCCTGGAGTTCCTGGGCGATGCGGTCTTGAATATGATTATTGCCGAATACTTGTACAATCACTTTGATGAAAAGCCTGAAGGTGAATTGACCAAAATCCGGGCCAAGGTGGTCTGTGAAAAAGCGCTGCTCAACGTGGCTAATCAAATGCGATTGGGAGATTATCTACTATTAGGGCGGGGCGAGGAGATGTCCGGGGGGCGTAAGCGCCGCTCCATACTGGCTGATGCAGTCGAGGCGGTAATAGGAGCTATATATCTTGATCAAGGCTATGAAGCCGCGACCCGATTCGTACTGGACCGTCTGCAGGTTCACATTGACGACACCGCCCAGGGCGATTATCAAGATTATAAATCCCGCTTGCAGGAGCTGGTGCAGGGTAAAAACAAACAGAATGTGATCTACCAGATCATTAAAGAATGCGGTCCTGCTCATGCCAAAGTTTTTGAAGCCGGGGTGTATTATAAGGAGCGGCTGCTGGCTGCCGGCCAGGGGCGGAGCAAAAAGGAAGCCGAGCAAAATGCTGCTGAAAAGGTCCTGAAAAATCACCAGTTGCTGCTCAGCCTGGGACTGGAGATAACCCCCAAACCATGAAGCATGTCAATATTCCGATTTTTATCCCCCATGTGGGGTGCCCGTTTACATGCATATTTTGCAACCAGCGGCACATTGCCTCCCAGTTAGAACCCCTTTCCCCATCAGCCATCCCTGAATTGGTTGACCAGCACCTGGCGACCATTCCGCCCGGAAGTGAGATCGAGATAGCTTTCTTCGGCGGCAGTTTCACCATGATGGATGTTTCCCTGCAGGAAGCCTACCTCAGACAGGTATCCCCTTATTTGATAAAAGGTTTGATTCACGGCCTGCGCCTTTCCACCCGCCCAGATGGAATCGATCCGGATATTCTGAAAATGCTCAAATACTGGGGGGTAGACACCGTAGAACTGGGAGTGCAGTCGTGCGACGACGAGGTTCTGGCAGCCGCGGGGCGGGGGATGGCCCTTCTGCAAATCGTTGAGGCCAGCCGTTTATTAAAAGAGTATGGATTTAAACTGGGCATACAATTGATGGTGGGGCTGCCCGGGGACAACCGGCTTAAAGACCTGGCTACCACCCGGGTCATTATTGGACTGCGGCCGGATATGGTCAGAATTTATCCCACCCTGGTGATTGCCGGGACCGAGTTGGCCAGACAATGGCGGGAGGGGAGCTATCAGGAGCTCTCCCTGCCTGAGGCTGTCTCTGTCTGCGCCGAAATGCTGCTCATGTTTCAATACCACCATATCCCGGTGATCCGCCTGGGTCTGCAACCCAGCCAGGAACTGCAATCTGCCGAGACCTTGCTGGCCGGGCCGTATCATCCTGCATTCGGAGAGTTAGTGGAGCAGCATATCTTTTATATGCAAGCCCGGGAGCTGCTTCTGGATGCCCAGGCCCTGCCAGGTCGGGACCGGCCGGTAAACCTTCTGGTAAACCCCGCCGATGTCTCCCGGTTGATTGGACAGCACCGCCGTAATTTTCTGCGTTTGGAAGAGGAATTGGGGACGGGGCTGCTGAAGGTAATTAAATCTGAAGCTATCGCGCCTGATAGCCTCGGACTGTACTACAGCGGTGAGAACCGAATCCTAACCCTGGTGAGGGAGGATTTCATTCGCCGCTTGATAGATAGAGGCCTGCTGCCCGGCGAAGACTGAAACAGCCGCAGGCCGGGCAGGTTGTGGCTGGTAAAAACAGCCCTGAGTAGGCGGGTTTGTTTAATGCCCGGACATAATTGAGAACAATAACTGCTTTTACCAAGATAATGGGAAGGTTTTTGGGCCTGAATTGTTTAACTAGTAAATACTAGCACAGGAAAGAATTTGGGCTGACGGGGGCAAATCCTGACCGCCTGCAAAACAGTATGGCGATTCTTACCAACGCGCCATATGAAGTTGGGTTTGATTAAAGTCCCGGAATGATGGCCGGGCTTAGCTGGATGCCCGATTTAATAGCAATATAAGTGAATTCAACAATACGTTCAGGGTGATTAAAAATATTTTATCGAATGTTTTTTGAGAGGTTGCCCTGACATGATGGAGGAACAGGGTGTATTTAAAGCGTCTGGACATCAAAGGCTTTAAGTCTTTTGCGGAATACACTACAATCCAATTCGAGCCCGGGATCAATGTTGTAGTGGGGCCGAACGGCTGCGGCAAAAGCAATGTGGTAGATGCGGTCCGCTGGGTACTGGGCGAGAATAACATCCGCAACCTGCGCGGTCACAAAGGGGAAGATATCATCTTCTGCGGCACCGACAGCAAACGGGCTCACGGCATGGCCACGGTGGAGATGCTGATCGACAATGGCGATGGCTTTTTGCCCCTGGAATACGGGGAAATAAACCTGGCCCGCAAGCTGTTTCGCTCTGGAGAAAGCGAATTCACCATCAATCGTACCCGGGTGCGCATGAAGGATGTGCACGATCTGTTTGCCGGCACCGGTTTGGGCAAGAAAGGCTATGCCATCATCAGTCAGGGTGAGCTGGATCAGCTTTTGAATGCACAAGCCCTGGAGCGCCGCCTTATCCTGGAGGAAGCCTCGGGGATAATAAAATACCGGCAGCAGCGTGAAGAAGTGAACCGGCGCCTGCTGGATACCGCTCAGGACCTGACCCGCTTGGCAGATCTGCTGGCGGAAATGCGGGAGCGCAGCCTGGAACTGCAGCAAAAGGCGGAAAAGGCCAGGCAATACTTGAGCTGCAAAGAACAAGCCGATATCCTGGAAAAAACCCTGATGGCATATGAGCTCAACCGGCTGGAAAAAGATCAGTGCACTCGCCAGGCCGATCTTGCGGAACGCAAACAGAGCCTCAGAGCTCTGCACCGGCAGCAGCTCGAACAGGCCAAACAATTGCAGGAACGGGAGCTGGAACTGGAAGGCCTGCGTTTGGAAGAACAAAACGCCGCACAAGAGTTATATGATATTCAAGCCCATATTGCCGAACTGCGCTCAGCCTTGCAATTAAGCCAGGAACGCATTGCCAATTACCGGGAAAGACTTAAGGCGGCCCTGGCTGATGCCGCCAAATATGCCGCCCAGTTAAACAAGATCGACCAGGATCTGCTTATCAACAGAGAGGATTATAACCAGCAGCAGCTGTTGTGTGAGGAGCTGGAACAGCAGTGTGTGCAGATAGAAAAGGATGCCTGCGACCTGGAGCAGTCCCTGGCCCTAAAAGCCAAGCTCTTTGAAGAACACAAAGCGCATTTATTCGCGTATACCCAGCGGGAGACCAGAGTCAAAAACGCTATACAGGAGCAACAGGAGCGCTTGCTGAAAAGCCGCGAACGCAGGTTTAGACTGGAGACGCAGTATGAACAGCTTGACCGCCAGCTGAAAGAGGCAGGCCAAGAACAAGCCCGGTACCATGAGGAAATGGAGCAAATCGAAAAGCAGCAGGAGCATCTCCATGCCTCCATCGGGCTGGCCGGGGAAGCCAGAGCCGAAGCGGCGCGGAAAGTGACAGAAGCGGAAGGGCTGATTCAGCAGCAGCAAAAGCAAATCGACCAGCAGGGCACCCGTTTGGAGAGTCTGCGGAGTATGCGCGAAAACCTGAGCGGCTATGCACCCGGGGTAAAAGCCGTGATGAAATGGGCCCATGACGGGGAGCTGGGCGGGATTCTGGGGATAGTGGGGGAAATCCTGGAAGTGCCCCCGGGGCTGGAGACCGCAATTGACATCGCCGCGGGGAGAAGCCTGGAAAACATAGTAGTGGAGAGCAGCCATGACGCCCGCCTGGTTATTGAGCGCCTCAAGAGCCGGCGCGCGGGCCGCGTCACCTGCCTGCCTCTGGACAGCCTGCGATTGCGCAGGGTGCCTGAAGAGGTGGTAAAAAAGTCCCTGGCCGTTAAAGGGGTGATGGGCAGCGCTGACCGCCTGGTGCAGTGTCTGTCCAGGTACCGCGTGGTCCTGGAGTATCTGCTAGGGAGGGTGTTGGTGGTGGAAAACCTGCACAGCGGGATGCAGGCCTATAAAAAGATAAATTATCCCTGGACACTGGTATCCCTGGAAGGGGATATCATCAACCCCGGCGGGGCTATGAGCGGCGGAACCGCAGCTGACCGCGGCCCCAGCCGTCTGCAGCGCCGGGCAGAAGAGAACAGGCTGGAGGCCGAATTGCTGGCCCAGCAGTCCGGGATGAACCAACTCAAGCAGGCACTGGCTTCAGCCCGCTCCGAATTAGAGGCTGTTGATCTGCAAACCGCCGGCTTGAAAAAGCAGCATATTGAGTATACTCTCAAAAAGGAATGGCTTGAAACCCAGATAAAAACCGCGGCTGACCATATGCACAAATTTCAGCAACAGCGCCAGGAAGCCAGCCGTGATATAGCAAGTATAGATGAGCAATCGCTGCAAATAGAACAGGACGTGACCGGCTTGAAACAACAGTGGCAGGCTTTACAGCTGCAACAGCAGGCTGATTCCAGCCAGTTGGAAGAACAGAAGGAGACCTTGGTCAGACTAAGGCAGGATCTCGAGGTGTTGCGCGAGCGTTCTTCATCCTATCATGAACAACTACACATGAAAAAGAGGGAGTTGGACAACCAGCATAAGAACCTGCTGCAGTTTGAAGCGGTTCAGGGCTCTTATCGGCAGTCCCGCCAGGAGGCCCAGGACTTGCTGGAGCGGTTGCAGAACGATACCGAGGCGGAAACCCGCAGAACCGGCAGCCTTGAACAGGAAATATCCCAGGCGGTGCTGGAGGCCGAAGCTAAGCGGGAGAAGCTGGAAGTCTTGAAAAGCAGAGAAATCCAATGCAGAACCGATGTCGGCCAGCTCAAAGCCGGCCTGGGGCCGGTATCGGCAGAAATTGAAAAGCTGGAACAAGTCATTCGCCAGCAGGAACTCAATTTGGCCCGACTGGAGACCGAGTTTTCGGGCCTGCATCTTCAGTGGAGCGAAAAGCTGGGCGAAACCCCGATTCCGGAAATCGACCTTAAAGCGATGAGAGCAGCCGAGCTGCGCAGCATCAAGCAAGAGCTGGGAGTTCTCAAAGAAAACCTTGAAGCCCTGGGAATGGTGGATATCTCAGCAATTGAGGAATCCCAGGCTCTGGAGAGCAAACTGGGCTTTATTGAACAGCAATATCTCGACCTGGGGGAGGCCCGCTCATCACTGTTGAATCTGCTGGCCGAAACCGAACGTCTCATGTCGCTCGACTTCAACAAGTTCATGACTCAGGCCAACCAGAGTTTTGCCCGGACTTTTGCGGAGATGTTCAACGGCGGGGAGGGACGCCTGATGGTTGAAACCGGAGCCAGCGGCCTGGAGGCAGGCGTAGACATTGAGGTAAAAATACCCGGCAAACGGATTCAGTCGCTGAATTTATTATCGGGCGGAGAGCGGGCCTTGACCTGTATCGCCTTTTTATTCGCTTTGATTCGCCTTAAACCGATTCCATTCTGCTTACTGGATGAAATCGACGCCGCCCTGGATGAAACCAATCTGATACGATTTACCGGCTTCCTGCAGGGCATATGCCGGGAGACCCAGTTTATTGTGGTAACCCATCGACAGACCACCATTGAATGTGGCAATACTATATACGGGATAACCATGGCTGAAAAAGGGATCAGCGGGGTATACACTCTGTCTTTGGAGGATGTACCCAGTAAAGCGGGCTAAACCTGATTACATCGAAACTGAAAGGATGAGACCATGTCGCTTTTCAATCGCAAAAAGAAAACCCCGCCCGGTGAAACGGCGGCGCCCGAGACAGGGACGGAAAAGCTGGCGGAAGCCCCGGAGCCCGAGAAGAACGGGTTTTTGAACCGCATCAATCCCTTCGCCAAAAAGGAAACGCCCCCGCAGGAAACGGAAACCGGCCTGGCCGCTGGTGGCCGGACGATGACAGCAGGGGCAGCGGATGGCCTGGATTCTGAAAGGGAAGGTTTTCTGAATCTTATCAAACCCTTCTCCAAAAAAGAAGCTTCGGGAGCGGAAGAGGAAACCGGCACAGCCGGTGATCAGCCTGAGGAGCCGAAATACCCCGAGAAAGAAAACGGCAAGCTTCGGTTTAACTTTCTGCAGAAATTTAAACAGGGTTTGAGCAAGACCCGGGAGAATCTGGCCGGGAAAATACAGGAATTGGTAAAGAACACCCGCAAGCTGGATGAGGAATTCTGGGAAGAACTTGAAGAAATACTCATACAGGCCGATGTGGGCATGAACACCTCGGTGGAGTTGGTGGAAAAGATTAGGCTGGCCGCCAAAAAGCAGCGCATCCATGACTCCCATGAGGTCCTGGCCTTAATTCGCGAAGAGGTGGCCCTTCTGCTGCAGAATACACAGCCCCTCAATCTGGACGGGCTTAAACCGGCTATCATCCTGGTCGTAGGGGTAAATGGCGCCGGAAAAACCACCTCGATCGCTAAACTGGCCTATCGTTTCAAACAAGAGGGCTTAAACGTAATCCTGGCGGCTGCGGACACCTTCAGAGCCGCAGCCATCGATCAGCTGCAGATATGGGCTGATCGGGTGGGGGTGGAACTGATCAAGCATCGCGAAGGGTCCGACCCTG
>DHTR01000061.1:0-864 GCA_002408725.1 Pelotomaculum sp. UBA5255
AGAGGCCGCTGGTTCAAATCCAGTCACTCCGACCATCTTAAAAGCTACATTTTATCTCTTGTTTTAGAGATAAAATGTTTATTTTTAAATGAATATAGGTTTGCAAAGGGCGTGTCGCAAAACGTTAATTTAAAAACGTTGAGTGACGCGCCCTTTTTCATCAAAGACAGGCAAATCGGTGCGGAATATATCAAGGAAGGATAATTCAAATCAAGAAGTTTAGCTCGATTTAGATGCGCAATCGGCCTGGGAAATCAAAAGGCCGTAAAGCCCTTAAGTAAGCTGGGTGGACGGATGTTTTGCTGTATTCATGGTGATATGAGGCCGGGGAAGTTTAGAAAGGCACGGGATGTGGTTTTGCTGACCCGTAGCTACCTCTGGTGCAAACACGTCAACCTTCCCTTTATATAGCAGTATGATATTCGAGCCGCACTTCCAACTCAAAAGTTCTTTGGAACCGTAGATCATGAATCTTCAAAATCAGGCAGAAGTACTCGCTTGAGGTAGTGTTAAATATTAAGTAATTGATATATACTAGCAAGTAGGGAAAGTAGGAATTTCCTGCATGGCAAGGAGGTTTGAAAATGGCAATAAACCGACCAATTGTAGATAATGCAAAAATCATGGCCAAGGGGCAGGTAACGATTCCCAAGGATATACGCGACATGCTTAAGTTGTCCGAAGGTGAAAGGGTGACTTTCATTTGCCAGGGTGATTATGCTATTGTTATGAACTCCGCTCTTTATGCAATGAAAACGCTTCAGAAAGAAATGCAAGGAAAATTTGAAGCTGTGGGAATTAATTCAGACGATGATATAAACGATTTGGTTAAAGAAATACGGCAGGAGATTGAAGGTAGATGAG
>DHTR01000061.1:1022-1610 GCA_002408725.1 Pelotomaculum sp. UBA5255
GCAGGAGATTGAAGGTAGATGAGGATAATGATTGATACTAATATCATTATCTCCGCTATTCGCAATCCGAATGGAACTCCATTTGCCGCTTATGCTAAAGCATCACAATCACCATATAAAATTATATTGTGTGATCAAATTGTTGATGAGGTAAGAAGAGTTTTTAATAGGAAATTTCCGGATAGTATACCTTTAATAGAAAGATTTTTTACGTGGGCGCTTTTTGAAGTGGTAAGCACACCCGGCCAAGAGGAAGTGGATGAAAAGGAAAACATGATCAGAGATGTAAATGATCGCCCTATACTCAGAGCGGCATTAAAGGCAAAGGTGGATGTCCTAATTACAGGAGATAGAGACTTTTTGGAATCGGGCGTAGAAACTCCAAAAATTGTAACAGCAGCAGAGTTTATAAGCGACTTTTAGAAAAAATAGCCTGCATCTGAAATAGGTGTCACACACTCCATGTAAAAACCATTAACCCAAAAGGAGTCGCTTACCAAGAGAAGAAATCTTTAAAAGTCGGATAAATCTGACATTTTGTTTCGTTAATTTTATCTTATTATTATATTATATGGGCAATCATTGCTT
>DHTR01000061.1:1757-2958 GCA_002408725.1 Pelotomaculum sp. UBA5255
ATATGGGCAATCATTGCTTACTGTAATATGATGCATGCCATAAGCTGTCGGTAGGGAGGAACAGTAATGCGTAAGAATAACCAGACAATCGCTAAGGCCTGGGAGCATTTCGTTGCTAAGGCTGTAATAGACATGGATATAGTACCGGAGATCATTGCCGGATCGTGGCAGCGCTGTCGACAAGCCGGGATCGATCCTTATAACGGCGGAAGTATTACGATAATGGACGAAACCGAATTAAAAAACTTGCGCGGTCAAAAAAGCACCTTGATCGCCATTGCCAGGCCCTTTATGGAAAACATCTATAACTTTGTGGCCGGATCCGGTTTTGCAGTCATATTGTCCGATGAAACCGGTAAGATTCTAGAAACGTTGGGGGATCCTGTAATTAATAAAAAGGCTATGGAGATCAGTCTTATTCCCGGCAGCAACTGGTGTGAAGAAAGTGCCGGCACCAACGGAATCGGAACCGCTCTGGTATTGGAAAAGCCGGTGCAGATATCTGGCGAAGAGCATTACTGCCAGAATATTCACAACTGGACTTGTTCGGCTGCTCCCATTACAGGTGACGACGGACAGGTTATAGGTGCTCTGCAAATGTCGGGCCCCTCCCAGGCCAGCAACAAACACACCTTGGGGATGGTTGTGGCAGCTGTTAAAGCGATAGAGGAACAATTGAGGGTACAGAAGAAAAATCAAGAGCTTACTCTGGTTAATAACCGCATTAATAGCGTTTTTCATACTATGTCAGACGGGGTTATGGTATTAAATTCCGATGGCATTGTTGAACAGATCAATCCGTCTGCAGAACGTATTTTGAACAAGTCTAAAAACAAAGTTAACGGGTTTCATATCGAAGAGGTGCTTAAAAACATCCCTAAAATCAAGGAAATCCTGAATTCCGGGAAACCTTTCTCAAACATCGAAGTAATGGACCAATCAGATAAAAACCACCTTCATTGCCTCATTTCAGGTGAGGCCTTAAAAGATCATCAAGGCCGGTATTTGGGTGGCGTAATCATAATAAATCCCATAAATAAAATTAAAAAACTGGTCAATCGTTTTGCCGGCTCCGAAGCCCGGTTTCAATTCACAGACATCATTGGAAACAGCCAGCATTTGCAGGAGGCTATTCGCATAGCCGCCCTGGCTGCCGAAAACGACAGCAACATTCTTCTCGAAGGGGAAAGCGGGACCGGCA
>DHTR01000061.1:3135-7647 GCA_002408725.1 Pelotomaculum sp. UBA5255
AAAGAAGTTTTTGCCCAGGCTATCCACAATGCCAGTCGAAGGCGGAACGGGCCGTTTGTGGCTCTCAATTGCGCTGCTATACCCAGAGAGTTGATGGGCAGCGAGCTGTTTGGTTATGTTGAAGGTGCTTTCACAGGCGCCTACCGCGGCGGGCGGCCGGGGAAATTTGAACTGGCCACCGGAGGGACTCTGTTTCTTGACGAAATCGGTGATATGACGCAGGGAAAACAGGGAGCTCTACTGAGGGCTATTCAGGAGAAGAAGATTGTCCGTATCGGAGACGATAAGATTATCCCGGTTGATGTCCGCATTATTTGCGCTACCAATAAAAACTTGCGCGAAGCGGTAGAAAAAAAGAACTTTCGTGAGGACCTTTTTTACCGTCTGAATGTAATAACCATTAAACTGCCGCCCCTGCGCGATCACCGGGAAGACATTCCCCAGCTTTTCGAATACTTCCTCGATGAAATAAGTCGGCGTTTGGCGATCGAAATTGACTATTATGAGCCGAAGATTGTAGAAGCTCTAACCCGCTATGATTGGCCGGGCAATGCTCGAGAACTCCAAAATGTGGTGGAAAGAATGCTCTGTGTTGCCCGTGATAAACGGCTGTCTTACAGAGACCTGCCCAGTGAGGTGCGGGAAGAAACGATTATAAGCCTTCAGGATAGAGAGCAGGTCAATCCTGGAACTATTGCCAGTGTAGGTTTAGAAAGAAAGCGCCGAAAGCAGCTCCGGGCCGCGGCGGAAGAACAGGAGATTGTGGAACTGCTTGGCCAGTATGGAGGCAATATAACCATGGTAGCCCGGCATATGGGGATTTCAAGGAATACATTGTACCGAAAAATAAGGGAGTACAACATCCAACTTTGATTCTGATAATTATTAAACATAGATGTTAAACAAGTGTAACTGTGATGTCACAATATTGTACCGATAATGAACAGTGTCGGTACAATATTTTTTTGCCCATACCGTAATTGAAAAGAAAAAATTAAGCGGAATTTATTCCCTGGAGCCGGCAATGAAAAGCAAAAAACCAAATATTCAGCTTTAAGAATTAATATTTGAAAGCCTGCAGGTATGGCATGAATATTGCTTTAAAGGTTTTTAGAGATTGGGAAAAGGAGGTGAATCCCTGGCTTTACTTGATAGAGCCAGGCCAAGATGGAGAAGAATCTAATTGTTCAACCAGAAACATGCACCGGATGTCGAACATGCGAAATGATTTGTTCTTTTGTCCACGCGCAGGAGTTTAATCCATTACGCTCCAGAATTACCGTCTTCAGTTATGAAAAAGTAGGGCTGTCTGCTCCCATGGTGTGCCAGCAGTGCAGTGTGGCGGCATGTATGCAGGTTTGCCCGGTGGGCGCCATCCAGCGGGATGAACATTCAGCAGCTTTGCTGGTCTCGCAGGATAAGTGCCTGCGGTGCAAGATGTGTACAATCGCCTGTCCCTTTGGCGCTGCTACCTATGATCCGGGCAAAGACATGATCCTAAAATGCGATCTTTGCGGCGGGGACCCTCAATGCATCAAATACTGCCCATCCGGGGCCATTAGTTATCAAGACCCTCTACAAGCTACCCTGGCGAAACGCAAGAGCTACGCCGAAAAATTTAAGACCGCATTCGAGGAGGTGATTTAGCTATGTTTGGATGGATGGGGAAAATCTTAAGAATTGATTTAACTCGTGGAACCATCAGCCAGGAAGCTTTGGATCGCGACGATTTGCGCAACTATATTGGCGCTCGGGGATTGGGAACCAGGCTTTTTGTAAAAGAAGTCGATCCCAATGTAGATCCTTTAAGTCCGGAAAATAAAGTAATATTCATGAGTGGTCCTTTAACCGGAACTTTCGCTCCCTGTGGAGGACGGTTCAATGTGGTTACCAAAGGGGTTTTAAACGGCACCATTGCCGCCTCCAATTCCGGAGGAAACTTTGGACCGGAGCTGAAATTTGCCGGCTTTGACGGAATTATTATTGAAGGCCGCGCCGCAAAACCGGTCTATCTCTGGGTATATAATGACCAGGTTGAAATACGTGATGCGTCCGAATTATGGGGAAAAGATGTTTTTGAAACCACCGACCTGATTAAAGCAAGCACCGATGAAGAAACCAAGGTAGCCTGTATAGGACCGGCCGGTGAAAACCAGGTTAAGTTTGCCTGCATAATGAATGAATATCACCGGGCAGCGGGACGCTCCGGGGTTGGTGCGGTGATGGGATCAAAAAACCTTAAGGCAGTTGCAGTGCGGGGAACCGGCGGAGTAAAAGTCGCAAGTGTCAATGATTTCATGGAGGCGGCTGTCGATGCCCGTAAGAAACTGGCGGCCCATCCGGTTACCAGTGAGGGACTCACAGCTTATGGCACCAATATATTGATAAATATTCTGAATGAAAATGGCGGCCTGCCGGTTAAAAACTACAGTGAGGCAGCCGTTTTCGAGGGAGCGGAAAAAATATCCGGGGAGTATCAGGCGGAAAAATATCTGGTAAAAAATAAAGGCTGTTTCGGCTGCACGATCGGCTGCGGGCGGGTAACCAAGATCAGTCAGGGCAAATTCAAAAGCCGGGGAGAGGGTCCGGAATATGAGGCAACCTGGGCTTTCGGGGCTAATCTGGGCCTGGACGATTTCGAGGCGGTCTCCAAGGCTAATTTCCTCTGCAACGAATTGGGCTTGGACCCTATTACTATGGGAAGCACCCTGGCCTGTGCGGTGGAAATGTACCAGAAGGGGATTATACCTACAGGAGATGTAGAGCAATCTCTGCACTGGGCTGATGGCGAACTGCTGGTGGAAATGGTCAAGAAAACCGCATTTCGGGAAGGATTTGGCGATCAATTGGCAGAAGGTTCGTACCGCCTGGCGGATCAATACGGTCATCCGGAATACTCAATGACGGTGAAGAAACAGGAGCTCCCCGCTTATGATCCTCGCGGCCAGCAGGGCATCGGGCTGAATTATGCAACCTCCAACCGGGGCGGCTGCCATGTGCGCGGCTATCTGACCTCCCCGGAAATTCTGGGCATTCCTGAGCTGGCTGATCCGGCCAGCACGGAAGGGAAGCCGGCTCTTTTGAAGCTTTTCCAGGATCTGACCGCCCTGGTCGACTCATCCGGAACCTGTCTGTTCACCACTTTTGCCATAGGACTTTCCGAACTCTCTTCGGAAATCAGGGCAGCCACCGGAATCACTATGAGTGATGAAGAGTTTTTACTGGCGGGAGAACGGATCTGGAACATGGAACGGCTTTTTAACCTGGCGGCTGGTTTCAGCAGCAAAGACGACCGCCTGCCCAAACGATTGCTGGAGGAGCCGATGAAAGGCGGACCGCGCCAAGGACAGGTGCATCAACTGGATAAAATGCTGCCGGAATACTATGAACTTCGTGGATGGAATGAAAACGGCGTTCCCAAGGAGGGCAAAATGGAGGAATTGGGCCTGGCCTAGGCTCAATAAAACAAGGGCGGTCCGCGCCATCACCGGCGCGGATGGCCCTGGTAAGGAGGAAAGCGCCTATGCCTGGGATAACAGTCCAATTGCCGGAAGAATTGGAGCGTATCATCCGGGCCTATCCGAGTGATAAACGTTATATTTTAGCCATGATGCAGGATTTACAGAAACAGTGCAATTATCTGCCCAGGGAAGCCCTGGAGGAGATTGCCAGGCATGTGGAGATTCCCTTTTCAAAAGTTTACGCCCTGGCTACTTTTTACAAAGCTTTCAGCCTGGTGCCCAGAGGCAAGTACCATATCAAAGTATGCGACGGCACCGCCTGCCATATTAAAAGCTCGGCGGTGCTAATTGATCAGATATTCAACGCGATTGCCATCAGGCCGGGTGAAACAAGCCCGGACGGCATGTTTTCCCTGGAAACCGTAAACTGCATCGGAGCCTGCGCTATAGCGCCGGTAATGGTGATCAATGAAAAGGTATACTCCAAGGTTTCATCGGCAGGGATTCTGGATGTTATTAATGGTATAAGGGGGGATATAAATGACAACGCAAAATCCTCCTGATAACAGAAAAATACTGGTATGCTGCGGAACCGGCTGCCAGGCCAGCGGCAGCATGGACGTATTTCTGGCCTTTCAAAATCAGCTGCATCCTGAACCCGGGGTGACTGTCGAAACCTATGCCAAAGCCACAGGCTGCAACGGCTGGTGTGAGCAGGGGCCTCTGGTGAAAATCCTGCCCGACGACATCACTTACTGTCGGGTTCAAGCCAAACATGTGGCTGAAATAATAGATAAGACGATTAAGCAAGGCGAATTGGTAAAAAAGCTTCTCTATCGCGACCCTGTCACTAAAAAACAGGTCAGATCCCACCACGAGATCAATTTCTATAAAAAGCAGCATAAGGTGGCCCTGCGCCATATTGGCGAAATCGATCCCGCCTCCCTTGACGATTATCTGGCTTATGACGGTTACAAAGCATTGGGCCAGGCTTTTGCCATGTCGCCGGCGGACATTATCGACGAGATCGAGCGTTCCGGACTTAGAGGGC
>DHTR01000069.1:0-252 GCA_002408725.1 Pelotomaculum sp. UBA5255
AATAAGCATTGGATAGTCGGCAAACGATCTTGTAAATAGGCTGGAAACAGCGACTACAAAGGTATTGGGGGTTCGCAATGCGGAGACTATCTGTTGTCCGATTTGGCTTTGCCAAAATCGGAGCAGGTAGCCATCGGCAAATACGGTGTGTTGTGCCAAACTTACTTGAAAACGCACAGGCACGGATTATGCGAAGTTATTTCGTTTAATAAAATTATTTGCCAGTAAAATATTATGAGAAATCCCCTGTCG
>DHTR01000069.1:510-746 GCA_002408725.1 Pelotomaculum sp. UBA5255
CGACAGGGGATTTCTCATAATATATATTTTGTTTTATAAAATTTGCAATATAGCAGGTACTGAAAGTACTTCGGGAGAAAGGGCCAATTTTACATAAGAAAGTCTTGACACACCATTTTTACAGTTGTAGTATATATGTATATTACAACTGTAAAACCAAAACGTGCGGAGGGAATGATATGAAAAAAAGGCGTGAAATCAGTGAATCCGAGTTTGAAATTATGAAGGTTCTGTGG
>DHTR01000069.1:939-2357 GCA_002408725.1 Pelotomaculum sp. UBA5255
TGAAATTATGAAGGTTCTGTGGGTAAAAAACGTACCGATGTCCGTGCAGGATGTCTGTGATGAAATGATTAACAAAGAGTGGAAGTATTCTACCGTCGCAACTCTTCTTGGCCGAATGGTGGGGAAAGGCGCAATTGAAGGAAAGAAAAAGGGATATTTATATTACTATACCCCCGTGCTGGATGAAAAGGAATACAAAATATCACAGACGAAAAACTTTGTCAGTAAGCTATATGACGGTTCCGTAAAAAATCTTGTTGTTTCCTTATTTGAAAACAAGGAAATGTCAGACGAGGATATTGCCGAGCTGAAAAAGCTATTTGATTTAAAGTAAGGAGGACCATCATGCTACTACAACTATTAAAAACAGTGCTGCCGCACAGGGAATTACACTGAATGCGGCTGTTTCACTTTCTCAGGTTGGTTCTTATAATATTTATGTTTATAATCAGAATGACCGAATGATTTCTTCAAAAAGAGATCAAAAAATTCCAGCTGGACAGCTTACCTTAGAACCGACCCGATACATAATAAACGGCGTTTATGAGGATGTTCCCGAAAATCAAATAGTAAGCGGCGAAACTTATCGGGTGGACATCGTGCTTTTTGATAGAGAGCAAAAGGTGATTTATCGCCAACGCGAATATGTGACCATGCCATAATGAAAAGGTTATTGTTTGTTATATAGTCAGTTGCTCAAGATGACATTTTATGTGCGGGGAGCTTTGGGGGTATAGGATAGAAGAACAGTGGAAAAATAATGCAAAGGAGGGGTTAGGTGAGCAAGGTATACCTGGCGATTATTTTTTTTACAGCGCTTTTGCTGATCCTTTCCCTGTCCAAGGCAAAGCTGCGGCTCCGTTACCAGAGAAAGGGTAAGGACGACGAATTTGCTGTGGAATTCTCTCTCTGGCGCGGCCTGCTTAGATCCAAGTTTGAAGTACCGGTCGTCAAAATAAAAAAGTCAGGCTTAAGACCGGAATCAAGACCGGAATCCCGGCGTTTAGTACAGCGCGTCTTAAGACCTGCTTTTAAGATTAGGGCACAGCTTGAAGGAGAGGGTGGCCGGCCAATCATCGAAGTAAAAAAGGGGATCCATGTTCCCGGTCCAGCCCGGATGTTAGCCATATTGAGCGGGCAAATTCGCTACTATCGGCGTTATAAGCCGGCTCTTTACTACCTGCTTGGGAGGATCTCCCTGCGCCGCCTACACTGGAGCACCGAGCTGGGAACAGGTGACCCCGCTCAAACCGGGGTTTTAACGGGAGCCTTATGGGGTTTAAAAGGTTTCTTACTGTCTTTTCTCTATGCTATGCTTGCTCCCGGCGGAGAACGGCCACACGTGACAATCAGACCCTGCTTTGAAAAGACCTGCTTGAACACCAACATTGACTGCATTCTCGAGGTTCGGCTAGGTT
>DHTR01000069.1:2480-3083 GCA_002408725.1 Pelotomaculum sp. UBA5255
GTTCGGCTAGGTTATCTGTTTTTCACAGGGATAAAAGCAATCTTTTTGAGGATTAGGGCCTGAATAGAGGTGTAAACAAAGCAAAGCATAATGAGCTAATAATCTCTTTAAATAAAATGGCTGGTTTATTTTAAAAACCAGCCATGACCTGTTTCCTGAACGGAATCTCATTTAGCTTTAGCGGTGTATTTAATTGAGAGGAAGAGTTATCGGTAGACCCTCCCCGGATTACATTAAAAGTGTTATTTCTTGATCTCTCCAGGGGGCAGTACCAGTTCTCCAGGTAATCCAGATGCTTTTTCTCATTAATCTTTTTGATCCTAATCCGGGTCACCACCACAAGACCACTCCCTTATGTTAATTTTTGATTAATTTTTTGTTAATATCATATTATTTCATTGTTAAGATTGTGTCAATAGATCCGAAAACGATTTTTGTGTTGTTTCTGACATCTGTTAAACCTTCACAAAACAGACAGGCTTCCCACACAAGACCAACCCATGGGCGAATAAGCTTTATTTGCTCAGGCTAAATCAGGTTACCCGTATATTTAAATATTTCTTCGGATAAATTAAGATCAAACGGACAGGGTGAAGGAGTGAG
>DHTR01000069.1:3244-4690 GCA_002408725.1 Pelotomaculum sp. UBA5255
AACGGACAGGGTGAAGGAGTGAGCAGAAATGCCCGAACATCCCATTGAAGGCTTAATGAAAACAGCAATGGAAAGCATTAAAGAAATGGTAGATGTGAATACCGTGGTAGGAGATCCTGTGGAGACTCCGGAGGGGACCGTGATCATCCCTGTCTCCCGTGTGGCCTGCGGCTTTGCCGCCGGGGGAGGTGAATTTGAGATAACCGGGGAGGTTAAGGAAGGACAGGCGGAGACTCAAATGCCCGCTTTCGGTGGTGGAAGCGGGGGCGGGGTTTCAGTAAAGCCAATTGGGTTTTTGGTGGTTGGTAAAGGGCAGGTGCGATGGCTACCAGTAGACGGCAACGCGCTGGCGGACCGAATCATTGATATTGCGCCGCAGCTTCTTACCCAAATTCAGTCAATGCTCAAAAGGGAAGACTATCCGCCTGGAACAAGCGTCCATGTCGCAACTCAACCCCCGCCAAACATGTCGCCTCAAACACCCTGACCTGAATTGTATCGGTTAAAGCATAAGAACTGAGGACACTAACCCCCTGTTTTACCAACAAAAAGATTAATAAAAACCCGGGCAGATAAACTCCCGGGTTTTTCATCTCTCGCCAGGGCTAAAGGAAATATATCTGTTAAAGAACTTGTTCTATTGAACCGACCTCTGTTGAATCAGCTTTATACCCGGGGGAATAATAAAATAAAATGATGAGGGGTGAAATAGCCATGCGGCCCTTATGGAAAGGCGCGATCAGCTTCGGCCTGGTCTATGTGCCTGTTAAATTATACGCTGCTACCGAACAAAAGGACATTCGTTTTAATTATCTTCACCAAAAATGCAAGACACCGGTACAATATAGGCGCTTCTGCCCTTATTGCGAAACAGAGGTTCCTATGGAGGAAATTGTACGGGGTTATGAATACGAAAAGGGTAAGTATATTGTTTTTGAGGAGGAGGACTTCGGGAAACTGGCAACGGCCGGAGGAAAAAATATAGAGATCCTGGATTTTGTAAATCTGGTAGAAATTGAGCCCATTTATTACCAAAAGGCCTATTACCTAACTCCCGGGGATGGAGGAGCCAAGGTATATGAACTGCTCAAACAAGCTATGTTTGAAACCGGCAAAGTGGCCGTGGCCAGAGTTGTCATCCGTAGCCGCGAAGTCCTGGCGGCCCTCCGGGTGAGCGAGAAAACACTAGTCATGAGCACGATGCATTATCCTGATGAAATCAGGCAGGCGAATGTCCTGCCTGAGCTGAATTACAACGTCAATCTTCCCGAAAATGAGGTGAAGATGGCCGTAAATCTGGTCAGCAGCCTTTCATCTGAATTCAAGCCCGAAAAGTATACCGACACATACAGGCAGGGCCTGATGGAATTAATCCAGGCAAAAATAGCCGGTGCAGAAATAGCGGCTCCGGTCAAACCGGAAGCTGGAAAAGTGGTTGACCTGATG
>DHTR01000069.1:4879-5375 GCA_002408725.1 Pelotomaculum sp. UBA5255
GGCGTTGAAAGCCAGTATTGACCTGGCCCGGGAGGAACGCGGCAGGCAGGCCAAGGTTGTACCGGAAACCACTGCGGCAAAAGGGGCCGGACGACGTAAAACATCATAATGGGAGGCTACTGTGATGGAAAACGGACAGTTACCCCTGATTCGCCCGATGCTGGCCGTGAATTCCCGGCCCTTCGACAGCGGCCTGCATCTCTTTGAGATTAAATGGGACGGCTATCGCGGCCTCGTTTATCTTGACGGATGTACCGTCCTCAGGTCCCGCAATATGATTGATTTAACAAAAAGGTTTCCGGAGCTCGGCAGTCTGCATCAAAGGGTAGAAAGGAAGCCGGCCATTTTAGACGGTGAAATTGTGGTCTTTGAAAAAGGAAAACCAACCTTTGCCGGGCTCCAATCCCGGGGCAGATTAAATGATCCGAAAAATATCAGCCGGGTCTCCGTAGAGCGCCCGGCTGTTTTCATCGCCTTTGATGTTCTCTATGCCGAC
>DHTR01000069.1:5555-5981 GCA_002408725.1 Pelotomaculum sp. UBA5255
CTTTGATGTTCTCTATGCCGACGGAAAGAGTGTCATGGACCAGCCGCTCAGCGAACGCAAAATTTTGTTAGAACAAATGGTTAAGCCTGGAGAGGAAATTATTGTTTCGGGTTTTATCCTGCAGACCGGCCGCGATTTCTACGAGGCCTGCGTGTCAGAAGGTCTAGAGGGAGTTGTGGCCAAAAAGCTTAGCGGCGTTTACCTTCCGGGCCGGCGGTCCATTTACTGGCAAAAGTTTAGACATACTTTGGAGGCCGAACTGGTCATCTGCGGTTATCAGAGCGGTACCGCTGGAAGAAGCCTTGGTTCTCTTGTGTTGGGCGGCTACCGGAAGGGGAAGCTGATCTTCCAGGGTAAAGTCGGCACAGGTTTTAATGAAGTCGAGGCCGGTGCATTGATCGAGGGTCTACGCAAGATAGAAACGGC
>DHTR01000069.1:6143-34710 GCA_002408725.1 Pelotomaculum sp. UBA5255
GCAAGATAGAAACGGCGGTTGAGACGATAGGGGTTCCAGCGGGCGAAAAAAGGCGTACCCGGTGGGTTCGTCCCCTTTTAGTCTGCTCCATCGACTATCTGACCACTACGAAGGGGGGCTACCTCCGGCACCCCGTTTATAGGGGTATCCGCTGGGACAAATCCCCGGAAGAATGCCAGGCAGTGGATGACATCCAGGAGTCACAATAAACATACCTACAAAAAGAGGTGTTTACCGTGAAGGATTCACATGTATCAGTTAACGATCACGAAGTCAAACTCACCAACCTGGATAAGCTGATCTGGCCGGAAGGACTGACCAAGGCCCATCTGGTTAAATATTACTGGGAAATCGCCCCCTATCTCCTGCCGCATCTCTATAACCGCCCGTTAGTGATGAAAAGATATCCGAATGGTCTTGCAGGTGAAGCTTTTTACCAGAAAGAGTGTCCTGACTACGCGCCGGACTGGATTAAAAGGCATCCGGTCGAGCATTCCGAAAAGGTTGTGAACTACATTGTTTGTAACGATACCGCCACCCTGGTCTGGTTGGCCAACCAGGGCTGTCTTGAAATGCATCCCTGGCTTTCCCGTATAGAAAATGTAGAGTGTCCGGATCTAGCTGTCATGGACCTTGATCCAGCAGCGGGAGCTACCTTTAAAGATGTTTTAAAAATAGCCCTGTTAGTTAAAGAAGCCCTGGCCCAATTCAACTTACACTCCTACCCCAAAACCTCCGGGGCTACCGGCCTGCATATTTTTGTTCCCATAAAACCCGGATACGCACATCAAACCGTTACTAAAGCTATGCAATATATAGCTGATCTGATTGTGAAAATCAATCCGGAAAAGGCCACCATAGAAAAAAAGGTTGTCAAAAGAAAGGCGAAGGTTTACTTGGATTATTTACAAAATGGCCGTGGAAAAACAATGGCTTTCCAGTATAGCCTGCGGCCATTACCCGGCGCCCCGGTATCTACCCCGCTAGCCTGGGAGGAAGTTGAATCATTGAATATTGCACCAGGCGCCTTTTCAATACATAATATTTTTTCACGAATAAAAGAAGTAGGAGATCTTTACGATGATCTATTGTCGTACAAACAACCCCTTGACACCTTACTGGATTTAGCAATTTCCAATAAATAAATACTCCAAAATTTTAAGTATTTTTTGCATATGGTACCCATAGTGTTTTTGATCCTATCTTTTTTTGCCTGGCAATTTTCCGGACTTACCGGTACCTTGTTTTTAATCAGGTCTATCTCACTATTTATTGACTTCGCTAAAGTTATGTTTTATTATCATTATAACGTCATATAACGTTATAATGAGTTTTGTAATTATTTTTATGCCATTATATTTTATAATGTTTGACATAGAGTTAATTTATGTTGAATTGTGTTTATTTATGTTGAGTATTACTTATCAATGCATCATTGTGTCTGGTCCTGGCTACTGACGCTCTGGTAATCTTGGCGTCGATAAAGAAGTTTTAACAAACTGGTTAAATACGAAATCTTCCTGGCATGATGAACCAGGTGAGGTTATGGCTGTCTATGTGGGCAAAGCACTACGCAAACATTAAAGGCAATCGGGTTTTACGCCTGCAGCAAACAGATTGAGTATTTAGACTATCATAAATTCTGCTCAGGATTGGAGTGAAAAGTCAGTGACTAAAAAAGTGGGCTGATAAGCTTTAAGAGCAAAAATTGATAAAGCCTGGAGTTTAAAACTAAAAGGAGGCATGGGTATTTTCCGGCGGATTAGAACCTATCAAGGTTCGCCAGGCTCAGACAAGAGCTCTTTAAATATTATCACCTAAAGGTAGAACCATAAAGGGGAGGATAAAAGTGTCATTCTTGAAACCAGATTCAAAATATCAGGCTGATAGGATCATCGGTTGTATTGTCATGGTGGCAGTGTTGTTTACTTTTCTACTGGTGGCCAAACCTGGTCCGGCCGGCGCTACCAACACCGTAGGCGATAAAACGACTACGATTACCATTACCGTCAATGACAATGGCACTGTTACTACCGCCGGCGTCTTTACTATCAGCGATCTGCAAAGTCTGTCTCAGAAAAGAAATATCTACAGCTCGTTCAACAACAACATCGACAAAAAGTTCTATGCGGCTGAAGGAGTTCTGCTGACCGACCTTTTGGCCTATGCCAAGATCGACCTAAACAACATAGACAAATTTACCTTTACGGCAACAGACAATTACACCCGTACGTTCACCAATTCCTACCTGTTGGATACATTGCGTTATTGTTATCCGAACCTGGAGGACAATTCTTCGACTCAAGGAGCCATCCAAGTACAACCTGTCCTATCTTTAAAATCAATGGAGTTTTCGCAATATAATCAGGTGGATTTTAACCTGATGGATGATTACTACGCGGTCAGGCTATTCTTTGGGCAAAATGAGCAAGACCTGGTCAACGACCAGGGGTACGTCAAGTGGATTAGCGATATCCAAGTATTTACAAAGTCACTCAGTGCCAACCCCCCCGCATTAACCGCCGACTTCATCCATAACTCCGTTGGCCAGCCTGTATACCTTGACTTTACCGATGATCAGAACTGGCGCAATGCCATCTCTGGCGTAACTGTTGACGGGACCTCTATTGCCGGGAAATATAGCGTGGCCGCCGGTACGATCATAATTGACGGCAGCGTCTTTGACAACGAAAAAGATTATGCTGTTGTGGTCAAGGCCAACGGCTACCAGGACGCCTGCATAACACAGCATAAGGGCGCCTGGCCGGTGATTTTTACTTTGGATGGAGATGCCGTAGCACAGCATGCCTATACCTTGGCTGACTTGAGAGCAATGCCGGTTACGACAGGTCAATATGGGCCATTAACCTGCAAAGGTGTAGCGTTACAGGATCTATTGACAGCAGCAAACATCACCGATTCTTCCTGGCAGGCACAGATCAACGTCACCGACGCAGCTACTTTCCCCATTAAGCCGGTCAGTGTTACCGATTTGCTCGACCCGGCCAATAGATACCTGCTGACCTATGAAATTAACGGGGAGCCAATCGCTATTGGTCCCGAGATTCATACCACCCTACGGATTTTTTGGGGCATTGGCGTAACGTATAAGAATGTGACCGGGATTACTATTACCGAGTCCTTGCCATCCGCTCATTCTGTATACACAGTCACACCGGTAGAAGATGCAACAACATATCAAACCAGCGCTACAACCGACGGTATCAAAACCATGACCGTAAATAACGGTGTTTCCGGCATGAAGTATTTTGTTGTACAAGTGGATCCGGTAACAGCACATGAAGGGCTTGAAGCGGTTGTTTTTGTGCATTCAAGAAACGGTGTGCAGGATAGCTTTAATGTGACTAAAGCAGATCTTGACGCGGTTAATACCGCTCAGGCCGGTTTTAATGTTCAGGCCGGCGATGAAATCAAGGTCTATATCGTTGATGATTTAACCAATGAAGTTGGTTTTAGCCCGACTATTTTACAATAACATCAGCAACCTAAGAAAAGGAATTGATAGTGCCACACAAAACCAGAGTTTCATACGCTAGATAAAGTTGTTCCAGCGTTCACATATGCTTTGTTTAAGGAGCAAGCTGCATTAAAGGGGCGAAGGTGCTGCCAATCTTAAGTTGTGCTTGGCTCCGCAAACTAAAGGAGGTAGGTCATTCAAATACGATCTAGCGAAAAACAAGAGGAGTAATGATGTTTGAAAAAGAGAGAAATCTTTAAGGGAGGTTGGTTGTTGATGAAGAAAGGGATTCTGAGAAATAATTTCGTCAGTATGTTGTTTGTTTTTGTTGTGCTGATTGGTTTGGTTTTTTCCTCTATGGGCACCTCATTGGGTGCTGCATATGGGGATAGCTTAGACACACTTGAGCCTACCGAAATAGGTTTGGTAATTTGTGGTGATGCGGTTGAAAATGGTGTGGGATTTACAGGAGATATGGTTTATCTTACACATGCTGAAGTAGAAAATGCGGCAGACAACAAAGATATGACCGGCACGATGCTGGCAGACTGCTGGACATCTGCTCCGGTGATGTTTTCTGCCTATGAAAATCATGGTACTCCTGTAACAAATTATAGATATGTAGAAGGTATCGATCTCCAGAAAGTATTGGTTAAGCTAGGATTTAGCGGTACAGAGATTAATAGCCTTTCGGCAACGGTGGAATCCGGTAAGAATAGTGTTGGTCGCAGATATGCGGTGGGTGTTAATGACTTTGCTGCTAACAGCAGGGTATATTTCCCTTCTGACGGCAGTTCTGCTCAGTCTGTTTCTCCTGTGCTGGCATTTTATGAAACGCTGAAAGAGGGCAGTGAGGATTTCACAACACCTGTTAAGTTGAACGATGCTACCTATATTCCTCACCCTACGTTTATTTTTGGTCAGAAAGAACAAACGGAATCGAACAATTGTAGTTGTGTAAAAAATGCTGAAAAGCTGACTATCGGTGATGTCAAATCTGCGCTGAAGATTAGTGTGAACGGTACACTGAATAAACAAATTGAGTTAAGCGAAATTGTGCTGATGGGCCGATATCATACGGAATATTCTTATATAAAGGACGGGGCTACGGTAACTCATCAGGTTGATGGTGTTCCCCTAAGCAAGTTGCTGAATGAATATGGAGTTAACGTCACAAATCCTAACGCGGAATTGACTTTCTCTGTGCTTGATCCTGGCGCAGAACTTACTCCCTGGAAAAGCCGTACGGTAAAGGGCTCAGAAATTGACCAGTGCTTTGTAGCTTATGATGCTAAAGATGCTAATGGTGCGATAACTGACAATACTCCTTTGCGTGTTTATTGTCCGGGCAGTTTTGGTAACGAAGTATTAATTAGAAACGTTGCCGCCCTCAGTATCGTTAATCCTGCCGGAGGCGGCGGGGGCAGTGGCGAAACAGGTCTCAAGCAACCCGGCAGTCCCAGCACGGATACCGTATTCTATGTGGCGGTCAAAGAGAGCGCCGGTAGTGAGAGCAAATTTTACTATTATACGCTTGATGAGTTAAAAGCAAAATACGACACAACGGAACAATTTATTTTTGACAATCATAGTGTCGCACAGACAGTAAATTGCAAAGGTTTTATGGTGGAGGACATCCTTAAAGACCTGACCGGCGCAACGCTTAGCGACAGTATGATCATCCAGTATGCCGAGCAGGATGGCTACCATGCTTCCAGTGACAATGCTATTTATGTGGATACCATCGCCAGTATCCAGGGTAGAATGGGCAACAAGCCGATGATTACCTATGCTATTAACGAGCAACCCGATGCAAATAAGGTCAATGATCCTGAAGGGGTATATAAAGACGCGGACGGGAATTCCGGTTATCTGAGAGCATACCGGAATACCGGTAATGCCAACTCGGTTGTCATGAAAGGTTTAATGGGTATTGTGGTAAGCGACACCGGCAAGGCGATCGACGGCAAGTGCGGCTACACCATTGAAATGATCAGTGAAAAGAATCCGGATAAAAAGGTAACGGCGGATCAAGTGGTCTATGGCTGTATGCCGGGGATGGAGGTAACCGTAAAGGCTCCCACCGTGGTAAACTGCCAGTTGGCGGCAGGTGAAGAGGCCTATCATATTATAACTGTGCCGGCCGATAATGCCGCACCTGCAAATACAGTCGTGACTTTCAAGTATCAGGAAAACAACTATTTCTATGTCAAGAACAGTACGACAGGTACTACTCAGTACTATACCTATACCGATTTGGTGAAGCTCGGACAGCAGGTGCCGGGTCTTCCGGATCCCGCGCTTACCGATGACGACGGTCTGGATAACAATGACGGTTCCGGCTATGGAAAGCCAATGTATTACCGATACAACGGGGTTTATGCCAGCCAGTTGATTGAGAATCTGACCAATGGAACAGGCACGGTGAACAGTGTAGCTTTCGTGGACAAAGATGCTGTAAGCCACGAAGTAGATGCAGCCGGTGCCGGCGATTACTTTGTAGCTTATAACAATACTCAGTCCAAAAGCGCCACCAATACGCCGGAGGGTAAGCGTGTTACCAAAGCATATCCCGTCGCCAAGGTCATCTTGCCGGCTACCGGCAGTCTTACCGATGATGTTGATGTTTTGACGGCCAATGCCGCCGGTATTGTTATCACGACAACGGGGGGCAGTGGCGATAGTGGTTCAAAACCTGTATATACTATCACTCCAGCAACGGATCCAGTATATCAAAATGGCGCTACGAACAAAGGGATTAAAACAATGACTGTTAATAATGGGGTTTCCGGCATGATCCATTTTGCTGTGCAGGTGACTCCGGTAACAGCACATAACGGCAGTGAAGCAGTTGTCTTTGTACATTTAAGAAACGGTGTCCAGCTCAGTATAAACGTGACTAAAGCTGACTTTGACGTTGTGCATACCGCCCAGGCGGGCTTTAATGTGCAGGCCGGTGATGTGGTTAAAGCTTATATTGTAGATGATTTGACCAACGATGTCGACTTTAACCCGACGGTACTGCAAGTCAGCAGCGCTTCTTGAGAAGGTTAATCCATAACGTATTAATTTTGAAGGGGGATAGAGAATTGCAACTAAAGCAAATAAAGCTTAAATCTAAGACTGGAAGGATTGTCAGCTGTCTAACCATACTGACTGTATTGTTCAGTTTTCTCTGGATGGCCCTGCCGGATTCTGCCAGTGCCAGTGGCACACCGGCTACATCGCTTACGGTTAAGCTCAATGATACCACGTTGGCAACCTACTCGAGCAGTGATTTGGAGAATATGACACAGGTGACCCAGGGCTTCTCTTCGATCGACAGCATGCCGGCGCCATGCATGACGGCAGCACAGGGGGTCAAGGTGGCCGACATCTTGACAAGGGCAGGGCTCGATGTCAATTCAGTGCAAAATATTACATTTAAGTCAACCGATGGTTATGCCATGTCGTTAACCAAGCAATATTTGCTTGACACCAACCGCTATTATTATCCCAACATAACCAGTTATTGGGACTCAGATAATAAATGTACTTATGGTGCGGCTTTGAATGGCGGGGTTCAGGTAGATCCGATCCTAGCGTTAAAATCTTACTACAAACGGTTTGTCGTTGTGCCTGAATTCGACCTGATGGATAATAAGTATTCACTGAGGCTGTGTTTTGGGCAGGACCCTAATAATATTACCGACATAACCAGCAGCAAATTTGCCAAATACGTCAACGAGATCAATGTAGATGGGAATCTACTGCCGGCATCCCCCCCGGTTCTGGTTGCTGATACTACAGATAACACGGTAAGCCAACCAGTAACCCTCACCTTTACCGATGATGCGTTCTGGCGCGCTGCCATCACGGGTATTACCGTTGATGGCGCCGCCCTTACCAGCAGCCAGTACAGCGTGGCAGCCGGCGCCATTACCATCAATGCAGGGGTATTTGCATCCGCAGGAAATTATAACATCGCGGTTAACGCCACCGGCTACTCAGGAACCAGCGTCACCCAGACCATGAAGGCATTGCAGGTAACAGTCACCATGAACCTCAGCAAGAGCACAGCAGCGGTTGGAGAGAGCGTAACCGTTTCAGGTTACCATACTCCTTATGGCTGGATTACTGTTAAAGTACTTGACAGCGGCCGAAACATAGTTGTATTTGACGCAACAACGGCAGATGCTGACGGCATCTACAGGATTAACTTCATTATACCTGACACCACCAGCGAAGTTTTGACTGCTGTAGCAGGAGTCGGCAGTAATGTTGTCAACAAAGCGATAGCTGTTAGTACAACACTTCCTTCTGATACCAATGCGCCTACCTGGAACAACGGCAGCCTTTCTACTGCCAACGTTAACAAGACCGGGCTGACCCTGAACTGGAGCGGGGCCACGGATGATGTCGGGGTAACCGGATATAAGGTTTATCAGGACAGCAGTCTACTGACCAACAGCACTGTTGCCGGGACCAGCTACAGTGTCACCGGTTTGAGTGCAGATACCCGCTACAGCTTTGCTGTACAGGCGGTAGATGCGGCCGGCAATGAAAGTACGGATGGTCCCGGCATCACCGTAACAACAAAAAGCTCCGGCGGAAGCAGTGGTGGTGGTGGTGGTGGCGGTTCGTCAACAACACCGCAAACAGTTTCCTCCACAACCGGGACAGCGACAGTTACACCCGGCGCCGGCGGCACAATCAGCCTGGGCAGTGAAGTGATCGTTAAGGTGCCGGCTAACGCACTGGTGGGAACCAGCAAAGTGGAGGTAAAAGTTGAGAAAGTAACCACCGCTTCCACCATACCCACTGGCTTCAAACTGGCCGGCAGTGTCTATGAGTTCAGCGTGGGGGGAAAGAGTACCTACAGCTTTAATAAAAATATAACTTTGACGTTTAGCTTTGATCCATCCGCGTTTAGTCAGGGTGAGGTGCCGACAGTTTACTACTATGATGAGGCGCTGGCCAAGTGGGTAAACCTCGGCGGTACAGTATCAGGCTCAACGATAACAGTACAGGTGGACCATTTTACTAAGTACGCTGTGATGGCAGTCAAGGAAACTGTTAGTGAGCCGGTTGTAGTCAAGACAACAGACATCACCGGTCACTGGGCGCAAGAAAATATCAACAAGCTGGTTGCCATTGGCGCCATCAAGGGCTATCCCGACGGCAGCTTCAAACCCGACAAAACCATTTCTAGGGCCGAATTCGCCACCGTGCTGGTGAAAGCGTTTAAGCTGGCGCCCCAGAGCGGCAAGGTGTTTGCAGACACTGCCAATCACTGGGCTAAAAACGATCTAGCCACGGCAGCGTCCTACGGCATCGTCGGCGGCTATGATGAGACTACCTTCGGTCCTGATGATTTGATTACCCGCGAGCAGATGGCGGTGATGATCGTCAAAGCCGCGAAGCTTAACACGCTAACAGAAGAACCCAGCTTCGCCGATAGCGAAAACATTTCCGACTGGGCCAGGGCAGCCGTTACCACTGCAACCGGTAACGGAATCATGAAAGGGTACCCTGACAACACCATGCGGCCCCAGGGTAATACCACCAGAGCGGAGGCCGTCACGGTGATTGCCAACACTCTCAAGTGAAAGCAGTAAAATAGTCCCTACTGTTTAATGTTTCATTGTTATGTACCGTGTTGATTTTGTTTGTTAACTTTAGCAAAACAGGGGAACCCACGTTCAGGCTTCCCCTGTTTTTAAATTTTAATATTGAGTAAAAACCAGCTGTCAATCCATTTTAAAGTCCGTAAAGAGCTCCGTCGCCGCAAAGAAAATTTTGCCAGAAAGGAGGAAGATGTCGACCTAATCCCGAAAAAAGGGGATTAGATAGGCGAGGGTAGAACAGAGGGGAGCAACTCCATTGGAAGATAGAATATACTGGTTGGGATGGCAGTTCTTAATGCCAGGAACCGGGAAAAGGTTGTGGTCACTGGTGGAACATTTCGGCTCCCCCCGGGCGGCATGGGAGGCCGGGCTAAAAGAGCTTTCCAAAGCACCCAGGTTAGGCCTTGAGGGAGCTGAGGGTCTGGCGCGGCGCAGGTCCCAGATTGATCCGACCAGAGAAGCCTCCAGGTTGGACTCCCTGGGTATAACTTTTGCCTGTCACACCGACCCTCATTATCCAGAAAACCTTCTCCAAATTTACGACCCTCCCCCTGTGGTTTTCCTCAAGGGTCAAATTAAATCCTCGGATTCTCTGTCCATTGCAATTGTGGGCTCCCGGAAGCCATCACCCTACGGCCGGGCGGTCGCTGAGAAACTGGCAGTAGATCTGGCAGCCCTGGGCATAACTATTGTAAGCGGCATGGCCAGAGGAATCGATACGGAAGCGCACAGGGGCGCTCTGGCCGGTGGCGGTCGAACGCTTGCCGTGCTGGGATGCGGCCTGGATGTGGTTTATCCAAGGGAAAATTTAAGGCTCATGGAACAAATTGCCGGCAGGGGTGCGGTTATCAGTGAATTTCCGCCTGGCTCTCCCCCGGAGGCCTGGCATTTTCCAGTCCGTAACCGGATCATCAGCGGCCTGTCCAGGGGGACTGTCGTTGTTGAGGCCTCCGAGAGAAGCGGCGCCCTGATTACCGCCGACTTTGCCCTTGAACAGGGCCGTGATGTAATGGCTGTTCCCGGTAATGTTGTAAACGCTCTTAGCAGGGGTCCCCATCGATTGATTAAACAGGGGGCCAGGCTTGTAGAAGGAGCAGGCGATATTCTGGATGAAATAGGTTTGGAAAAACTATTTCCCGTCCCGGAAGCCGGTCAAGGAGGAAAGATGAAGATGAGCGGCGAAGAACAAGCGCTTTATAGCCTTTTATCACTAGAGCCGGTTTCTCTGGATGAATTAATCAGCAAATCCGGACTTGCTCCCCAAAAGGTCATGGCTGCTTTGATGTACCTGGAAATCAAGGGCTTGACCAGACAGCTGCCGGGCAAGTTTTACACCCGTGCGGGGCGGGACCTGTTCTAAAGTTTATGATTAAAGGATAGATTATTAAATAATGTATAAGATATACCATAAAAAGCCAGGCAAATTTAAATGGGGTGGACAGTTTTGTCTAAAACGTTAGTTATTGTGGAGTCTCCGGCTAAAGCCAAAACAATAAGCAAATTCCTGGGCAAAAAGTATTTTGTTAAAGCTTCGATGGGGCATGTGCGCGACCTGCCCAAAAGCCAATTCGGGGTGGATGTACAAAACGGATTTAATCCCAAATATATAACCATCAGGGGGAAAGGTGACACCATCAAGGACTTGAGGGCTGCAGTTAAAAAAAGCGACAAGGTGCTGATTGCATCCGACCCGGATCGGGAAGGGGAAGCCATAGCCTGGCACCTGCAAAATCTCCTGAATATCTGTGATGACAAGCCTTGTCGCATTGAATTTAATGAAATTACCAAGCAGGCCATTCAAAACGCAGTTAAGCACCCAAGGCCCATCGACAACAACCGGGTCAACGCCCAGCAAGCCCGGCGCATCCTTGACCGGTTGGTCGGCTACAACTTAAGCCCGCTGCTCTGGCGCAAGGTCAAGAAGGGCCTGAGCGCAGGGAGGGTACAATCGGTGGCGGTTCGCCTGATTGCTGACCGGGAAGAGGAAATCCAGGCCTTTGTGCCTGAGGAGTACTGGACACTGACGGGAAGTTTTGTTAAAACAGGGCACGCCCCCTTTGAAGGAAAGCTCCATCATTACAAGGATAAGAAAATTGAGATTAAAACCGAAGGACAAATGCAGGAGGTATTGGACAACCTTAAGGGACTGCATTATACCGTAGCAAAGGTTACCCGCAAGGAAAAAAGCCGTAGACCGGCTTCTCCGTTCATAACCAGTACGCTGCAGCAGGAAGCCTACCGCAAGCTTAATTTTACAGCGCGCAAGACAATGATTGTTGCGCAGCAGCTTTATGAAGGTTTGGATCTTGGCAAAGAAGGCACCTCCGGCCTTTTAACGTACATTCGCACCGACTCTGTCCGGGTTTCGGATACTGCCAGGGATGAGACCAGGGCCTATATTCAGGATCGCTTTGGCCTACCGTTCGTCAGCAAAGTAAGCGCACGGCCTCCAGTAAAGGGGAAAATTCAAGACGCCCACGAGGCCATCCGCCCTACATCCATTAGCAGGGAACCGGACCAAATTAAGCAATATCTTTCCAACGAACAATATAAGCTCTATAAGCTAATCTGGTCACGGTTTCTGGCCAGCCAGATGAGTCCTGCTATTTTCGACACAACCAGCATCGATATTCGAGCGGGAGACTACCTTTTTCGCGCCGTTGGCTCCATCCTGAAGTTTCCGGGATATCTGAAGGTTTATACAGAGAGCCGCGACGACGGCGAGAAGGACGAGGATAAACTCCTGCCTGAAGTCAAAGAGGGGGAAGTTGTAGAAGCCAGGTCCCTTACAGAAAAACAGCATTTTACCCAGCCGCCGCCCCGTTATACCGATGCCACCCTGGTTAAAACCCTTGAAGAGAAGGGCATCGGGAGACCCAGCACCTATGCACCCATTGTTGAAACAGTTATTAAAAGGGGCTACATCGTCAGGGAAAACAAGCAGCTTTACCCCACCGAATTGGGTGTAATTGTGGTGGACTTGCTAAAGAAACACTTCAAGGATATTATTGATGTTACATTCACCGCAGGAATGGAAGAGAAATTAGACAGCATCGAAGAAGGCGATCTGGATTGGGTTAAGGTTCTGGATAGTTTCTATGACCCTTTTATGGGGACATTAGAAAAAGCAGAGGATGAAATCGGGCAAGTTCAGGTGGCGGATGAAGTCACTGAAGAGGTTTGTGAACTGTGCGGTCGTAATCTGGTCATTAAAATGGGCCGTTTTGGTAAATTTCTGGCCTGCCCCGGCTTTCCTGACTGCCGCAACACAAAGCCACTTTTAGAACCTACCGGTGTCCTGTGCCCCCGCTGCGAGGGGGAAATTGTCATCCGCCGCAGCAAGAAGGGCAGAAAGTTTTACGGTTGCAGCCGCTATCCGGATTGCGATTTTGTAACCTGGGACCGGCCCTCCAAGACCAGGTGCCCGGAATGTGGTGACCTTATGGTAGAAAAAAAGAGCGCCGGTAAAAACCAATCACTCAAGTGCATTAACCAAAACTGTAGCTCCAACCAGGGATCAAGTGGAAAGAAATCTAGCAGTAAAAGGATCGAGCCCGAGGAGACGGAAAAGGGGAATTTTTTAACAACCCGGTAGGGAATTCATGCAGTGCGGGTGGTCAACTTTAATGCATACAAAATCAGATCTGGGGAGCAACCCCACAAAAAAGCATGTGGTTGTAGTCGGGGCCGGGCTAGCCGGGGCTGAAGCAGCCTGGCAGGCGGCAAAAAGCGGGGGCAGGGTAAAACTCTACGAGATGCGGCCGGGAAAGCAGACGCCCGCCCACCACACCGCCGAATTTGCCGAACTGGTTTGCAGCAATTCACTCCGGGCTACCGCCCTTGAAAACGCGGTGGGACTCTTAAAGGAAGAAATGAGGATCCTTGGTTCTCTGATTATGAGCTGTGCCGATGAAACCAGGGTGCCGGCCGGTGGAGCCCTGGCTGTAGATAGAAATCTTTTTGCCGCTTGTGTTACGGAAAGACTCAACCGGCACAACCGGATTGAAGTATACCGTAAAGAGATTACCCGAATACCGGTGGGAGACGCGATCATCCTTGCCACCGGGCCGCTGACCTCGGAGACCCTGACTGAAAGCATCGGCGCTTTTACCGGTGAAGGATATCTTTATTTTTATGACGCTGTGGCGCCGATTGTTACCGGTGAGTCTATTAACATGGACAAAGTGTTTCGCTCTTCACGTTACGATAAAGGCGAGGCTGCTTATCTAAATTGCCCCATGAACAAATCCGAGTATGACACTTTCTGGGAAGCTCTCTCTACAGCAGCAGTAGCGCCCATGAGAGAGTTTGAAAAAAAGCGTCACTTTGAGGGCTGTATGCCTGTAGAAGTTCTGGCCAGGCGGGGAAAAGAAACACTCCTTTACGGCGCTTTAAAACCCGTGGGCCTGACCGACCCCCGAACGGGCAGACGCCCCCATGCAGTGGTGCAACTGAGGCAGGAAAATGCCGACGGGACCCTGTACAATCTGGTGGGGTTTCAGACGAGCCTCAAATGGAGCGAACAAACCCGTGTTTTTCGACTCATACCGGGTTTGGAAAAGGCCGAATTTGTCCGGCTGGGTGTCATGCATAGAAACACCTACATCAACTCGCCGATCTTATTGGATCCTTCTCTTGAAACGAAAAGACAGCACGGACTATTTTTTGCGGGCCAGATAACCGGGGTAGAGGGCTATGTGGAGTCGGCAGCGTCCGGCCTGATGGCAGGAATCAACGCCGCCCGTTTGCTGGCTGGAAAAGAGCCGCTGATCTTCCCCAGGGATACGGCGCATGGCTCTCTTGCTCATTATATTACAGCCGCCGAACCCGCTCATTTTCAGCCTATGAATATAAATTTCGGACTCTTCCCACCGCTGGACGGCAAAATCTTAAACAAGAAAGAGCGCTACAAAAGGATTGCCCAAAACGCACTGGGATCTATTGAGTCCTTTAAGACAAGGTGTGGCTTAGACACAATTACAGAATAAGACTTATGAATGCAAGAGGTAGTATGTACACCCATTTTGATAATTATCTTATATATCTCAAAGTTGAAAAAAACGCTTCCCCCAAAACCATTGCCAGTTATCAGAAGGACTTCTTTCGGGGGCTGGATTTCTTTGCAGATCTTCTCAAAAAAGAGGACCATGCCGTTCTTCCAACTGATCTTGATCACCGGACCTTTCGTCATTACCTGGCCTTTTTAAAAAAACAGGGACTTGCACGCACAACCGCTGCCCGGCACCTTGCGGCCTGGCGTTCCCTTTACCGCTATCTTCAGCGGGAAGGGATTATTGATGACAATCCACTAATCAGGGTAGCTAGCCCAAAACTTGACAAAAAATTGCCGAAATTTCTATTTGAGAATGAAGCTGCCGCCCTTGTAGAGTCACCGGACCTGAGTCAGCCCCTTGGTGTTCGCGATAGGGCCCTTTTGGAAACACTATATGCCGGGGGTCTGAGGATAAATGAGCTGGTATCGTTGGATCTCGGGGACATGGATCTGGCTACGGGCTACGTGAGAATTATGGGAAAAAGATCGAAAGAAAGGATGGTCCCTCTTGGCTCAAAGGCTGTTGAAGCCCTGAAAAATTACCTTCGTGACGCTCGGCCAAGGCTTTTGGCCAACCGGGGATCAAAAAAAACCCAGCAGGCTTCAAAAACTGGCGGACTACAAATAATGCCTTTACCCGGAAAACTAAACAATGCAGTATTTTTGAACCGTTGGGGGGATCGACTTTCTAGCCGGGGGATTCGAAAGATACTCAATAAATACGTGGAAAAAGTCAGCTTGGGAAGAAAAATCAGCCCTCATACCTTACGTCATTCATTTGCCACACACCTCCTGAACGCCGGTGCGGATCTTCGCCTGGTGCAGGAGCTTTTAGGGCACACAAGGCTTACCAGCACACAGTTGTACACCCATATTACCAGTGAGCGGCTGAAACAAGTCTATAGGAAATCCCACCCACGGGCTAAGGAATAATAAATGTATAGATCCTACTAATCATTTTGAAGGGAGAAAAACATGTTTCACGCCACTACCATCGTCGCCGTGAAAAAGGAAGGGAAAATTGCAGTTGCCGGGGACGGGCAGGTTACGTTTGCCCAGAACACAATTATCAAGAAAGGTGCAAGAAAAATCAGGCGCCTGTTTAAGAATAAAGTAGTGGCTGGATTCGCCGGCTCCGTGGCCGATGCCTTTACGCTCTTTGAAAAATTTGAGGGGAAGCTGGAAGAATACCATGGAAACCTGCAGCGGGCAGCCGTGGAATTGGCCAAGGAGTGGCGCACTGATAAAATTCTAAGACGGCTTGAGGCCCTCTTGATTGTTGCCTCCAGTGAAGATCTGTATATCATCTCCGGTTCCGGCGAAGTCATTGAGCCTGACGACGGGGTCACGGCTATCGGTTCCGGCGGACCTTACGCCCTGGCAGCGGCCCGTGCGCTGATGAAGCATACGCAACTGGAGGCAAGAGACATTGTCAGAGAAGCCCTCACTATTGCGGCCGAAATCTGCATCTATACAAACGACCAGATCATCGTGGAGGAGCTTTAAAAAAAACAACCTCCAGCTGCCTCTGCAAACAAGCCGGGCATCTACGGCTGGAATCCGAAACTCTTGCAATCATTTTCAAGACAAACATCGAAAATCATGGGGGTCGTAAAAATGGAACATCTGACACCGCGCCGTATTGTTGAAGAGCTTGACAAATACATCGTGGGTCAAAATAACGCGAAAAAAGCCGTTGCCGTGGCCCTGCGCAACCGCTACCGCCGCAGGAAACTTCCGGAAGATCTCAAGGACGAAGTAATTCCGAAAAATATTCTGATGATCGGACCTACGGGGGTGGGCAAAACTGAAATAGCCCGCCGCCTGGCCAGGCTGGTTAAGGCGCCATTTGTAAAGGTAGAAGCCACTAAGTTCACCGAAGTCGGATATGTCGGCAGGGATGTCGAGGGAATGGTCCGTGATCTGGTTGAAACATCAATCCGGATGGTGAAGCAGGAAAGGCTGGCAATGGTTGAAGACAAGGCTAAAAAGATAGCCGATGAAAAAATTGTAGAACTTCTAGCGCCTTACCCGGTACAGGAGACATCATCCCGCAACCCGTTGGAAATGCTGTTTGGTACAGCCAAAGCGACTGAACCGCATGATCAGTCCCAGGACCAGCGAATGAGGCGGGGGGATTTTGAAAGGGAGATCCTAAGGGAAAAACTAGCCAGGGGGGAACTTGAGCAGGAAACCCTGGAAATTGAAGTGGAAGACAACAAGCCCCCCATGCTTGAAGTGTTTACTGGCTCGGGCATGGAAGAAATGGGTATAAACCTTCAGGACATGCTAGGCGGGTTAATTCCCAAGAAAAAGCGCAGCCGTAGAGTTAGCGTGAAAGAAGCACGCTTTATTATAGCTCAGCAGGAAGCCCAGAAGTTGATTGATATGGACGAGGTTGTTTCCACGGCGATCAAGCGGGCTGAAGATGAAGGTATAATTTTTTTAGATGAAATAGATAAAATTGCCGGCAAAGAAGGCCTGGGACCCGATGTTTCCAGGGGTGGGGTGCAGCGCGACATTCTGCCCATTGTGGAAGGTTCCACCGTTGTTACAAAATATGGCCCGGTCAAGACCGACCATATCCTGTTTATTGCGGCAGGAGCTTTTCATATATCGAAACCATCCGACCTGATCCCTGAACTCCAGGGCCGTTTCCCGATCCGTGTCGAATTGGAGAGCCTAACACGTGAGGATTTTCAACAAATTTTGACAGAACCAAGAAACGCGCTAATTAAGCAATATACCGAATTATTGGCCACAGAAGGGGTCACGGTTAAATTTTCACAAAATTCACTTGTGGAAATTGCGCGGATCGCTTATACTGTTAATGAGCAAACGGAGAATATAGGCGCCCGGCGCCTGCATACAATTCTGGAAAAGTTATTAGAAGATATATCCTTTGAGGCGCCGGAGTTGTCTGGCAAAAATATTGAAATTGACAATAAAAATATTGTTGAGAAGTTGGGTCATCTGGTGAAAAGTCAGGATTTAAGTCGCTACATACTGTGAACTAGAGGGAAGGGTTAGGATGAGAGCACTACTAGAAAAAACCAGAGCTATCAATAAGATACTTCAGAAGTCAGCAGGCTATACTGTGGATTTTAATGAAGTTGCCAATGTTTTAAGCGAGAATATTGGGGCTAGTATTTATATTCTTGATCGAAAAGGGAAAGTTTTTGGATACACATATCTTAAGGGCTGGACATGTGAGATCATGAAAGACATCGTTGAGGGTCAAGGTGGTTTCCCGGAGGACTACAACGAGAGCTTGATGAAAGTTAATGAGACTCACGCTAATTGCTGCCAAACCAAAAATTCATGCGTTTTTGAAAACACACGTTGTCGTTTTAACAATAAAATCACGACAACGGTACCGATAATTGGTGGAGGAGCGCGTCTAGGCACGCTGGTGCTGGCCAAGTTTGACAATCACTTTACTGATGAGGACCTTGTCCTTGGCGAATATGGGGCAACCGTTGTTGGAATGGAAATCCTGCGGGCAAAGACTGAAGAAATGGAAGAAGAAGCCAGGAAGAGGGCCGCTGTTCAAATTGCCCTGGGAACGCTCTCCTATTCCGAAATGGATGCGGTACAGCACATCTTTGATCAATTGGAAGGTGAAGAGGGTCTTCTGGTTGCCAGTAAAATTGCAGACCGCGTCGGGATTACCCGGTCAGTGATTGTAAATGCCCTGAGAAAGTTTGAAAGTGCCGGAGTAATTGAGTCAAAATCCCTTGGCATGAAAGGGACCTACATCCGT
The DNA here is from genome assembly GCA_002408725.1 of Pelotomaculum sp. UBA5255. Taxonomy (GTDB): domain Bacteria; phylum Bacillota; class Desulfotomaculia; order Desulfotomaculales; family Pelotomaculaceae; genus DTU098. Next base: position 24,044 of record DHTR01000069.1, read on the forward strand.
GTTTTGAATGACCGCCTTCTGGAGGAACTGGAAAAAATCAAGCAGCATTAAACTAATAAGAACTAACCTTGGTATTTTACAGCCCCGGCTTGCGCCGGGGCTGTAACTGTGGTAAAATACAAAATGGTGTGAATTACACACGCTGCTGGATTTTTGCAAGGGTGCCCTCCGGGGTCTTGCGGGAGAGGAAGGCAGCGGAGGACGAAAACCAGTGTGGGAGGAGGTGTAATTACTTGGCTGTCATTTCCATGAAGCAACTTTTGGAAGCAGGGGTTCACTTCGGCCACCAAACCCGCCGTTGGAATCCTAAAATGGCCCCATTCATTTTTACCGACCGTAACGGTATTTATATTATAGATTTACAAAAAACCGTTAAAAAAGTTGAGGAAGCTTACAATTTTGTTAAACAGCTCTCCACCGACGGAGATTCAATTCTTTTTGTAGGTACAAAGAAACAGGCTCAGGAAGCAGTTCGGGAAGAAGCCGAGCGCTGTAGTATGTTTTTTGTAAACCAGCGCTGGTTGGGTGGCATGCTTACCAATTTTCAAACCATCAGGCGCCGGATCGACCGGCTGCACGAGTTAGAAAAAATGGAAGCAAACGGCACTCTTGAAGTTTTACCGAAGAAAGAAGTCGCGGAATTGATGCACGAAAAGGAAAAACTGCAAAAGTTTTTAGGTGGAATTAAGGATATGCGACGTCTGCCGGGAGCCTTATTTATTATTGACCCCCGGAAAGAGCGGATTGCCGTAGCGGAAGCACGTAAACTCGGTATTCCCATTGTTGCTATTGTTGATACTAACTGCGATCCAGATGAAGTGGACTACATTATCCCCGGCAATGATGACGCCATCAGGGCGGTCCGACTTTTGACCGGCAAGATGGCGGAAGCTGTTCTTGAAGGTCGGCAGGGAGAACAGCTTGCAGAATAAACGTTGGAAGTCAGGTGGGGGTAAGTCTTGGCAAGGTAACCCCTGCCTTTTTTCTGCCTCGATTAATAGCGCATTGATTGACCTTTTGGAATCCTGGATATACTAATTTAGAGGAAAATGATGTAAACAAAGGAGGGCATAATTAATATGTCTGTACCAGCCAGTCTGGTAAAGGAACTCCGGGAACGTACCGGAGCGGGAATGATGGATTGTAAAAGAGCGCTTACAGAAACCGGTGGTGTTCTTGAAAAAGCAGCTGACTACCTGAGAGAGAAAGGCCTAGCTGCAGCGGCTAAAAAGGCCAGCAGGGTAGCCGCCGAAGGACTCGTGGAAGCATACATACACGGTGCCGGAAAAATTGGAGTCTTAGTGGAAGTAAACTGTGAAACCGACTTTGTGGCAAAAACCGATGAATTCAAAGCTCTTGTCCGCGATATCGCCATGCAAATTGCTGCTTCGAAGCCGGAATATGTAAGGCGGGAAGAAGTTTCCGCCGGGTTGGTTGAAAAAGAAAAAACAATTTTACGTGCCCAGGCGCTTAACGAAGGCAAACCGCTGAAGATCGTTGATAAAATGGTTGAAGGAAGAATCGAAAAATACTATAAAGAAATCTGCCTTTTAGAACAGCCTTTTATTAAAGACCAGGATTTAACTATACAGCAACTATTAACGGAAAAGATCTCCAAGATTGGTGAAAATATCAGCATTAGAAGGTTTGTCCGTTATGAGCTTGGTGAAGGCATCCAGAAGAAACAATCCGACCTGGCTGCAGAGGTAGAAGAAGCCACACGAAATGTCTGTAAATAATATTTCATAAAAAGGATTTTCGGTCAAGCTGTAGAATAACTCTGGGAAGACTGGAGGTTGCCTGTCTGTATGGTTGCACCAAAATACTGGCGAATTGTCCTGAAGTTGAGTGGTGAGGCTCTGGCAGGCTCCCTGGGCTATGGGATCGACCCCGATGTGGTAAATACCATAGCCATGCAGATCAAAGAGGTGGCCGCGCTCAGGGTTCAGATATCCGTTGTGGTTGGTGGAGGCAACATCTGGCGAGGTGTTGCCGGGAGCGCCAAAGGAATGGACCGGGCAACAGCGGACTACATGGGAATGCTTGCAACAATCATGAACTCCCTGGCACTTCAGGATGCGCTTCAAAAACATGGTGTTGATACCCGAACCCAGACTGCAATTGAAATGAGAGAAGTAGCCGAGCCTTATATCCGTCGTCGGGCTATAAGGCATATGGAAAAAGGCAGGGTGGTCATTTTTGCCGCCGGTACAGGTAATCCTTATTTTTCGACAGATACCACCGCTGCCCTGCGGGCAGCTGAAATTGAAGCTCAGGTTATTTTAATGGCCAAGCGGGTAGACGGTGTCTACGACTGCGACCCGCTCAAAAACCCCAACGCAAAAAAATTTAAGCGGCTATCCTACATTGATATGCTGAACATGGGTCTCGGTGTTATGGATGCCACTGCAGCTTCTCTGTGCATGGATAATAAAATACCCTTGATTGTTTTTGATTTAAACCAGAATGGTAATATAAAAAGAGCCGTGTTTGGCGAAAAAATTGGGACGTACATCGGGGGTGAGTTTAATGACAACAATGGAGATACTTAAAGAAGCCGAAAGCAATATGAAAAAAACCATTGAAGTGGTTAAGAAAGAGTTTGCATCACTGCGTGCCGGGCGCGCCACACCGGCCCTGCTTGACAAAATAATGGTCAATTACTACGGAACTCCGACACCTGTTAATCAACTTGCAAATATTTCAGTTCCCGAGGCCAGGCTTCTGGTTATACAGCCCTGGGACAAAACTGCCTTGCCGGAAATTGAGAGGGCTATCTTAAAATCGGATCTGGGTATTACCCCGGCCAGTGACGGTGTTGTCATCCGCCTGGCAGTCCCGCAACTTACCCGGGAAAGGCGAGTTGAACTGATGAAGGTTGTCAAGAAAAAGGCGGAAGAGGGCCGCGTTGCCGTTCGGAATATCCGTCGTGACACCAATGATCAGCTTAAATCTTATCAAAAAGAGGGGGAAATATCTGAAGATAATCTGAAGCGCAAGCAGGAAGATGTTCAGAAGTTGACGGACCGGATGATCAAGGAAATAGACGGCCTTTTGTCCATCAAAGAGCAGGAGATCATGCAGGTTTAAGATGGACAAGGGACCGGATCTAATCGGGCTTGAATTGAGCTTGGCACAGGACATTTGTAAAACCTCCGGCTATAAAATAGAGATCATCTTCACCCGGCCTTATAAGGTACAACCGGATGGGAAACCAAGGGTTATACGCATTCATAGGGTCTCTAGAGACAAATGGGTGATAACTGTAGCTTTTGAGAAAGAACGAAAGGAGGTGGATAAAGTGGCATACAAAATTACAGAAGAATGCCTTGCATGTGGTTCCTGCCTAGATGCCTGTCCTATTGGAGCAATTAGTGAAGGTGATATTTATAAGATCGACCCGGATAAATGTGAGAGTTGCGGTGCTTGTGCCGATGCCTGTCCCACAGGAGCCATTGTTGAAGAGTAATGGATGGACCCCCTCGCATCTGAGGGGGTCATTATATAAGTATGTCTCGAGGGTGACTCCAGAGGAGGCTAAACTTTTTTATGTTTAACCAAATAGTCCGCTTCTGGCGCCGAAAAGACACGGGAGATTACGCTGGAGCAGGAGTTGACGAGCTTTTAAAAAAGATTGATAAAAATAGGTTGCCGGGTCATATTGCAATTATCATGGACGGCAACGGACGCTGGGCCTTGCGTCGCGGACTGACCCGGTCCTACGGCCACAGGGCCGGAGTAGAATCCCTTAGAGATGTTGTAAAAATCTGTTCCGAACTTGGCATCGGTGTTCTAACACTATATGCATTTTCTACAGAGAACTGGAAAAGGCCGCAGGAAGAAGTTAATGTCTTAATGGACCTTCTGGTTGAGTACCTTTATAAAGAAATAGAAGAGCTTTACCAAAACGGTGTACGTGTGCATCCTATTGGCAGGCTTGCAGAACTGCCCACTTCGGCCAGGAAAGCCATCGACATGGCTGTTCAATATACCAGGGATAACAAGGGCTTGACCCTAAACCTGGCCTTGAACTACGGAGGCCGGAATGAAATCGTAGACGCAGTTCGGGCGATTGCAACCAAATTTGCTAATGGTAGCCTGAATATCGAGCAAATTGGAGAAAAGGCTATCTCGGATCATCTTTATACGGTCGGCCAACCGGATCCGGACCTTCTAATCCGGCCTTCCGGGGATTTGCGGATCAGTAATTTTTTACTCTGGCAGTTGGCTTATACGGAGTTTTGGTTTTCTTCTGTAATGTGGCCGGACTTTCGGCGCATTCATATTTTGCGCGCACTGGTAGATTATCAGCAGCGCGAACGCCGTTTTGGAGGACTGAAAAAGAGGACAAACAACCTCTGACAGGTTGGTGAAAATGTGCTCTGGCAAAGAGTTTTAAGCGCCGTAGTCGGAGTCCCACTAATTGTTTTGGCGGTTTGGCACGGGGGTATTCCGCTGTTGCTTCTGACCAGTCTGATGATCATACTGGGGATCAAGGAAATAACAGAACTGCTGGCCAAGTTGGGATTAAAACCGTTATACTGGCTAGCCTTAGCGGGTGGCTTAATCTTAATAGGTGGAGCATACCTTTATAGTGGTGGATATCCCGGACCGACAATAACAATCATTTTGTTTCTACACCTGATTGCCACTGTTACCTTCTATCCCCGATACTCGCTGCTGGACGGTGCCGGGACCCTGATGGGCACGCTTTACGTTGGCTTGCTGAGTTACATTTACCTCCTGAGAATGTTACCGGACGGATGGATTTGGCTTATCTTTATGCTCGCCGGAACCTGGGCTTGTGATACGGCGGCTTATTTTGTAGGAAAAAGATTTGGCAGAAGGAGATTGGCCCCAATCCTCAGTCCCAAAAAAACGCTGGAAGGGGCCATCGGGGGATTGCTGGGCAGTGTCCTGGTCAGTTACCTGTTTGCTTCTTATATATATCCCTTTTTATCCTTACCTAAAATGCTTTTGCTGGGGCTGATGGTTGGAGTGGCGGCAGAGGTCGGTGACCTGCTTGAATCAGCCTTTAAGAGAGAAGCCGGGATTAAGGACTCCAGTATGCTGATACCCGGCCACGGGGGGATCCTGGATCGTTTTGATAGTGCCCTTTTCACCGCCCCCCTCGTATACTATTTTGTTCTATTATTCATAATAAGCTGAGGTGACAATTAAGTTGCCAAAACCTATCGTAGTGATGATTTATGCTGCAGCAGCAATATTATTGAGCCTAGTAGCTGTTAAATACATCCTACCAATCTTAGTTCCTTTCATCATCGCCCTTGTTCTCAGCATTTTTATGGAACCGTTCATTGAAACCTTGCAGAACAGAGTTAAGCTATCTCGTGGACTTGCCACACTGGTATCCATGATCCTTGTTTTTGGTGGAATTGCCGTTCTGTTCTCAGTAATCATTCTAAAACTAGTATCGGAATTGATCCAGCTCTCTGTTACACTACCCGCTGTCGCTACCGAGTTAAGAGTGTTTTACCAGGATCTCATCGCAAGATTGACTGCTTTTTACATAACACTTCCCCACGGAGTTATCTCATCCCTGGAACAAAATATTACCACCCTGACCACAAACCTGCAGGGTTTAATCAGCAGGGTGGCTAACTCCATCATACTCTTTTTATCCCTGGTCCCGGGAACCCTTACAATCCTGGTGGTAAGCATTCTGGCCACTTTCTTTTTAGCGCGTGACCGCCATCTCATATCTGAACTGCTGCTTAAAACCATCCCAGCCCCCTGGGGTGAAAAAACAGTGACTGTCCTGCGTGAAATATCCGCTGCCTTCATTGGCTACTTGAAAGCCCAGGCCATCCTGGTATTGATAACAACAGTGTTAAGTGTAATGGGCTTACTCCTGATTGGAGCGGACTATGCCCTGACCCTGGGCCTTTTAATTGGCTTTTTTGACATAATCCCCGTTCTGGGGCCTTCTACCATCTACATTCCCTGGTTGATCTGGTCTTTTGCCACCGGGGCAACGGGCTTTGGTATTAAACTCATGGTATTATACGGATTGGTGATGACTGTGCGGCAATTCCTCGAGGCAAAAATCGTTTCCGCTAACCTTGGCCTGCATCCCCTGGCTACCCTTATTTCCATGTATGCGGGTTTAAAGACGTTGGGGCTGGTTGGTCTCTTGATGGGACCCATTCTGTTAATTGCGCTGCAGGCTGTTATTAAAACAGGTGTGATCCTGCCAAAAAACAAAATCTAAGATATGGATCAAGGATAAAAATCTTTTTGTTAAAGATAATTTTAATTTTATTTTAAGATCATTGGGGTAATCTAAATGAAAAATGTTATCGTTCTTGGCTCCACCGGATCTATCGGCCGGCAGACACTTGAGGTGATCCGGAACTTTCCGGGAAAATTCAAAGTGTTAGGTCTGGGCGCCGGAAAAAACTGGCGCCTTTTGGCGGATCAAGTTAAAGAATTTCGCCCGGCCGCAGCAGCTATGGCAGACGAGCGGGAGTTGCTGCATCTAAAAAACAGCCTTGAGCCTGCGGTTTGCCCCGATCTAGCCTGGGGCCGGGAAGGCCTGGAAGATCTTGCAAGAATGCCTGAAGCTGACCTTGTTGTTGTTGCCATCACCGGCGCAGCCGGTATTTACCCAACCCTGGCAGCCATCAGTGCCGGCAAGGATGTAGCTCTGGCCAATAAAGAGACCCTGGTTGCCGCAGGACAACTGGTGATGGACCAGGTTGCCCGTAAAAATACTGTAATCTTGCCGGTCGACAGTGAGCACTCTGCGATCTGGCAGTGCCTGTGCTGTCACGACATAGAAACGATTGAGAAAATTATTCTCACCGCTTCCGGTGGACCCTTCCGCCAGCTCGGGAGGGAACAACTTGAATCGGTGACTGTCGATATGGCTTTGTGCCACCCCAATTGGGTTATGGGCAGCAAAATCACCATTGATTCAGCAACCTTGATGAATAAAGGGCTGGAAGTAATTGAAGCAAAGTGGCTGTTTGGGGTAAGCTATTCTCAAATAGAAGTTGTTGTACACCCCCAGAGCATTATTCATTCGGCGGTTGAGTATCGGGACGGCTCTGTGATTGCCCAGATGGGAGTCCCCGATATGCGCCTTCCCATACAATATGCTCTGACTTATCCAAACCGCTTATCCGGGCCTGTACCCAGGCTTAAGTGGACGGACCTGCAGGAGCTGACCTTTGAAGCCCCGGATCTGGAAAGATTTCCCGCCCTGCGTCTGGCCTTTGAAGCGGGGAGGGCCGGCGGTACAATGCCCGCCGTGCTCAGCGCCGCCAACGAGGTGGCAGTGGACTTGTTCTTAAAGGGTAAGCTTTCCTTCAAGGGCATTCCGTCCGTTGTCGGCAGCGTTATGGATCGACATAACCTGGTTGAGAAGCCTAAGCTTGACGAAATTATGGAAGCTGACCGATGGGCCCGGGAAAAAGCTTTGCAGGCAGGAATTTAAATTGTGATACTTACATGAGGTGGATTGGATGTTAACATTTATAGCTTCTGTTTTTGTATTCGGGATACTGATCTTTTTCCATGAATTGGGCCACTTTGCGGTGGCAAAGGTGGTGGGCATTAAGGTTCACGAGTTTAGCCTGGGGTTTGGACCAAAACTTTTCACCATTCCCAGGGGTGAAACCTTATATAATTTGCGGGTCCTGCCTTTAGGTGGCTTTGTTCGAATGGCGGGAATGGATCCCAGCGATGAAGATAGCAAAGAAGAGGAGCGGGGCTTTAATAAAAAAACAATTGGGCAGCGGATAGCGGTAATTTTTGCGGGCCCCTTGATGAACTTTCTACTGGCTATACTGCTTCTTTCCATAATTTTTATTTTCCAGGGCATCCCATCTGCAACCACCGGGATCAGCGAGATTATACCAGGTTTCCCTGCGGAGAAAGCAGGAATCGAGGTTGGTGATAAGATTGTAGCGGTGAACGGCCAGGAGGTGGTAAGTTGGGAGGAACTGGTCGGAATTATCAACGAAAAACCCGAGGAAGAACTCGAAATTACCGTGGTCAGGGACGGGACCGAGAGGCAATTTAAGATGGTCACAATCCGGGACGAGAATGGTTCAGGAAAGATCGGTATCGTTCCCGAACAGGGCGTAAGCAAAGGAAACCTTTTCCAGGCCCTGGCCCTGGGGGCGAAGTTGACAGGAAAGGTTACAATCATGATCCTTGACTTTATTTCGAAGATGATCTTTGGGCAGGCTCCCGCAGACTTAGGGGGACCGGTACGGGTGGTCAGTGAAATAGGCAAGGCCGCACAGGTGGGATTTTTCTTCTTGCTACAGCTTTCTGCCTTCCTGAGTATAAACCTGGGCCTGTTTAACCTCTTCCCAATCCCTGCCTTAGACGGTAGCAGGATTCTTTTTCTAGCCTGGGAAAAGGTCAGGGGACGCCCGGTGGACCCGATTAAAGAGAACTTCATCCACCTGGTCGGTTTAGGCTTGCTGCTGCTGCTGATGGTGTTTATCACTTACAATGACATCTTGCAGATATTCGTATCCGAGAGATTGCCTTAAGCGGTCATTGCCTTCATTTGATGGGTACCGGTGATGACCCATAATCAGTGCATGAAACAATAAGCGATCCAGGCAGGTGGTTTCCATTCAAAGAAGAGTAACCCGCCCCGTTTTTATCGGCAGGGTACAGGTTGGCGGAGGAGCTTTGGTTAGTGTTCAGTCGATGACCAACACCGATACCAGGGATGCCCAAGCCACTCTGAAGCAAATTGAAGAGTTGGAGTCGGAAGGCTGTGAAATTATCCGGGTGGCCGTCCCGGACATGCAAGCGGCAGCGTCGCTGCCGCAAATTATCCGGGGAATTGGGATACCCCTCGTAGCGGATATTCACTTCGAGTACCGCCTGGCCCTGGAATCCCTCAAGGCCGGCGTAGACGGTCTCCGGATCAATCCCGGAAATATTGGCAAACGAAACCATGTAGCCGAAATCGTGGCAGCGGCACGGGAGCGGAGCGTTCCGATCAGGATCGGGGTGAACGCAGGTTCTCTTGAGAAGAGGCTTCTGGAAAAATACAATGGGGTCACCCCTGAGGCCATGGCTGAAAGCGCCCTTGATCAGATCAGGATATTTGAGGATTTGTACTTTACGGACATCAAGATTTCCCTGAAAGCATCCAGCATTCCTTTAATGCTTGACGCCTACCGGCTGCTAGCGGAAAAAGTTGATTACCCTTTTCATGTCGGCGTAACCGAGGCTGGAACCTTGCGGGCAGGTACCGTCAAATCAGCAGTGGGAATCGGCATCCTATTAAATGAAGGTATCGGTGACACGATCCGAGTTTCTCTAACCAGTCACCCTGTTCACGAAGTCAGGGTTGCCTACGAGATTTTAAAGGCCCTCGCAATGCGGCAGAGGGGAGTGGAACTGATTTCCTGCCCCACCTGCGGGCGCACCCAAATAGACTTGATCAAGGTTGCCGGGGAAGTTGAGGAAAGGTTAAAAAACCTGAATAAATGCATTAAGGTTGCCGTCATGGGCTGCGTGGTAAACGGACCTGGCGAAGCCAGGGAAGCCGATGTAGGGATAGCAGGCGGTTGCGGAGAGGGACTTATTTTTCGCAAAGGAGTAGTGATCAGGAAGGTACCTGAGGATAAATTAGTGGACGAGCTCATGAAAGAAATTGAGATGATTTAGGGTTCTTCATATAGAGATATTTTCATTTTATTTTATACCGGAGGGGTTTTCATGCGTGCGACTAAATTTTTGGCGCCAACTTTGAGAGAAGTACCTGCAGAAGCAGAAGTGATCAGCCATCAGCTTTTACTGAGGGCCGGTTTCATCCGGCGAACGGCGGCCGGCGTCTATACTTATATGCCTCTCGCCATGCGCGTCCTTAAGAAAATTGAACAGATTATCCGGGAAGAAATGGACCGTCAGGGAGGTCAAGAGATTCTGATGCCCATTCTCCAGCCGGCCGAGCTTTGGCAGGAATCGGGGCGCTGGGATGTTTACGGACCGGAACTTTTCCGCCTGAAAGACAGGCATGAGCGTGATTTCGCCCTGGGGCCCACACACGAAGAAATTGTAACAGCCCTGGTCGGGGGAGAGGTGAATTCCTACAAGCAGCTTCCCCTTTTGTTGTACCAGATTCAAAACAAATACCGGGATGAACGCCGTCCCCGCTTCGGCTTGCTGCGCGGCAGGGAATTTATTATGAAAGACCTTTATTCTTTTGACCGGGACAAAGCCGGTCTGCAGCTCAGCTATATGAAAATGCATGAAGCATATACGCAAATCTTCCAGCGCTGCGGTCTCGTTTTTCGCCCGGTTGAAGCCGATTCGGGCGCCATCGGGGGTAGTGATACGCACGAATTTATGGTGCTGGCGGACTCAGGCGAAGCCTCTGTACTCTTCTGCCAGGACAAGAAATGCGACTACGCCTCCAACGTCGAAAAGGCCGCCCTGGATTATGAAAAGCCAGGGGCAAAAGAGGACTTAAAGCCCCTTGCGGAAAAAGAAACACCTGGATGCCGCACGGTGGAGGAAGTAACACGGTTTTTGGGGATTCCACCCCAAAAAATTATCAAGACCTTACTCTATGAAACCGAAAGTGAAGTCGTGGCCGCCCTGGTCAGGGGGGACCGTGAAATCAACGAAATTAAATTATTAAACACCCTGGGCTGTCTTCGTCTAGAACT
>DHTR01000069.1:34903-54791 GCA_002408725.1 Pelotomaculum sp. UBA5255
GCTGTCTTCGTCTAGAACTGGCAGGGGCAAAGACTGTCCAGCGCGTCACCGGTGCACCCGTTGGATTCGCCGGTCCGGTAGGTCTGAAAGGCTGCACCCTTATAGCTGACCCGGAAGTGGCTATGATGACAAATGGCGTTTCCGGGGCAAACAAGGAAAATTCTCATTTAATGAACGTCAACCTACAACGGGACTATCGTGTTCAGATCGTTAAGGATATCCGGATGGTTCAGGCCGGAGAGCCCTGTCCCCGGTGCGGTTCGCCGCTGATCGAAGCAAAGGGGATCGAAGTCGGACAAATCTTTAAATTGGGAAGCAAGTACAGCAAAGCAATGGGCGCCAATTACCTGGACGAGAGCGGCCAAAGCCATCCAATCATTATGGGCTGTTACGGTATCGGGGTGACCCGTACAATGGCCGCAGCTATTGAGCAGAACCACGATCAGGATGGGATCATCTGGCCGGCTGCCATTGCTCCTTTTGACGCGGTCATAATCCCTGTCAGCACAAAGGATGAAGCCCAGGTCACCCTGGTCGAGGAGATCTACAGCCGCCTTTCCGCTGCCGGGCTCGAAGTGCTTCTGGACGATCGTCCGGAGCGGGCGGGTGTTAAGTTTAAGGATGCCGATCTGATTGGATATCCGCTACGTCTCACTGTTGGATCTAGGACAGTGGTTGAAAAAAAGGTTGAAGTGCGTGTTCGCAGAACCGGGGAAGTCACGGTGACGGATTTTGAGAGCCTGGAAAACAAGGTTAGAGAACTGCTTCTAGCTGACGCCTGATCCTTAATTCATCAACTTATTCCTTTTTTTCCTTCTATCGGCCCCCATAAGCGGCATGGATGTCCAATTAGGAATACTTTTTTGAAAGAAAGGAACTGTTCTACCATCGGAAATCTGAGCAAAGTCCTGATTTTATCAGTATCCGTTGGCGCCGGGCATATGCGTACCGCGGAAGCGCTGAAAAAAGCGACTGGGTTTCTTTACCCCGCAGCGGAAGTCATAATCCTGGATACCTTCCGATATATAAGCCCTCTTCTGGAAAAAGTCATGTTCGGTACATACATGGAGGTTTTAAAGATGACCCCCGCCCTATATGGTTATCTTTACCGCCAGGCTGAACATGGGAAAGCTCTCTCAGGCCGTGGTAAACTTGAGTTTAACAGGATTATCAATGCGCTGGCGGCGCCGAAACTAAATGAGTATATTCAAAAACTTGAGCCACAAATCATTGTCTGTACCCATCCCTTCCCGCTAGGTATTGTGGCGCAGATGAAAAACAGGGGGATTTTTGAGGGGCCACTCTTCGCAGCTATCACGGACTTTACCATCCATTCCTTCTGGCTCTTTCCGGAAGTTGATTTTTACATCATTGGCTCGGAACACTTAATAACACAGTGTGAGGGATGTGGGATCGAACACAGGCGCGTGCTTGCAACAGGAATACCCATTGATCCGGCCTTTGGTGAACGTTATGAAAAATTAAGCCTAAGACAAAACCTGGGTCTGGACCCCGAGCTTACGACAATACTGATTATGGGCGGCGGCCTGGGCCTGGGGCCCCTTCTTTCGTCAGTCAAAACACTGGGCAACCACTACGACCGTTGCCAACTCATCGTTGTTACCGGCACCAATAAAACCTTGTCTGACAAACTGGCCAGAATCGTTCCGGAACTTTCCTGTAAAGTCAAAACGTTAGGCTTTGTCGACAACATTCATGAGCTCATGCAAGCCTCCGATTTCATGATTGGAAAAGCAGGTGGGCTTACCTGCGCCGAAGCTCTGGCCACAGGCCTGCCGATGTTTATAGTGGACCCCTTGCCGGGACAGGAGGTAAGAAATACTGAATTTATAACAGGTTTAGGAGCAGGGCAGAGAGTAGAAGAAAAAAACCTGGCCGACATGATCCGGGCCTGCCTGCTTGATCCGAAACAAATGGAAAGGATGGCGCGGGCCGCATCGAATCTGGGCAAGCCCGGTGCTGCCTGCAGCGCTGTAAAGTTTATGGCGAAAACCTTGCCTGGCGCACAAGTCATTACCAGGTAGCGTTTATGTATTTGTAACGTTACCGGACCCAAACAACCAGGGAACGTTACAAATACATTCAGGTGGCATCACCATTCGCTTACGCCAAAAATGTCCTTGTCAACAATTTTCTTCTGTGGTATACTAGGTCTGGTTTACAGCAAGGGGGAGTATTTTGATTCCAAGGAGTGGGTAATTCCCACTCTTTCGTATTATCATGGATACAAACTTCTCTTTCATGCAAAGCTATTGTAATAATGTCTAATCTTAATAACCTGGAGGTATCCTTGATGGTCAGGAGAAAAACCGCAGAAATCGTCGAGGAAATGGCACTACCGGTTGTTCAGGAGGCTGGCCTTAAACTGGTTGATGTGGAGTATGTAAAGGAAGGCGGTCACTGGTACCTCCGAATATTTATTGATAAGCCCGGTGGTGTCGGAATTGAGGACTGTCGGTATGTTTCATTAAAGCTCGATAAGCTTTTGGACGAGAAAGACCTGATACCGCAAGCTTACTCCCTGGAAGTATCCTCGCCGGGCATTAACAGACCCTTAAAAAAGCCGGCCGATTATAACCGTTATAAAGGAAGGATGGCAACCATCACGACCTATCAGCCGATTGAAGGCAGAAAGAAGTTTTCAGGCCGGTTGGCGGGTATCCAGGATCACAACGTAGTTATGGATACCGATGGGTCCGAGCAGTTGCTTATTCCCATTGCGCAGGTTGCCCTAGCGCAACTGGAAGTGGAATTTTAATTGTTCAGGGAGGAAGAATGATGAATACCGAATTTCTGGAAGCCCTCGGGGATCTGGAAAAGGAGAAAGGCATTTCGGTAAATGTACTGCTAGAAGCTATTGAGGCGGCGTTGCTATCCGCATACAAGCGTAACTTCGGATCACTCCAAAACGCCCGGGTCCATATCGACCGTGACACCGGGGATTTTAAGGTTTTCACCCAACTGACTGTAAGTGAGCTCGTAGAGGACCCACGCCAGGAGATAACGGTGGAAGAAGCTCAGAAAATAAACCCCAATTACAACCAGGGAGACATTGTAGAAAGCGAAGTGACTCCCAGGAACTTTGGCCGGATCGCCGCCCAAACAGCAAAACAGGTTGTGGTTCAGCGAATTCGCGAAGCAGAAAGAAATATTATTTTTGAGGAGTTTGCAAACCGCGAAGGAGATATTGTAACAGGTATTATCCAAAGAATAGAACAAAAAAATGTTTATATCGAACTTGGAAAAACCGAGGCAATTTTGTCTCCCTCGGAACAGATGCCGGGTGAGGATTACCGACAGGGAAGCAGACTGAAGACCTATATCGTTGAGGTCAGAAAGACGACAAAAGGTCCGCAAATACTGGTGTCCCGCACACATCCCGGCCTCTTGAAACGTCTGTTCGAGCTGGAAGTACCCGAGCTTCATGAAGGCGTTGTGGAACTAAAGGGAACGGCACGGGAAGCGGGTGCGCGATCAAAAATTGCTGTCTACTCGAAAGATGAAAACGTTGACCCGGTAGGCGCCTGTGTCGGGCCAAAGGGTATGAGGGTTCAAAATATTGTAAATGAACTAAATGGAGAAAAAATTGATATTATTAAGTGGAACCCCGATCCCTCCAAGTTTGTGGCCAGTTCCTTGAGCCCGGCCAAGGTTGTGGCCGTTGAAATCTGGGAAGAAGAAAAGGTTGCCAGAGTCATCGTTCCAGATTACCAGCTTTCCCTGGCCATCGGTAAGGAGGGGCAGAATGCACGCCTGGCAGCAAAGCTCACGGGGTGGAAGATAGATATCAAGAGCGAATCACAGATGCGGGAAATATATCCTGATGAATATGTCGATCTCTTTGAGAAAGAGTATGAATAGGGGGTATTCCGGTGCCCAAGACAAAAAAAATACCCCAGCGGATGTGTGTCGGATGCCAGGAAATGAAGCCAAAAAAGCTTTTGATTCGTGTGGTCCGAACACCGGAAGAAACCATTGTAATTGACTCCACCGGCAAGCGGTCCGGACGTGGCGCCTATATCTGCCCGGATCCGGAATGCCTGAATAAGGCACTTAAAGGAAAGCGCCTGGAAAAAGCGCTACAGCGAGCAGTCACCCAGGAAGTGCTGGATGCCCTCAAACAGAGGCTGGTGAGGTAGTTGACCATAGAAGGGATGCTCGGTCTGGGTCAGCGAGCCGGTAAATTATTGTCGGGAGACCTTGCGGTTAAGAGCGCGATCAACAGGGGCAGGGTAAAGCTTTTAATCATCGCGGTTGATGCCGCCAACCGAACACAAAAGGAATTGTTAGGGCTTGCTGCATCAAAAAAGATACCCACCCTAGCTTACGGCTCAAAAGAGGAACTAGGCAGGATTATTGGAAAATCACCCCGTTCGGCGGTGGCTTTCATAGATCGAAAGATGGTCCGGGGTATTCTAGAAGCAATGGAAAGGGGAGAGGCCGACCGAACACAGACATAATCTTGGAGGTGATCATATGGTAAAAAAACGCGTACATGAACTCGCCAAAGAACTTAACATAGAAAGCAGAGATATTATTAGCAAGTTAAATCAAATGGGTGTTAGCATAAAATCTCATATGAGTACGCTAGAGGACAGTGAAGTACAAAGTATAGTGCAGCACTACAGAAAGGGCGCCCCTACCGGGGAGAAATCAGGTTCTGTTAAAACACCGTCAGCTGTTGCGCAAAAACAGGCAACTATACCGGATGCGGCCGCAGAACATGGGGATAATCCTCCCAGGGCAAAAGGACCGGCCCCTGTAGATACCAAAAAACCGGAAAAAGGCAGAGGTGTGCAGTCCGGATCCAGAAGGGAATCCCACGGAGCCAGGACTGACAACTACAAGGGGCCCGGTTTGGTCGACCGGGTGCCTTCACGACCTCCGGACAGGCGCTTTCAAGAAAAACCTGCAAGACCCTGGGGCCAACCCCGGGCTGAGCAGGGGGCAAAACCAAAGGCGCCTGAGGGTGCGCGGGAACGTACAACATCCGATAGGCCCCTTGCTGAACGTCAGGATAAGGTACGGCAGGATAGGCCCCTGACTGAATCGCCTTTAAAAGATAGGGGAACTCAGGAGCATGCGCCTCAAGGCCGCGCCCAGGGTGGGCCCCCAAAACCAGCTGGCGCACCGAGTGCTTCCCAGCGCTACCCGCGACAGGATCGAGGTACAGGTACAAAGCCTCCCGCGCAGCGACAAGAAGGAGCCTTTAAGCCAGGCACAGGCACAACACGATCTCCAAGGATGGGAGACCGTGTACCGCGACCTGCAAGCGGTGATAAGACAAGACCCTTTGACCGCCCGGCTTCACCTGCCCCCGGTCAGGCGGCAAGGCCAAGACCGGATCAGGCGGCCGTAAAACCGGTTCCACGTCCGGATGATAAGGTGCGTCCCGGTGAAAAACCCAAGACTGCCGCCCAAAAAACACAGAAACCCGGAGCTCAAAGGCAGGCTCCAAAAGGCCGAACTGAAAAGCGCAGTGCCGTTGCCGGGCATGCCGAGGGAAGGCTACGGTCGAGATCAGGCCAGGGTCGCAAAAAAGGAACCAGGTCTCAGCAGAGTTTTCAAAAACCGGTTCAACCTATCGAGAAAAAGCCCGTCGTTCTTGGCGTATCTGTAACCGTCCAGGAACTGTCGCAAAAGATGCATAGAAGCCCCGCTGAACTAATCAAAAAGTTGATGCAATTAGGTGTTCTGGCTACGATTAACCAGGAAATCGATACCGATACCGCTGTGATTCTGGCAGGCGAATTCGGGTACGAGGTTGAAATCAGGCTGCCGGTGGATATCGAAGCGATGCTGATGCAAGAGCCGGAGGAAGACCCGTCGCTGCTTCAACCCAGGCCTTGTGTCGTTACCGTAATGGGTCACGTGGACCATGGCAAAACCTCCTTGCTGGATGCTATTCGTGAAACAAACGTAATTGCAACCGAGGCGGGCGGAATAACCCAGCATATCGGCGCCTACCAGGTTGAGCACAACGGCAAAAAAATCACCTTTGTCGATACACCCGGCCACGAAGCATTTACGGCTATGCGCGCACGGGGAGCACAGGTGACTGACATTGCTATCCTTGTGGTGGCGGCGGATGACGGGGTTATGCCCCAGACGGTGGAGGCCATCAACCACGCCAAGGAAGCAAATGTCCCCATCATCATAGCCATCAATAAAATTGATAAACCCGGCGCTAACCCTGAACGAGTCAAACAGGAATTGACCGAACATGGCCTTGTTGCCGAGGAGTGGGGCGGAGAAACCATCTGCGCAAATGTATCAGCGCTAAAAAGGGAAGGCATGGAAGAACTGCTTGAAATGGTTCTCCTTGTGGCAGAAGTTAGCGAGTTTAAGGCGAACCAGAATCGCCCGGCCAGAGGTACGGTCATTGAGGCCGAACTGGATAAAGGGCGTGGCCCTGTTGCCTCGGTCCTTGTTCAGAATGGAACCCTCAACATTGGTGATATGCTCATGGCCGGACCGGCATTCGGGCGGGTTCGTGCTATGATGGATGACAAGGGACAGCGAATTAAAAAAGCTGGGCCGTCAACGCCGGTTGAAGTTCTTGGTTTTTCAGAGGTCCCGCAAGCAGGAGATATTTTTGTCGTAGTAGAAGATGAAAAACTTGCCCGCCACATTGCCTCCCGGAGGCAAACCAAGAAGCGTGAGGATGAGCTGAAGACGACCACGCGGATCTCCCTTGAAGACTTATTTCAGCATATCAAAGAGGGCCAGATCAAAGAACTCGGGATCATTGTCAAGGCGGACGTACAAGGTTCCGTTGAGGCTTTGCGCCAGTCCCTGGAAAGATTGAATACGGGCGAGGTTAAAGTCAACATTATTCACGGCGGTGTAGGCGCCATCACAGAAACTGATATCATGCTGGCCTCCGCCTCCAATGCTATCATTATTGGCTTTAACGTGCGGCCCGACGTAAACGCCAGAAAAGCCGCCGAAACTGAGAAGGTTGATGTCCGGCTCTACCGGGTCATCTACGATGCAATTGAAGATGTCAAGGCAGCCATGAGCGGCCTCCTGGATCCCGAATACCGTGAGGTTACCCTGGGCCGGGCCGAGATCCGCAAAATATTCAGGGCGTCCAGGATCGGCACCATTGCCGGGTGCTACGTCATGGAAGGGAAAATTGAAAGGGATGCCGGTGTCCGCGTGGTGCGCGACGGCATAGTCATTCACGAGGGCAAACTGGATTCCCTCAAACGTTTTAAGGATGACGTCAAGGAAGTGGTTCAGGGGTATGAGTGCGGCCTTGCCCTGGAAAAATACAATGAAATCCAGGAAGGTGACGTTATTGAGGTGTTTAACACTGAAGCTATAAAGCGCGAGTTATCTTGACCAATTGCCCTCCACATCGAACCCTAAAAGGTGGTGTTTGGCGATGTCCTTCCGTCCTGAACGGTTGGCTGAGGCCATCAAAAAAGAAGTTTCAGACCTGTTGAGAGAAGGATTAAAGGACCCCCGGATTGGTTTCGTATCCATTACTTCTGTCGAGGTTTCCAAGGATTTACGCTACGCCGTAATCTTTGCCAGCATTTATGGTGAGCCTCCCGGGCAAAAGACAACCATCGAGGCCCTTCAAAACGCACAGGGCTTCATCCGCAGTGAACTGGGTAGAAGAATCCGGTTGCGCTATGTACCGGAAATTACCTTTAAGTTAGATGAATCAATCGAGCGTGGCTCAAGATTAATCGCGCTCATGGAAGAAGTCAGGGATAAGGAAGACAGTCGGGATGAATAAGTTGGAAGAGATTGGCTCCGCCATCAAGATGGCGGAGCGGGTATTGTTATGCGGCCATGTCATGCCGGATGGCGACTGTTTGGGGTCGGTGCTCGCCCTGGGGCTAACACTGGAGAAACTCGGAAAAAAGGTCACGATGGCCGGACCTGACCCCGTTCCTGAAAAATATCGTTTTTTGCCGGGCTCGGACCGATTTGTTGTGGGTGATCCACCTAAAAGTCAATATGATACCTTCATCATCCTGGACTGTTCCGTACCGGAAAGGTTGGGCAAAGGATACAAGGAGCTGCTATCAAAAAATATGGTCTCGATCAACATCGACCACCATGCAGGCTCCATACCTTTCGGTGACTACCAATATACCGACACAAAGGCTGCGGCAGTGGGGGAGATTATTTTTGATCTGCTGAACGTGATGAAGGTTAATCTTACAATTGAAGCTGCAATCAACCTTTATACAGCCATTATAACGGATACGGGTTCATTTCAATATGACAATACAACACCCGGTACCCACCGTCGGGCAGCAATGATCCTTGAAATGGGTATACCCGCCGCACAAATCAACATTCATCTTTATGAGGAAAAACCGGTGGTTACCTTGAATATCCTGGGCGCGGCGCTGAATACCCTATCGATAAGCCCCTGCGGAAAGGTTTGCTGGATGACGATAACCCAAGAAACATTACGTAAGGCAGGGGCTGTGGACGAACATACCGATGGTCTGGTCAATTACGCAAGATCGGTTAAGGGCGTTCAGGTGGGAATACTCTTCCGTGAAATTACAGAAGATTTATATAAGGTTAGCTTTCGGTCAAAAAGCGTTGTGGATGTCAACCAGCTGGCTGCCCCATTTGGAGGAGGTGGCCACCTACGGGCCGCAGGGTGTGTTTTACAGGGTGATCTAGAAAAGATCCAGGAGGAAATCATTACTGCAGCTATTCTAGCCGTAGGGGGAACTGTTCAGTGAACGGTATTGTAAATATACTAAAACCCCCTGGAATGACCTCACACGATGTCATAGATACTATCCGTAGGGTTCTTGGGATCAAAAAAGCCGGGCATACTGGAACGCTAGACCCCGGCGCAGCGGGTGTTCTGGTGGTTTGCCTGGGGGTTGCTACCCGTCTGGCCCGGTTTCTACTTAACGACGATAAAGAATACCGTGCCGAAATAACGTTTGGACTGACGACCTCCACCGGAGATTCCTTTGGTGATAAAATCGCCGAAGGGGATGCCCGTCAACTTACAGAACATGACACCCGATCCACTTTAGAATTATTTACAGGAGCCATCAGCCAGGTGCCGCCAATGACTTCAGCCTTGAAGTGGCATGGCCAAAAACTTTACGAATTGGCCCGGTCCGGCCAGGTTGTTGACCGCCCCGCCCGGACTATCAAAGTGCACTCACTGGAGTACATTTGGGGAACCGGATGGGGCAGTTCGCGTCCGAAAGCGCTGCTGCATATTTCTTGCTCTAAAGGCACCTATATCCGCACCCTCTGCACCGATATGGGTAAGCACTTGGGCTGTGGCGCTCACATGTCTTTCTTGGTGCGAACCCGTGCAGGCTCCTTTAAGATTGAAGATTCCCATACATTAGAAGAAATACGCGCCTCGGTTTCGGAAGGAACTTTTGAAAACCTCATCGTCAACATGGAAGAGGCGCTTGCCGGCTTTCCCTCAGTCGCTGTAAGATCCGGGGCGGTCAAATCGGTAACTTCGGGTTCAAAACTATACCTGCCCGGGGTCGAACACCTGCCCATTGGCCTTGAGGAGGGAAATCTGGTTCGGCTAACAGGACCGGAAGGTCTCCTGGCAGTAGCCGAAACCTTGACTGATCCGGAAAAACCGGACAGATGTTTTTTTAAACCTATTTGCGTATTGTCAGGTATGTAGGAGGACTGTGAGATGTACCTTTATCAGCACTGGCACAGCCTCAAGACCAAACATAAGAATCTTGTGGTTGGCCTGGGGAACTTCGACGGGCTTCATGTAGGACATCAAAAACTGATTTCCGAAGTGGTCACTCTGTCAAATCAAGTTGAAGGAACAGCATCCATATTTACTTTTCACCCACATCCCCTTAATGTGTTGAACCCGGACAACAGCCCGCCTCTCCTTTTGTCACAGGATTCGAAGCAAAAGTTTATGGCCAAGCTGGGCGTCGACCTGCTCCTGATGGTGCCTTTTAACCTCACATTTGCGAGCATGTCTCCATCAGATTTTGTTCGAACCGTCCTTTATGAAGGACTGGGAGCCAGCGTCGTCGTTGTCGGGTATAATAATACGTTTGGGCACCGCGGCCGGGGAACACCGGAATTATTGCAAAAACTTTCTTCGGACTACGGCTATCAGGTAAAGGTCGTTCCACCCGTCATGGTTGAAGGAAAGACCGTTAGCAGCACACTGATCAGGGATTTACTACTAAGGGGGGACGTGGCGGAGGCCGCTAAATTTCTGGGTTATTACCCCTTTGTGGAAGGCCCTGTCGTAACTGGTGACAGACGTGGCAGGAGCCTCCTGGGCTTTCCAACTGCAAATATTGATATTAATGATTTAGTTCTGGTTCCTGCAAACGGTGTGTATCTGGCAAAAGTACATATTAAAGGGGAATCCTACTTCGGTTTGGCAAATATCGGCGTTAAGCCCACATTCCAGACTAAGAAAAGAAATATTGAGGTACACCTTCTGGATTTTTATCAGGATCTCTATGGAGAATCTATTAAAGTCAGCTTTACCAGGAAGTTGAGGGAGGAAAAGAGATTCCAAACCCCTTCCGACCTGGTTAAGCAAATTGAAAGGGATATCCTCGAAGCCAGGGTAGCGTGGTCGAAAATTAAAGAATAAAATGAGCAGTGAACTAATATTATATTTTGAGTAGGCAGCGTTTACATGCGCTCCAGATTATGCTACAATAAACGCGTTAAACGTCCCGTAAAAGAAAGTGGACACTTTCCATAAGCTTATGCAGGCGAGGTGTGTTTTATAATAAGGCCGTGAAGAGTTGTCCCCATATTTGCGAAAGGAGACGTTCAACCGTGGGTGTTCCAAAATTCGACTCCAACGAAGAGGAAATCAAAAAATGGCTCAGCCACATCGCCTTGATCTGCTTGAGCGAAGAATTCCAAGCCTTGAAAACGGAATTGGAAAAGATTTACCTCCAGTCGAACGTGGAAAATTTTCGGTTGACTGCCTTCCAGGATGCACTTTATGCCTTCTTAGCCCAGGAGGAAGACGAACGGGCCTACCAGACCCATGCCCACTAGGAATTAAGTCAGCATGAGGGTTATTATTACAGAACACGCTCGCAAGCGATTACGGGACATCAGACAGGATAAGATTTCGGTTGCAGACATTATTAATGCAGCCAGCGGAATCCCCGGGCGCATTCCGACTGCTACCCGGTTTCGGGGGTTCTTTGCAAAGTCGGGCCGGGTTTTTGACATCGTTTCCAAGGATATACCGGGCGGACGCCTGGTCATAACCATCATCGGGAAATAATTCTTAGAAAAACTGTAGGCTAGGGAATACGTTCTCCGGCGATTAACTTGGCTTACAGCGCTTATTGAAAATTAAGGAGGTAAGCACCATGGCTTTAACCACGGAACAAAAGCTAAACGTCATAACCGAATACAAACTTCACGATAACGACACGGGTTCCCCGGAAGTTCAAGTGGCAATCTTGACGCGAAGAATTAACACCCTCACGGAACACTTGAAGCTTCATAAGAGTGATCATCATTCCCGCCGGGGATTGTTAAAAATGGTTGGTCAAAGAAGGGCTATGCTCAATTATTTGAGAGACCGCCACTTTGACAGGTACCGTGCTTTAATTGAAAAGCTCGGCTTGCGCAAGTAGCGTTTTTCGAAGAAGCGGGTAGTGACCCCGCTTCTTGTCATGTCCGGGGGCTATGTGTATTTTTTCGAATGGTAGAAGGATATAATATTAAAATGTAGAATAAATCATGTTTATGGATTTTTTTTCTAGTTAGGAGGTATGAACCTTAATATGTCAGAGTTTCCCGTAATTAAGAAAGAAATAATTGTTGGAGGCCGCCCCATGATTCTTGAAAGCGGACGGCTTGCAAAGCAGGCGGGTGGAGCAGTTTTTGTCCGTTACGGAGACACAGCCGTTTTGGTAACCGCAACGATTGCCAGTCATATCAGGGCAGGAATAGACTTTTTCCCCTTAACGGTTGATTACGAAGAAAGGTTTTATGCCGTTGGTAAAATTCCAGGAGGGTTTATTAAAAGAGAAGCCCGCCCCAGCGAGAAGGCCATTCTATCCAGCAGGCTGATCGACAGGCCGATAAGGCCACTATTCCCAAAAGAAATTCGCAATGAAGTACAGGTAATTGCAACCGTCATGTCAGTTGACCAGGATCATGCACCGGAAATTGCCGCGATGATTGGCGCCTCCGCCGCACTGCATATTTCGGAAATACCGCTTCAATACCCAATTGGCGGTGTTATCGTTGGCCGGATTGACGGACAGTTGGTGATCAACCCCAACTTATCCCAAAAGGAACATAGCGATCTGCACCTTGTCGTTGCAGGAACAAAGGACGCCGTGATGATGGTTGAGGCGGGCGCGCAAGAGGTACCCGAACAGGTCATGCTCGAAGCCATTGCCTACGGCCATAGCGCTGTAAAAAAAATTGTAGAATTCATTGAAGGTTACCGGGAAGAAGCGCTTCAAAAGGGATTGGCCAAGGAGAAAATAGTCTTCGAAATATCTTCTCTGGATCCAGTCCTGATCGAAGCCATAGCAGCACCCGCCTCTGAAAGAATAGGTGCGGCGCTGCGCCGGTGCACCCTTGAGAAGCTTTCCAAACAAGACAGGGATTTTTACCTGGGCGAGCTTAAAGATGAGCTTTTACAGCAGTTTCTGGAACAGTTTCCGGAAGAAGAACGCGCGATCAAGGAACAGTTGAATGCCATCGAAAAGAAACTTGTGCGCCAGATGATCGCAAAAGAAGGCCTGCGTATTGACGGTCGCTCTCTAAACGAGGTCCGGCCAATTACTGTCGAAGTCGGTGTACTGCCCCGTCCTCACGGCTCCGGTCTTTTTACTCGCGGCCAGACACAAATTCTCTCAGCCGTGACCCTGGGCACCGTTTCAGAGGAACAGATCCTGGACGGCCTGGGTGTTGAAGAATCCAAGAGATTCATGCATCACTATAACTTTCCTCCTTACAGCGTTGGTGAAACCAGGCCGATTCGCTCCCCGGGGCGCAGGGAGATTGGCCATGGGGCGCTTGCGGAGAGAGCACTTGCGGCTGTCATTCCAGTTGAAGAAGTTTTCCCTTATACCATCAGGATTGTATCCGAAGCCCTGGAATCCAACGGTTCCACTTCAATGGGGAGTGTTTGCGGCAGCTGCCTCGCCCTGATGGACGCGGGTGTGCCTATCAGCGCTCCGGTGGCCGGTGTAGCGATGGGATTGATTAAAGAAGAGGACAATTACAAGGTCCTAACGGACATCCAGGGCTTTGAGGACCACCTGGGTGATATGGACTTCAAGGTGGCCGGAACAATGAAAGGTATTACAGCGCTCCAGATGGATGTTAAGATTCCCGGCATCGGTCCGGAAGTATTTGAGCAGGCTTTGGTCCAGGCTCATGAAGGCCGCATGCATATTATGAATAAGATGCTGGATGTAATTCCCGCACCCAGGCCGGAGTTGTCCCCCCATGCTCCACGGATTATCCACATGACCATTGATCCGGATAAAATTCGGGACGTTATTGGGCCGGGCGGTAAAATTATCAAGAAAATCGTAGAGGAAACAGGAGCAGACATCGACATTGAGGATGACGGCAGAGTCTTTATCGCATCGGTAGACCAGGAGAAGGGAAAAAGGGCGCAGGAGATTATCGAGACCTTGACCAAGGAAGTTCAAACCGGTGAGCTCTACAACGGCAAAGTCGTAAAAGTTATGGATTTTGGTTGTTTTGTGGAAATCATACCGGGTATGATGGGGCTGTCCGGTAAAGAGGGCCTTGTCCACATATCCCAGCTGGCACACCACAGGGTCAACAAGGTGGAAGATATTGTCAAGGAAGGGGATATGATCCTGGTAAAAGTGATTGGGTATGATAACCAGGGCCGTTTAAAGCTCTCTAAGAAAGAAGCCTCCCCGCCTCCGGAGGGCACGACTCCTTCAAAAGAGGACAGGCCGAACCGTCCTCCCAGGCGAAGGGATTCAATCCATTAAGTCACAATCTAAGTATCAAGTATCTCCTCAAGTGTTTTTACGAAAATGATTTACTCAAAAAACCTCTTCGAAGAGGTTTTTTTATTTGTAATATAATTCCGGCCAATGCAGCATAGGTTTTTCTTAAAAGCAGTTAAGGGGGTTAATAATTGAGAATCCTGGTTCTTCCCTTCCGAAAAGGCAGGATCCTGTTTACGGCAATGATAGTGGTAACGCTGATCGGGGCGGTGTTTTATCTGATCCGTTCGCTGCCTAACCCGGTGAAAGCTACCACGACCCCTGTATACCAGGGCAGTCAACTGGAAAAAAAAGCCGCCCTGACTTTTAATGTCGTATGGGGAGAGGAATACGTCCCTCAAATCCTTGATACTTTAAAAACAAATAAGGTTACAGCAACCTTTTTTATCGGGGGGCAGTGGGCTGAAGATTTCCCGGCTTTGGCTGGGCAGATTGCACAGGACGGGCATGAGATCGGCAACCACGGCTACTCCCATCCGCACCCCGACAGATTATCAAGATCTGCTAATATTGATGAGATTAAGAAGACAGATGAAGTCCTTTTCCGGCTGACTGGTGTTAAGCCGACCCTTTTCGCACCACCCTATGGCGAGAGGGGAGACGTTGTTTTAAAGGCGGCAGGGGAAGCAGGCTACCGGACCATCTTGTGGAGTATTGACACCATCGACTGGCAACGCCCGGACCCTTCCATTATTATTAGGAGGGTGACCGAAAAATTACATAACGGGGCCATTGTACTGATGCACCCTACGGCTCCAACCGTTCACGCCTTGCCACAAATGATTCAGGAACTAAAAAAAGAGGGTTATGAAATGGTAAGCGTTTCAACACTTCTTAAAGGCCTTCAAAAAGAAGATGAGGATAAAAGTAAAACAGACCGGGATGGTTCATAATAGGGGATTGATTGGGAAACCTTATAAGAGAAAAAGAGGTGGCAATCGTCATGAATCACGTTCACAGGGCCGCAAGACTTTTTCTTGCGCCCATCATCCTGGTCACCCTGTTTCTCTGCACTAACGCTTCCTGGGCAGGTCAGGACCATTCACATACGCTCTCCCTGACAGCAAAATCATCCTTACTACTGGATGCCGGTACCGGCCAAATCCTGTTTGAACAAAACGCCAGGATGAGGTTGCCGCCGGCGAGCACAACCAAAATTGTAACCGCACTGCTGGCCCTGGAAACAGGAGATTTAAGCCAGGTCGTCACGGTCAGCCCCAATGCGGCCACCGTTCCAGAGGCAAGCCTGGACCTGCGTCCCGGGGAAAAAATTACTTTGGAAGAACTGATTTACGGAGCCTTGCTTTGCTCGGGCAATGATGCCTGCGTTGCAATAGCCGAGCACATCGCAGGAACAGAGGCTAATTTTGTTCTCTTAATGAACCAGAAGGCCTGGCTCCTGGGAGCTGATGCAACCAGTTTTAAAAACACAAACGGCCTGCCGGCCGCCGGACACCTTACGACCGCGCTTGATCTTGGCATACTGACGCGCTGTGCCTTGAGCAATCCAACTTTTCGCAAAATCGTCAACACCCGTGAAAAAACAATTAATGGTCAAGAAGGGCTCCGCGGTTTAAGCAATACCAACCGCCTGCTCTGGAGTTATAACGGGGCCAACGGCGTTAAAACCGGTACTACGGACGAGGCCGGTAATTGCCTGGTAGCTTCGGCCACTAAAAACGGAAGGCAGTTGATCTCTGTTGTCCTGAACAGCGAAAACCGCTGGACTGATTCACAAAAACTGCTGGACTATGGTTTTAATCACTTTGAATTCATGAACGTTGTGACTGCGGGAGATGTCTACGGAACAATCGGAGTTGTTGACGGTGGTGGAGAAGCGATGGCCATAGCTTCCGTAGATCTTGGTGTAGTTTTTCCCAAAGACAACCCGGAATCAATAAAAAAAATGGTTACGTTATCTTCAGATTTAACGGCGCCATTACAAAAGGGTCAGAAGGTTGGGTGTATAACCATCCTGGTTCAAGGCGAGGTTGCAGGCAGCGCTGACCTTATAAGTGACCAGGATTTGGTTAAGACTTCACCGTATGGGTCATTATGGAAGTGGACAAGTATTTTTTCCTGATAAAAAGGTATTGTCCTATCCTTAACGAATATTGGGAGGACTGTATATTGAGGAGGTAACTGAATGTTTCAAAAGGTCACCCTTGAAAACGAAGTACACATCCTGACAGAAGTTGTCCCCCACGTCCATTCTGTAGCTGTGGGCTTCTTTGTAGATGTAGGCTCACGCTACGAGCCTCCGGAAACAAGCGGTGTGTCTCATTTTATCGAACACATGATGTTCAAGGGCACAGCGAAGCGTACTGCCAAGGATATCGCTGAAGCTCTTGACGCCGTAGGCGGTCAGTTAAACGCTTTCACAACCAAAGAATACACCTGTTACTACGCCAGGGTCCTGGACGAGCATTTTGATTTGGCGGTTGACCTTCTCAGTGATATGCTATTTGAATCTAAGTTTGATGCCACCGATATCGACCGGGAGCGCAATGTCATCATCGAGGAAATCAAAATGTATGAGGATGCTCCGGATGAACTCGTTCATGATATATTTGCCGGAACAATATGGGGGGGGCACGCCTTAGGCCGGCCCATTATCGGAACAGGTGAGGTGATTGCAGGTCTAACCAGAGATGAGATTCTCGATTTTTACAGGACCTACTATAACCCGGGCAAAATTATCGTCGCCGTGGCAGGAAATATACGTCATGAAGATGTTGTGAATAAACTGGCCGGCATCTTCGCGACCCAAAAGGGCAGGCCGGCGCCCAGGCTGATGACCGCCCCCTCACCCAGTCACAAGATTTTATGCCGCAACAAAGATACTGAACAGGTCCACCTTTGTGTTGGCACTCCCGGCTTGAGCCTGGATCATGAGAAAATATATGCTTTCCAGATTGTGAACACAATTCTAGGGGGAGGCATCAGTTCGCGGCTCTTTCAGGAAATCAGGGAGCAGCGGGGCCTGGTTTACTCTGTTTATTCTTATCATGCATCTTACCATGACACAGGACTCTTTTGTGTTTACGCCGGCCTGAGTAAACAAAACATGGATGAAGTGCTTGAGCTGATCATGAAACAAATCGGAGCTATCCAAAAGGACGGCGTAAAGAATGAGGAACTGCAGAGAGCCAAAGACCAGTTGAGAGGAAACCTGCTGCTAAGCCTGGAAAACGTGAGCACTAGAATGAGCAGGCTGGGAAAATCAGAGCTCTATCTGGGTAAAGTGATCCCACCGGAAGAAATCGTAGCCCGAATTAACAAGGTGACTGCAGCCGAGATTCAGGAACTAGCCAGAGAAATGCTGAAGCCCGATTATTTTTCTCTAGCAACTGTTGGTCCCTGGGAAGATGATGGAAGTCTAAAAAGAGTGCTGGGGAAGCTGTAGGTCATGGAAGAATTGATGATCATCCGGGTCAAAAAATGTTCAGATAAAATGGGCAAAAGCATACCTTTACCGAGTTATGCCACAGACGGGTCGGCGGGTCTTGATTTGCCCGCCTGCCTTGAACGCCCCTTGATTATACCGCCTGGAGCAAGGGTAAAGATCCCAACGGGCATTGCTATTGATCTGCCGCACGGGCATGTCGCCGGCCTGGTTTTCCCCAGAAGCGGACTCGCCACAAACCACGGGATATCCCTGGCGAACGCAGTGGGCTTAATTGACAGCGACTACAAAGGGGAGATTATAGTCGCAGTTTTTAATCAGAGCGAGCGCGAATATACCATCAAACCGGGAGAAAGGGTAGCTCAGTTGGTCTTTATCCCCGTTTTCCGTGTTGCTTTTGAGGAAGTGGAGGAATTGGGGGATTCCGGCAGGGGCCCGGGGGGCTTTGGTTCTACTGGTCGTTAAAGCCGATAAGTTCTATCACCATTTTTTTTACTAAATCCCATCTTTTTTAAATAAAAGGGGGGTTTTTTTATGTCTTAATCATATTTCATGCCTGTCCTAAATAAGATTTATCTCAAGAGGTGAGAAAAATGACAGACGGCCTGATATTTGGCGCAGCTATCTTTCTGCTTGTAATCATTTCTGTCCGGGAAAGGATCCGGCAGCGCTTATTCAGGGAAAAAGACTGGAGCTTTATTGGTGAAGGGAAGTCAAGCCCTCTCTCCGAGGCTCTGGCCAATCTGATTGGCGTAGCCGGCGGTATTTACCTGTCTCTAGTTGTTCTAACAGCTTTTTTGGAACTGCAACTTCCGGAACGTATTCATCTGGGTAGACTCAGCCTGGAGCCCCTGGCGGCTTCGTCTATTCTGATGGCGCTGGCTCAGCCCTATCTACAGAGGGTATTAAGCGCCTGGCGCAGACTTTAGACCAGGAAGGCTGTTTTCTTTTTCTCGCTAATTTCTTTAAGGGGCGTTAATGTACTGTTAAGAAGGGGGCAAACAGCAAATGAGGTTGGGCGAGTTGATGGGAAAAGAAATCGTGAACATTTATAACGGTGCCCGCCTGGGTGTGGTAGGAGAATCCGATCTGGCTTTTGATGTTGACTCCGGGGAAATACGCTCCATCATTGTTCCCAGGAAAAACGGTTTTTTCAATCTCTGGCTGGACCGGCAGCAGCTTATAATTCCCTGGGATGCCGTCCGCAAA
Source organism: Pelotomaculum sp. UBA5255 (assembly GCA_002408725.1). Classification (GTDB taxonomy): domain Bacteria; phylum Bacillota; class Desulfotomaculia; order Desulfotomaculales; family Pelotomaculaceae; genus DTU098. The sequence goes on from DHTR01000069.1 coordinate 53,528, forward strand.
GTAGGTGCGGAGGTCATTATCGTGGAACTGGACCAGACAAGCCCCGGTTATAAAAAATTTTCAATTTAAACAAAATAAAAGTTCTCCAGGCTTTTCTAATAAGAGCTAGTCTTAAGCCAGCCTTTTGTTCAAGACACCTTCAAAAATATAAGGAAAGGGTTATGAATGCCACTCCTGATTGACATACTAAATCTAATAATAAAAATTTAAAGATAATTATCGGAGGCCATTATGTCCCGTCAGCAAAGGATAGAGCTGATTCGAAGCATTTCCGAGCTGAGAGGCTCTGCAGTTCTCTGCTACATTACTGGAGACCGCGAAAATGTCAGCACGCGAATAGCACCGGATGTGACCCAGGTTTTTTACAGGCACCTGGAGATGTATGGCAACTGCCGCCAAATAGACTTGTTTCTCTATACGCGTGGAGGAGACGTGCTTACACCCTGGCGTCTGGCCCACCTGATCCGGGAATACACTCCCCGTTTTAATGTACTCATTCCTTTTCGGTGCTATAGCGCAGGCACCTTGCTATGCCTGAGCGCAGATGAAATTGTGATGGGCAAAATGGGTGAACTGGGTCCGATTGATCCCAGCGTCGTAAACGCATTCAATCCGCAGGACAAGAACAATCCGTCAGCCCGGATTCCCGTAAATATTGAAGATGTCTACTCATATCTGGCACTGGCTGGTGAAAAAGCAGGCGTATGTAGCAATGACCAGCAGGTGAAGGCCTTTACCCTACTTGCTGAGCGCATTCACCCACTGGCTCTCGGCAATGTCCACCGCAATTATATGCTAATCCGTTCCCTGGCTAAAAGACTCCTGGCAATGCACCAGCAGCCCTTGAAAGAAGGCCGTATTGAGCATATTGTGGATAATCTTACCGAAAAGCTATACGCGCATAACCATATGATTTCCAGGCGGGAGGCAGCGGAAGAAATTACCCTTACCGTAAAGATACCAGACAGTCAGCTTGAGGCTTTAATCTGGTCCTTATACCAGGATTACGCAAAAGAACTGTCTCTAGCAGATCCTTTTAATCCTGCCGAGCAGCTGAGGGGGGCAAAAAGTGAATTTGAAGTGGTCAGCGGTTATGTGGAATCTTTAAAGGGCGCCGATGCTTTTGTCTTTTCCGGGATCGTTGAAAGACGTGATTCACCCGATCCCTGTCAGGTGAATGTCAGTATCTTAAAGCAGGGGTGGAAAACAATATTGCCCTAAACCAGGAGGTTTTTAATTTGGAAGAACATCAAACAGGTCTAAA
>DHTR01000050.1:0-1929 GCA_002408725.1 Pelotomaculum sp. UBA5255
ACCTTTTTTTCAATTGTAGATCAAAAACAACATATTGCAAATATTTTACCTGGATCAGAATATCCTGCGGAAATGTTAATTTTCTGTATCATTAGATCCTGCTGTTGGTTTAAAATAATAATAAAAGTTAATTATGGAAGGAAGATCCGGAATGAAAGTAGTTTTTCACGAAATCTTCAGGGAGGTTTATGATTATGACCCTGCGGCGGCAAAGGGAAGAATTGATTGCATCTATGATGAGCTAAAAGGTTCTTATGAATTTATTGAGCCTCTGCCTGCCGCTGAAAGTGACCTTTTACTTGTCCATGGGCAGAGCCACGTTGACTATGTAAAGAGCAGAGGAGTCATTTATGATGTCGCCGTTTTTTCGGCTGGGGGAGCAATTTTAGCGGCGGAACTGGCCGTCCGGGGCGAACCTGCTTTTGCCCTGATCAGGCCGCCTGGTCATCATGCCGGCAGTCATTCCAGTTGGGGCTTTTGCTGGTTCAATAACGTGGCCATTGCCGTGGAAAAACAGCGCAGCCAGGGCACTATCAACAAGGTCTTAATTGTAGATATAGACCTCCACTTCGGAGACGGGACGAAAAACATCTTTGAAGACAATCCCTGTGTCAGTTATTATCATCTCCACAGCATAGACGGCCTGAAACAGTTCCTGGCCATTAGCAAAGAGTGCGATCTAGTTGCCGTTTCAGCAGGTTTTGACATGCACGTCAAAGACTGGGGTTTAATCCTCGAAACCCAAGACTATACCACCATCGGCAAAATGGTCGCGAATCACGCCCGCACGTTTTGCGGCGGCAGGTTTTTCGCGGTTCTGGAGGGCGGTTACAATCACCGGGTCCTGGGGAAAAACGTAAAGGCCCTGCTGGACGGCTTTGACCTGAGTTAATCTGTGGCGCCCTGCATGCGGGAAAGTTCTTGCGAACCGGGTAGAAAAAAGGCAATTACCAGGCCTATCACGGGAAACAGGACCATCAGCTCAAAAACAGCAGGCAGTCCCCACTGATCGGCCAGCCAGCCTAAAAAAGTCGTGCCCACCCCGCCCATGCCGATGGCAAAACCAAGGGTCAGGCCTGATGCCAGCCCCACGTTGCCAGGCATCATTTCCTGGGCCAAAACAACCGTTACAGCAAATGTTGAAATTATCGCAAACCCGGCTAAGGCCACGACAACCGTAACCCAAATTCCCTCAAGATGAATAAACAGGTATAATAGAGGTATTAGCAGCGCCATTGAACCGACTATTACATTTTTTAGTCCCCAGCGGTCGGCCGCAGGGCCTCCTGCCAGCGTACCGAAAACCCCGGCAAAAAGGAACACTGTGGAAAGTATCGCCGCGTAGGCCTCACTTTGATGCAGGTAGTGAACGTAATACTGGGGTAAAAAGGTTACCAGTCCCAGGTGAATCCAGGAACGGATCATAACAAATAAAACCAGCAACAAAATCGGAATGCTCATCTTTTTGAGGTTTGCCCCTGCTGTATCTTCGACAGGGCGTTCACGTTCGGTTATCAACACCGGTTTACCTTTAGCTTCCGGGTTCCCTGCAATCACAGGTAGATTGGCCCAGAGAAAAACGGCCATGACGCCGTTTAGCACAAGAAAGCCAAGGGTGCCGTTAAGTCCCGCCAGTCCGTAAAAGAATAAGGCAAGTATGGGACCTGCCGCAAAGCCAAGATTGCCTCCCACTGAGAATAAGGACATCCCTGATGCTTTGCGCCGGCCGCTGGCAAAACGGGCGAATTTTGAGCCTTCCGGATGGTAGGCGGCCGCGCCCAGGCCACTGAACAAAACTGCAAGCAGCAGTAAATGATAATTCGGGCTAAGGCCGCTGAAAGCAATGCCCAGGCCGGCCAGCAGGCAGCCCAGCGGGATCAGCCAGACGGCCCGGAAACGGTCGCTGAGCACCCCAAAGATCGGCTGGAC
>DHTR01000050.1:2096-6325 GCA_002408725.1 Pelotomaculum sp. UBA5255
GGCTGGACGATCGATGAACTCAGGGTAAAGGCCATCATCACAATCCCCACCTGAAGCTGACTCAGGATCAAAACCGGCTGTAAAAAAGTCAGGATCATGGGCAGCGCGCCATGGTTGATATCGGTTATGGCATGGCCCGTGCCCAGCATAACTAGAACTTTCTTATTCATTTTCAAACTACTCAAAACCCTCTCTTGAAAATTATTGTAACAATACTATAATATCGGTTCGGGATTAAAAGCTTTAAAATAGCCCCGCTTTGCTCAATCCCACATTCCAAATTAAATTACAATAACTCATTTTATCACTACTTTGTTGAAGTCACAACTTTACCCCCGGTTATCTCCTTTAGAGTTATAATTTAAGGGGTAGGCGCCCGGCAACCATTTTAAAACAGGAGGTGTTCTTTTGTCGTTAAAAAAACTATTCGATCGGGAAAAAGTTAGTTATGTTAACGCAAAAGGCTTAAGGCTGGCCGGTCTTCTCTATTCCTTCGAGAAGACCGGGACCGTGGTTATCGTCTGCCATGGTTTTACAGGCAGCAAAGAAGGTGGCGGCAGAGCGCTGGCCATGGCGGAGGAACTGGAGCATCGGGGGTATGCCACCCTGCTGTTCAGCTTTAGCGGTTGTGGTGAAAGCGAAGGAGATTTTGCCGACATTAGCCTCTCAGGTCAGATCAATGACATTAAAAGCTCTATTGATTTCTGCCTGACATTGGGCTTCGAAAGAATAATCCTTACCGGAAGGAGTTTTGGTGGCACGGCTGCTCTTTGCCATGGCGGCACGGACAGGAGGGTGACTGGAGTTTGTACCTGGGCAGCTCCGTCAGAACCGTTAAGCCTCTTCTCCAGCCTCAGGGGTAAATCCCTGGAGAAGAAAGGGGACCTGGTACCCCTTTCCGGAGAGCAGGGAACGGTCTTTGTAAGAGAAAGTTTTTTCCAGGATCTAAGTCAGCATCACGTATCTGCCCAGGCAGCCCTGATCTCACCGCGCCCGCTTTTAGTGGTTCATGGAAGTAATGACAGCGTGGTGCCCGCAGGGAACGCGCAGGCAATTTATGATGCTGCTGGTGAACCTAAGAGAATCAAGATTATCATCGGTGCCGACCACCAGTTTACGGGACGTCACCGCGAGGTCTGGGATGCGTTTTTCCACTGGCTTGATGAATACTTTCCACAAATCTAAGAAAATCAGTTTTACCTTAATTTAATCCGTGCGTCCAGAACCTGCGCGCCATGGGGGAAAGCGGCCACGGGGTTTAAATCCATCTCAGCGATGTCTGCTATTTCAAAAGCCAGGCGAGATACACGCATAATAATATTCTGCAGGGAAAGTGTATCTACAGCCGGGTTCCCCCTGTATCCCTGCAGGAGGCGACTTCCTTTGATCTGCCGGACCATTTTACCCGCCTCCTCAGGACTGATGGGAGCCATTCTAAATACGATGTCCTTTAAGACTTCAGTAAAAATACCACCCAACCCGAAAGCCACCACCGGACCAAACTGCCTGTCCGCAATTGTTCCAATTAATACTTCAACACCTTTTCCAAGCATAGATTGGACAGTTACAGTTGCTTCGGGATCAACATCCTGATAGTTCTTTATGATTTTCCTGAAAGCTTCCCGGACAGATTGCTCTTCTTTAAGGTTCAGAAATACACCCCCTCGGTCTGATTTATGGACAATTTTAGGGGAATTCACTTTAAGAACCACAGGAAAACCACATTCGCGGGCCAGGCTAACAGTTTCGTCCTCATCCCGGGCCACCCGGCAGGAAACAACGGGGATACCCCTACCGGCAAGGAGTTCCTTGGCTTCGTTCTCCGTTAAAAAACTCCTGCCTTCTTTGCGTGCTTTTTCGATAATTTTATGCGTTTTCACTTAAGGCACTTCCTTTCTGGCCGTAGTGAACCAGCGCGGCGACACCCCAGGCTGTTTCATCCGGAGATATATAAAGCGGGATGCCGGCCTGCTGCAACGCTTCCCTATCAGCCTCCACGCCTTTTACGGTAGAAATATAACAGGTTAAAAGCGGCTTACTGCTCTTTTTATGGGCTGCGATGAGCTCTTTGGTAGGATTTCGCCAGTTTTTATGGGGACAGCTGAACGTAGCCAGGATGTCGAATCCTGGATCTTCAAGCGCCGCCTCCACCAGAAGACCATAGGTTTCGGGCTGGATCCCCAACCCTCCTGAATCTATTGGATTCCTTAAGATAACGGGGAGGTCTTCACCCAGGATCGCCTTAATCTTGCGGCCCGTCTCCGGCGCAAGGCCAGGGATGCTGATTTCTCGGTCGGCCAGACGATCAAGGGCTGCGATCGAGGGACCTGCCGTGTAAGTATAAATGCCTACTTGACCTCCGGCAGGCAGTCGGCACAGCGAAAGAGCTTTACAGGCTGCCACAAGTTCGGGCACGCTGTCGGCCAGCAACACACCAAACTGTTTAAATATATCCCTGAATAGCTGGTAGGGGCCCGCCACACTCCCGGTATGGGTTAATGTCGCTTCGTTAACGGCATCCGAATGTCCGACTTTATACATAACTACGGGCTTCTTGCAAGCTACCTCACCGGCTATCTGCACCAGTCTCCGCGCATCATCCACCCCTTCGAGAAATACCCCGATAACCTTTGTGCCGGGATCTTCGGCCAGAAATTCCAGGTAGTCTGAGAATTCCAAAACGGTGCGGTTACCAACCCCGACAAACTTATTAATGCCGAGTCCTTCATCTGAGCATTTTTGGATTATACTAAAACCCATTCCCCCACTCTGCGAAATCAAGGATACATTTCCCTTCTTTAGACTGATTGGGTAGAATGAAGCATTAAGATTGACTTCTAGATTCATCATCCCCAGGGTATTCGGCCCGACAACTTTAATCCCGTATTTCTTTGATATTTCAACCAGCCTTTTTTCTAAAGCCCGACCCTCGTCTCCAGTCTCTCTGAAGCCGCCGGCAACACTTACGGCTCCCTTTATTCCCAACTTTCCGCAGTGCTCAACCACGTCAATCGTATCCCTTTGATTCAGCGCGATCAGGACCAGGTCGACCTGGTCCGGGATATCTATACAAGAGGGATAAACACGTATCCCAAGAATTTCTTTCAGTTTAGGGTGAACAGGGTAAATATTCCCTTTAAAGCCTCCATTAACCAGGCTGTCTAGAAGGTTGTAACCGACTCTGTCAGGCGAATCGGTAGCACCGACCACAGCTACGCTTCTGGGATCGAAAAACCTTCGCATAATTTCCATGTCTTCCTTTGTCAATCCCTCACCTCCATTAATCTCTTGTAATAATAAGAGTAATTATTAATTCTTCTTAATTAATTGGTTCTCCTTCTTAATAAGCAAGTTATATCCCGGATGTTTATCAAATTAACATATTAAAGCATTCGGCAAAATGACAATACTACAAAAATATGAGAGTAGCAAAAACGCCCTGAATAGTATATTATAATATTCAAGCAAGTATTTTAATGTCCTGTCTGGAGGTGGGTGTATTGGTCGCAAGCAGGGATGATGTCTGCGATATCTTCTGCTTCAACGAGGAAAAGGTGCGCCGGCTGCGCCAGAAAGTTCAAGATGTTGAGGGTATGGCCCCTCTTTTTAAAGCACTGGGGGACGAAACCAGGCTGAAGATTATTTTTGCTTTAACCCTGGATGAGCTCTGCGTTTGTGATGTGGCCAGTATTATTGGCTCTTCTGTGGCGGCGGCTTCCCATCACCTGCGTTATTTGAGAAACGCAGGGCTGGCTAAATACCGGCGCCAGGGCAAGATGGTTTTTTATTCGCTGGATAACAACTGCTTCTCTTCCATACTTGAAGCTGCCTTAGAACACCGGATTTCAAAACCTTAAACAATACGTAAGCCTGGGGGGATTTAAGCTTGCCACAAGCACAATCATTGCACACAGGCAAAAGAATTAAGACAGACTCTCTCCGGCTGTGCGGACTTGATTGCGCCGACTGCGCAGCGAAACTTGAAAAAACATTAGCCCGGATGCCGGGTGTAGAATCTGTCTGCATTAATTTTGGAACGGGAAAATTAATAGTTGAGCATACCTTGTCTCTGGACATTATCATCTCCCTGGTTAAAGAAGCGGGTTACACTGTTGATAAGGAAGATTTCGCGGATTCCGGTTATGGCATCCAATCTGCTCACACAAGCGAGAATGAGCCTTTGAAAAACTTCTTTTTGAGGCAGCCAAAGGTGCTTTTAACCGTGCTGT
>DHTR01000050.1:6377-7423 GCA_002408725.1 Pelotomaculum sp. UBA5255
ACACTGTTGATAAGGAAGATTTCCCGGATTCCGGTTATGGTCTCCAACCTGCCCACACAAGCGGGGACGAGCCTTTGCAAAACTTCTTTTTGAGGCGGCCGAAGATGCTTTTAACCTTGCTGTCCGGCGCTTTTTTAACCCTGGGGCTTCTTCTGTCCCTTGTAGGCCTGCCCGGTATCATCAGTGAAACCGCCTACCTCCTGGCTATCCTGGCGGGGGGATATTATATTGCGCGAAACGCCCTTTACGCCCTGCGCTCCCTCAGCCTGGACATGAACATTCTGATGACCCTTGCCGTTATCGGTGCGGGAGCCATCGGCGAGTGGCTGGAAGGCGCCACCCTGGTCTTCCTCTTCTCCCTCGGCAGCGCACTTCAGTCCCGTACCATGGATAAGGCGAGAGATTCAATCCGGTCCCTCGTAGCCCTCTCCCCGAAAGAGGCTCTGGTCCGCCGGAACGGCCTGGAGAGCAGCCTTTCAGTCGCTGAAATCAGGACCGGTGATACACTCCTGGTGCGGCCTGGAGAAAGAATCGCCATGGACGGCTATGTTCAGTCGGGCTTTTCCAGCGTGAACCAATCCCCCATTACCGGGGAGTCCCTGCCGGTGGAGAAAAATGCCGGGGACATGGTCTACGCAGGAACTGTCAACGGACACGGCTTCATTGAAGTAATGGTAACCCGGACTGCCAAAGATAACACCCTGGCCAGGATTATCAAACTGGTCGAGGAGGCCCAGGCCCAAAGGGCTCCGTCCCAACAGTTTGTCGACATTTTTGCCAGGATTTATACGCCGCTGATAATAACCGGCGCAGTGCTTACGGCGGCACTACCCCCCTTGATCTTCAGTCAGCCCTTTGTACCATGGTTTGAGCGGGCCTTAATTTTACTGGTTATTTCCTGCCCCTGCGCCCTTGTTATCTCCACCCCGGTGTCAATTGTAGCGGCAATCGGCGGCGCCGCTAGAAAGGGGGTTCTGATTAAGGGTGGCGCCTACCTGGAAGAGGCCGGTGCGCTGAAAGCAGTTGCCTTTGACAAAACCGGTACC
>DHTR01000025.1:0-10851 GCA_002408725.1 Pelotomaculum sp. UBA5255
TTATGTCCCTCACCGTAGCTTGCAGAAAGGGTAAGTATTTTTAATGACAATTGTTCTTAACACTCCCGAATGTTTTCCTATAGTTGTTACTCTTTCACCTTAATCATTAACAAATCTTTTCCTTTTTAATACCTATATTGTGTGCTTTCACACCTGATTTTTATAAGCATTATCCCGAGATCATCTTCCTGCACCTTCCTCAAGCGGGTTTGCGGGAACTCGACTTTACTTTTACCTGGTAATATTATAGGTACTAGTCCAATACCCCGACAATGGAAAAGCCAACCAGGTTTATACTTTACCTTTTACGACAAATATCCTGCCTAGAATTGTCTTTTTTTCTAGAAGCGGCAAATACTCTTTCTATTAAAAGCTGGCACATCGCACACAGATATGATTAATAAAAAGTAGGGATAAACTCTACACGTACGTGACTTAAGCCTTTAATAACGCTCTTGCATCATCCGCGTCATTATTTCGAACCTGGATTTCAACTACTGCGTTAAAAGCACCACTTTGAACGGGCAGAATGCCCTGAAGCATCTCACCCTTGGCGAAATATTTTATACCAGCCCCATCCAGAATGGATTTGACAATGGCAAGAAGCCCTAGATCAGCAGTGGCAAAAACCGTAACGAGGCTAGAATACTCGGGTTTTAATGGAGCTTCATTATTCTGTGTCAATTTTTCAATCAATAGCACCTTGCATTTTGGGCACTCCATAATACCACCGACATATTCGTACCTGCATTTTGGACAAAACATATTAAGAACTCCCCCTGTACAACTTTCTTCTACGATTAACCAATTTTTCCTTCCAATAAATATTACAACAGCGCTGCACCTTCCGTCCAGAAACAAACACTGGATTTTAGGGATTTGGAGGGGAAACCCCAGATATACCTCGCACGAATTATGGTATAATTATTTGGAATAACATAGATAGTATCTGTGAGGAATTAAGGGGAAATTAAGTATGGTGAAAAGTCTTTTTGATTTAACCGGCAGGGTGGCCCTGGTAACTGGCGCAGGGCAGGGTCTGGGTAGGGGTTATGCTGGAGCCCTTGCGGGCGCCGGCGCAACCGTGGTTTGTCTGGATAAAGACCTGCCTGCAACCCGGCAGACCATGGAAATGAATAAGCAGGGAGATGCCCAAACCGAGGTGGTTCAGTGCGACATAACCGATCTGGCCAGGATCAAGGAAGTACTGAAAAGCATCAAGAATTGTTATGGCCGACTAGACATCCTCGTCAACAACGCCGGCGTGGAAATTGCTGAGGAGATTCTGGATGTCACACCGGAACACTACGATCAGATCATGGCCGTAAATTTAAAAGGTCTGTTCTTTACAGCGCAGGAAGCGGCCAGGTATATGATTGCGCAGAAGAGCGGGAAGATAATTAACCAGGGGTCCCTCGGCAGTTTTATCGGTCTGGCCGGGTCTAGCGTGTATTGTGCCTCCAAGGGAGGATTACTTCAGTTTACCAGGGCTTTATCCATCGAACTGGCTAGACACAACATCCAGGTGAACGCCATCGCCCCCGGGTATTTTCGCACAAGCATGACCGAGTCCTTTTTCCAGGATCCAGCCCACCGAAAATGGATTGAAGAGCGGATCCCTGCGGGAAGGGTTGGTACAGCTGAAGATCTGGCGGGCACTGTAGTCTTTCTGGCCAGCAGCGCTTCTGATTACATTACCGGACAGACCATTGTCGTCGATGGCGGGTGGCTGGCCAGTTGAATCAACTAAAATAAAAACCCATTATTAATCAATAACGTAATTTTGCTATTATCCAGATTAGAAAAGGTATCCCATATTCGATAGGAATACTATATACGGGCCATATCTGTGAAGCGAAATATATTTCCTCAATAATATTCTGATAAACAAACACAGAAAATGCTGTTATAATTATACCTACTGGCATGACAATGGATTGATGATATTTCAGACCAAGCAATTGCCCTAGACCAAGATTCAAAGCAAAATAGCAAATAATGAGTTCTATAAACATAATTACGTACCAACTAATCGTCATTAACATCTTTAAAATATAACTGGCAGGTGCTTCTCCTATAGCTTCCAACGCCGGATAGACATATCTTGCACTACTATCCACTCCAATTACCGTAATTGAACGGAATGTAGCTAGAGCTAATACTGTAAAGCCAATTAACACACCCAATATTGCAAACTTATTAATTCTTTTTAATGAATCAACGTGATTAAGAATCATCGCAAATACTACAATAATACCAAAAGGAAAAGATGCTGGAATAATTGCAGCTTTAATTACTGGCATAAGGGAATTTTCCATTAATGGTAATAGACGGGATAATATTGCTTTGGGCATAATCACCGAGTCTATAATAATAAATAATGCAATGGCCACAGGCATAATTATAATTGTGATTCTTGTAATAACTTCAATACCGGACCTTACTGCAAAAGCGGCAGTTATTGCAACAACTCCTTGAATAACTACTGCTGGGGTTTTGGGTAAAACCGCCAGACTTATAAAATCACCTATGTTTCTAAGAATTAAGCTAGACAAATGAAAGATGAACCAAAGGAAAATTAAACTAACGAATTTTCCCAAGTATGGCCCAAGAATTTCGTCACTATACTCGATTAATGTTTTGCCAGGAAATTTACTTTGCAAAGAGGACAGTACAAGGATAAGAAAAGCAGACGGCAGCATTCCTAAGAAGAGAGCTAACAGTGCATCCTGTCTTGCTGAGACAATGAGAGCAGACGGTATAAACATTAACGCTGTCCCAATTATGAGGCTGGTAACCAAAACCATAAAGTTACTTTGAGAGATTGATTGACGGCTCATATTACACCTTTAAAAACTGGAATTGTTCAATTGGGCGGTTGTGACTGATAACCATATTTTACTTAATAATTTTAAATATATACTAAGACTCGTTTTTCTTGAATCCAGGGTAAATTTTTTCGCTCTTCCGTTAATTAAAAAAAGACCTCGACTTTTAAGGTTGAGGTCTTTTTTATCTTCCATCCCGTATAGCTATTCCTATACGGGATTCAATAAATTTCATTTTTCTACAATTATACTTATCTTTGAGGGGAAATAAATGGCTGTCAAACATTCTTCCCCTCCTGTGCCGCTAAAAAATGAAACACTGCCTCCAAAACCCCGCCGCCAACAGCCAGTGCCTTATCGGAGATAGTATCATACTCGGCGTCCTTTCGCGGATCGATGTCACCAATCTTTGTTCCCTTAGGCACCCAAACATCGTCTTTGAGCATACCCCTGATTACTCCCGCTATTGCGGCCTGCACTGGTGTTGTTTCCACATGGGCCACAACATCGCCTTTTTCCACCAGATCCCCTATGGACCGGCGTGACACCACCGTCCCGTCCACCGGCGCCCTCAATAGCCTTCCCCAGGTATGGCCGTCGATAGCTCCCGGACTACCTGTGTCGGGAATTGCACTGCCACTGTAGATAACCCGACCCAGGTTGTGCCCTCTGCAGGTTTCGATAACCGCGTGAACATCTACCCCGGCAGTAAATCCAGGCCCTAAACCAATTACTAGAGGGGCCTCATGGATGGTCGTACCCAAATTTCGCTTAGCAATTCTTGCATCCACCACCACTGTGGGGCGTAGCTGTTTCACCACAACAGCTTCGGGATCAACCAGCACAGGCAGGATCTTATTTTTAAGCAGGCTCAGGGCGTGTTCCACTGTTTCAGCCAGGCAGGCATTAACTCCTTCAATATTGACCGTTCCCGCAAATACTACCTCGGCGAAGGCTACTTTTCTTCTGACCACCAGCGGCTTACTTATTTCTGTCATGATCACATCCAGGCCGCATTTAATAAGACGGTAAGCAGCGCCTGAGGCAAGATCGCCGGCGCCCCTTATGATAACCATTGATTTATTCGGATTCAATTATTCCACCACCACTAAGTGCTTCTAAAGTGTTTTAATTCTTGCATATTTCTATTTTACACAAGCTGGAGCATGGAACATAAATTAATCACCTAACTTTATTATTCCCACCGGTACAATGCGCATGCATGTTCGCTATATAATACTATTTTAAGTTCTATTATGAGCTACGTTAGTATGTATAAAATTTTACCAATACTATAGAATGCAGTATTAATAAAACAACTAAGACCCCACTTGCATTATTTTATTTATTATAACTGATATTGCATATAGTAGTATACTTAAGTCAAGGTTCCATTTTATAAAGACGGAGGCTGTTCTGCTGTCGCCGATATGTGGCCGGAGGACGGAAGAGCAACTTCCTGCATCTAACCTTACTGTTTTCATTTGAAAACTCTTTTGAAACTTATTCTTCTTTGTCACCTGCGGAAAGCACGCGGCTTATGAAAATGCCCTTACCGCTAACAATTTTTTTGAGGTTTGCGGATTTTATAATACACTCCGTCAGGACGATGGTGCCACCCCTGTGGACTATCCAACCTTCAGCAGTCAGTTCGTCACCAACGCTGGGCTTGCTCAGGTAGTTGACCGTTAGTTCTGCGGTAACCGGTTGAAGACCAACGGAACGCACGGCGCCTCCCATGCAAGTGTCCGCCATGGTAGCTAAAACACCCCCGTGGATACCACCATAATAATTTTTACATTTTTCCCCTAATACTAAAAAGAGACGGCAATAATTCTCTGCAAGTTTGGTAATTTTTATACCGACCCACTCGGCAAAAGGACTCATGCAGTATTGACGGAATATTTCCTCTACGTTGGCAGAAGATCTGAACTTTTCAATTATTTCTTCACTGTGTTTCATTTTTTTATTTATTATTTTCACTCGTTTAAAGTCCTGCATTGGTTTAAGTAGAACTAATTTTAAGCTTTTCAATAATTTCCAGTAATAATTTTTCTTCAGCTTCACGGAAAGCACTTAGAGTTTTAACCACTGCACTTTCTTTGAATTTTACCTCTCTTGGAGAAGAAGCGATTTCCCTTAATCTCCTTATGTTTGATTTACCCCTGGCGAGCCTTTGCATTAAACAATTAGCTATCTCTTCAGGGGACAGAAGATCGGAGGTTTCAAGACCAACACTCAGGTCCAGGTAATACCACTCGAAACTGGAGAGAAGCCTCTTCGAAGCTTCAATCAGGGCCATTTTACCTGGATCTGTAATATAGTACCTTTTCCTTTCGGGCATTCTGCCTTCTTTTTCTTTTTGCGAATAAACCAATTCTTTTTCCTCTAGCCTCTTTAATACCTGGTAGATGGAGGCCACTCCAATCTTGACCCATCTCCTTGTATCCCGGCTATCAATTGTTTTGTCAATCTCATAGGCATAAGAGGGTTTTTCATTTACAATACTGAGTAAAATAACCTCAATATTCGATAATAATATTTGAACCATTGTTTATTCACCTTATACATTATTATAATCAAAGAATAAATTATTCTTATTATATTATATAGTAGTATGCCGAAAAAATAAATAGTCTTTTAAGAATTAAATTATGCATCAAAATGCTATCTATGGATGATGTCATCAGTAAACATAGAAAACCGGCGTCGGCACTGTTGGCAATACCTGGTTTCTAGAATAAAACCAGGGGAATAACAACGTAAAGTTTGAGAACTGGTTTTAGTTTGTCAATAGAAAAGCAGGGTTAACTTACCCTGCTTTTCCCTTAATATTACTATTAAAGAACCAACCTTCACCTTATTCCTCGACAATAGTTACTTTATTCATCTTATCACCCACAACAATTTGATCGACCACTTCCATACCCTCAATGACTTTGCCGAAAACAGTATGTACCCCGTCGAGATGAGGCTGCGGCTCGTAGACAATAAAAAACTGGCTTCCGCCGGTATCGCGACCCCGGTGAGCCATGGAAAGCGAACCACGTTCGTGTTTGTGCGGGTTCCCTTTGGTTTCGCAGGGAATTGTGTACCCCGGGCCGCCGGTTCCATTGCCGGCAGGGCAACCCCCCTGGGCTACGAATCCCTTGATAATCCGATGAAATAAAAGCCCGTTGTAAAAACCCTGCTTAATCAGTTTTTCAAAATTGGCCACTGTGCCTGGCGCATCCTTTTCAAATAGCTCAATTTCAATTTTGCCTTGATCCATTTCGATAACTGCTTTTTTCATTCCCATACCTCACTCTTTTGTGTTTCCATCTATAATACCACAAAATGCTCTATTTCATAATTAAAAGGTTGCATCTTATTGACAATTAAATTTTTTTAAAAACTTTGATTCGACAGTTTTCCCGAAGGAATCATGATGGCTCATGACAAATATAAGTCTTCTACATAATGTATAATAATAGGATTTTCTTGTATTGGAGGTTAGATAACTTGGTCTGCGAACATAAAATTTGGGAAATAGAACAATCACTAGAATCACGGGATCTTTTGCTTGAGGAACTAATAAAAATCAATAAACAACTTCAACAGGAAATTATCGGGCGCAAACAGGCGGAAAAAACATTGGAAGCTGAATGTCAAAGACTCCATTCCCTTCTTGACGGAATGCCGGGATTTGTTTACCTGATGGCGCAGGATTATAATATTCGCTTTTCTAATTTACACTTCAGGAAGCGATTTGGGGGACAGAAAGGACTCTGTTATAAAGTTTTACACAAACTTGATGAACCTTGTAAGGGGTGTCCTACGTTCAATGTCTTTAGTACAAGAAGTCCCTTAACCTGGGAAAGGACTTATCCCGACGGCACAACATTTCAAGTCCACGCCTACCCAATCTTTGATCTTGACGGTTCCCCGCTGGTTATGGTACTGGGCATCGATATCACCAGGCAAAAGCAGGCTGAGGAAACGCTGCGCCTGTCCGAGGAAAGGTTTTCAAAGGCCTTTCAGGCCAATCCTAATATCATGGGGATAATAGATGCTATTACGGATCAGTTCATTGATGTAAACCAGGCCTTTCTTCGTTTTTTTGGTTACCAACTCCAAGAAGTTATAGGCCGCACCGTATTAGAATTAAAGCTCCTGGCAAATCCCGGGGATTATACTCAGGCAAAAAAGACGGTTCAACGTGAGGGTTTTATATACAACCAAGAAATCTGCTTGGTATTGAAATCGGGTGAAGAACGTGTTGGAATAATTTCTGTCGAGGTGACAGAGCTCGGCGGAAAGAAATGCGTCCTGGTTGCAATCAATGATATCACCAAGAAGCTACTCTACGAAAAGGAAATCGCCCGCCTCGACCAGCTCAATATCGTGGGAGAAATGGCTGCCGTTATCGGCCATGAAATCCGTAATCCGATGACAACTGTTCGCGGTTTCTTACAAATGCTTAGTGGCAAAGAGGATTGCGCCAAATATAAAGACTACTACGGGATCATGATTGAGGAACTTGACAGGGCTAATTCTATAGTTGCCGAATTCCTTTCACTCACCAAAGACAGGATCGTGGATTTAAAGGATCATAATCTAAATGCCATATTGGAAGCCTTGTTCCCTTTAATTGAGTCTGATGCTTTAATGCATGATAAATATATTGCTATGAATTAGGAGTTATTCCAAGTTTACTTATAGATCCAAAGGATATGCGCCAACTGATCCTGAATCTTGTTCGAAACGGATTAGAAGCAATGCCTCCCGGAGGAGTCCTGGCGATAAAAACGTATAAGGATGGCGAAGAATTGGTTTTGACTTTCCGAGATCAAGGCAAGGGAATTGAACCAAATATACTTGAAAAGCTGGGTACCCCTTTTGTAACCACCAAAAAAAACGGGACAGGTTTAGGCCTTGCTGTCTGTTACAGTATTGCTGCCAGACATAATGCCAAAATACAGGTGGAAACCTGCCCCGAAGGTGCAACCTTCTCTGTAAGATTCAAGATTCCTGAGGTGAGCAAACTACAATGAGCATTGCGGAAAGGCCCGATAGTTCGTTCATTTCCACTAGTCCAAGCTCACTCATTGAATATTTGGACCGTCAAATGATTGCAATGTTCATAATATTAATAAGACTCCTAGATCTTTTCAACATCCTTTATAAACTTCTGATTACTTTTCTCTTGCGAATTGTCACCGCCTCGAGGCAACAGGTCCTGAACCTGCAGGAGACGCGTGGCTTTATCCACAACTTCTGGAGCTTCGATGTTGCGCCCTGAAGAGGCGCCAAGTTCCTTAAACTTTCGGGCTGTCACCAAAACCCTCCGCTCAAGTGTTCCCACGGCCCTGTTATAAGCGTCCACAGAGTGGTCTAATCCTTTTTTTAAATCGAAAAAGTGGCCAACCAGGTTCTGGACGCGATCGTACAGCGTTTTCCCCAGACTGCTGATAACCTGGGCGTTTTCAGCCACGTTTTCCTGCCTCCAACCGTAAGCTACTGCCCTCAATAGAGCAATCAGGGTCGTGGGAGTGGCCATGATCACCTGTTGATCGACGCCAAATTCAATGAGTCCGGGATCCTGCTCCAGAGACGCGCTAAAAAATGTTTCGCCGGGCAAAAACATAACTGCAAATTCGGGCGCCGGGGTAAATTGCGACCAGTATG
Source organism: Pelotomaculum sp. UBA5255 (assembly GCA_002408725.1). Classification (GTDB taxonomy): domain Bacteria; phylum Bacillota; class Desulfotomaculia; order Desulfotomaculales; family Pelotomaculaceae; genus DTU098. Next base: position 8,496 of record DHTR01000025.1, read on the forward strand.
CCTTACTACCAAGCTGCGAGAGGTGCGTTCGAATCTGGCGCGCATGGTCTTTCAACTTTGCCGTCCTTGCGGCCTCGTCCCGGGCATCCAGCGCTTCCAGGTAGGCCTGCAGGGGGGCCTTGGAATCTACAACGATGTTTTTATGGTTGGGCAGCCGGATGATCATGTCCGGCCGCAAACTGCCACGCCCGGCGCCGGCAGACTCTTGCTGATGAAAATCACAGTACTCCACCATCCCGGCCAGCTCGACAACCCGTTTTAGCTGAATCTCACCCCAGCGGCCCCGGACAGTCGGCGACCTTAAAGCCTTGACCAGGTTTGCGGTCTCGGTCTGAAGCTGGGCCTGGGTTCTAGACATCGATTTTACTTGTTCCGTAAGGCCTGCATAGGCATCTATACGGGATTTTTCAATGTCCTGGATTTTGTTGTCCACCTTTTCCAGGGACTCCTGGAGCGGTTTAACCAGTTCGTCAACGGCTTTTTGCCGGGCTTCCAGGTCGCTCTTAGCATGATCTTGGTATTTTTCCAGAGTTGATTTCGCCAGTTCCAGAAAAGCCTGGTTGTTGCTCTTCAGGGCATCTGCCGAGAGGGCTTTAAAAGCATCGGAAAGCTGCTGCTGCGCCTCACCCAGGAGAGCAAGTTTCTCGGCTGCCCCCCTGCGTTCTTCTTGAAGCTTTGCGTTAAGTTCTGACACCTTTTTTGTTTCCCCTATGTATTGATTGTTGAGACGTTCAACTTCGTTGGCCAGGCTGGTAATGGTTGTTCTCATTTCGACGAGCTGCAAATCCTTGCCCTGGATTCGTTCTAAAAGAACCGCATGCTCTGATTCTGCTTCAATTTTCACTTTTATAATCTGCTGGATCTTGATCCGGAAGACTAAAAAGACAGCCAGCCCCCCGATACAAAGGCCAATTGTTATAAATAACAACGTATCCATGGACTGCTTCACCTCACATTCATTAAATCCCACATATTTTTAAACGCTCGTATTTTAAAATAAATTTCAGTCAAAAATACCTTACATGACTATTTTTTAGTTTTCAGAACAAAAAAAGAAACTATAAAAAATTCTTTCTACTTTACCTCATATATTCTCTAGCTGCTGTTACGCTTGCAGGAACTATTGGAAGGCATGTCAAATACAGAATGGTCACCGTAATAATCAACGCCAGTACATAGCAAGGTTGGAGGGACCCAGATGCTAGTTAATCAACTTATCTTCCGGGGCAAAGGCGATAAAATCGCTTTGCGGGAAAAAGGGGCTACTTATAGTTATTCGCAGCTGCAGGCTCGGACAAACCATTTTCGTAACTACTTATATGCCCGGGGAGTTCGAGAAAAAGACAACATCGCTCTTTTTGCCAAAAACTCAGCAGATTTCATCTTTAGCTATATGGCTGTCGTCAGCCTGGGCGGCGTGGTCGTTCCGCTCAACACAATGCTGACTTCCCGGGAAATATCCTTCATCTTAAAAGACTCCCGGGTAAAGCACATGATCACAGATAAAACACTGGATTTATCCGGGCAATACCAGGACAGCCAGGTACCGCCCGCCCAGTTCTTAACCACCCAAATCAGCCGGGAATTGAACCATTCAACTTATCCGGCTGCTCCCGGGGTCGCCATCCAGGATTCCGATCCCTGTGCAATCCTGTACACTTCCGGCACGACAGGCCGCCCCAAGGGCGCCCTTCTTTCCCACGGCAACCTGCTCATGAATTCCCGCTCATTTTCAGAAGCCACAGGGTCCGGGGCCGACGACAACTTTCTGTGCGTGCTGCCGATGTTTCACAGCCTAGCCTGGACCTGCATTGTGCTGACAGCACTCTATAAAGGAGCTTCCCTGACCATCCTCGAATCCTTCCTGCCCAAAGAGGTTATCGCCACAATCCGGGACCAGGGTGTCACCACAGTCATTGGCGTACCCGCCATGTACGGCTTCTACGCCTCGCTGGCCAGGCCCGAGGATTTGGCTGGGGTACGTATATTTATTTCGGGCGGAGCTTCCCTGCCGTTGGAAATTATAAACAGCTTCTACGAAAAAACCGGGAAGCCCGTCATTGAAGGATACGGCCTCTCCGAGGCATCTCCTGCCGTTTGCTTCAATCCCATGCACGCCACAAAACCCGGTTCAGTTGGATTGCCCCTTCCAGGTGTGGAAGTGAAGATCGCGAAGCCTGACGGGAGCGAGGCCGACTGCCGAGAAGTAGGTGAACTGATCACCCGGGGGCCAAACGTCATGCTGGGGTACTACGGCCTGCCCGTTGAAAGTGCTAAAGCCCTCCGAAACGGCTGGCTCTACACCGGCGACCTGGCCTATATCGATGAAGAAGGCTATATTTTTATCGTGGATCGC
>DHTR01000025.1:11076-15698 GCA_002408725.1 Pelotomaculum sp. UBA5255
ATTTTTATCGTGGATCGCAAAAAGGATCTGGTCATTGTCAGCGGCCTCAATGTCTATCCCAGGGAGGTGGAAGAAGTTCTTTACCAGTACCCTGCCGTGAAAGAGGCGGCCGTAATCGGGATGCCGGATAAAAAACGCGGTGAAATTGTCCGCGCTTTTGTGGTGGTTAAGGAAGGCATGAAATTAAACAAAAAGGATTTGATCATCTTTCTTAAAACCAACCTGGCCTCTTACAAACTACCGAGGGAAATCATGGAAATCGATTCGCTTCCTAAAAATGCCACCGGGAAAATTCTCAAAAAAGAGCTGCGGGAAATCCAACCGCGCTAGGATACCAGAAAAAGCAACATTCTTGCAACATCCGGTTTTGCCGGGCAGGCGAGATTATTGCTTTTTAGGCGACCTTTCATGCTGCTTTTCGTGCTCTTCCGCCCCTCTTTTAGAAACCCAGGCATGCCTGCAATCCAGGCACCGCCACGAGCTTTTTCCAATCAGCACAAAGAACGAAAAGAGGAGCGCTATACCCGCCAAAAACCAAAGCGGCGGAAACCGGGTTGCCAGCCAGACCAGGCATCCTCCGCTGGCAAACAGGGTCAAGAACATGGCCCAGGGACTAATCTTTTGCACATTAAAGGAACCACAGCTTGGGCATTGAGCCAAGGCAGCATCCTCCTGTCTACAGGCTTTTTTATAAAACCGTACCTTCAAAGAAAAGGGTATGGTCGGGGAGGCTGAATTGCTCAAGTATGTATCTATAAACAATTTTAACATATTTAGCAGAAATAATCTAATTTAGGCCTTTTAAAAATATTCCTTAAAATAAAGGGCGTATACAACCAGGGCCAGGGTAAACGCGGCCAGCATGAAAATCCCAATAGCGCCCCGCCGGAGCCCTTTCCGCAGGGCCCACCGCCCGAAGGTAAAGGTGTAGTAGGTTACAGCCAGGGGGACCAGCGACAGGAGCAACTTCATGTTTATTCTCCCCCTCTAATGGGCGTCGTTTTCAACAGAAACCCGGTTCTTCTGATCTGGGTGTGGACCGTAACATTTACCTGAGCCTCCGGATACCGCGCCAGCCACTGGAATTCTTCCCAGGGCTGCGATGTCCAGAAATGGTGCTTTAAGTGTTTGCCGAAGCCAACAATATCGGACCTGAATTCCTTCTGGGTGCGCTGAATCAGGTTACGGCACCCCTGCTCGATTTCACGGGAAATAGCTTCCTCCAAAATGGGTTTGTTTTCCTCTGTCTCATAGTTAACACCGCTCATGATCCCGATGATTTCCGGCTCCAGGTAAATATCTACGTCAACCGCAACGCTTCCGTCCGGCTCGATAGTCGTCCTGATTTTAGAGCTGCGTGCCTGGATCACCATCAGGGCTACGCTCATCGGTTCGGCTGCCAGGGGGTCCGCAACCGAAAACTTCCCTCTTTTAAACCCGCCCTGCAGTATCAGGAGATATCTAGCCTCTTCCCCGCTGATCTCACCCACCATCCGGTCCCTCCGGAACACCGCGTTTCCCATGATTTGCGCCCGGTTTCCTCCTTTAATCGGCACCTCTCCTGCAGTGTACTTGCCCAGGATTTGCTCCCCGCCGCCCCTCGCTCCCATCCCGGCAGTCCCCGAGCCCTCTTCCCGGATGGCCACCAGGGGGATGGTTCCTTCCATCGACAGGGACTTTATATCATTGTAAAATTGCTGAAACAGGGTAATGGAATAAAGCCCGTGAGTCCCAGGCAATTCCCTGATCAGCTCGAACTGCTTGGTCGGGCTTAATTCCAGCAAAGGCTTGTTGTTCTCGATGAAGTCCCTGGCCTTCCCCCGGGTAACCAGGATCAGGGAATTGCCGCGCAGTTCGCGGTAGCGGTTCAGGGGAAGCAACAGCCTGCCCAGCCCTTCTTTGGCCAGTTCTTCCGAAAAAACATAGGCCTTGGTATGCAGCAGCGAAAGCTGCCTGTCCACGCTGATATCAAATAGATTCAGGGTCGGAATGGGTGTGTTACTTTCCACGCTCAAGACCAGCGTGCTTTGAGCACCCCCGCCACCCCCTTCACCACCGGCGCCGGCGCCTGCCCCTGCTATGGCTCGAGGGTTGGCGACTCTCACGGTTACCAGAAGCTCGTCCTGTTCACCCTTATCAAAACCTATGGCCAGGACGTAGGCAACCTCGTCGGTCTCCCTGCCGCCCCAGCATCCCGTCGTTGTTATTATTATCATCAATGTCAGGATCAAGACGCACACCCTAACGGCCCGCACTGCTACCCCTCCTCCTCAGCCAGTAGGCGATCATAATCAGGACAGGGAACAAGTAGTTGGGAACGAAGGTAAAGGGTCTCAGGAATTGCAGGTCTAGACTAATCGTAGCCGTCATGTCGGTCGGCAGTAAGCTAAAAGTGAAGATGAGCAGGCCCAGGGGCCAGATCAACGGGCGATAGTCGGGCAGCTTTAACAGCCTGGCCAGGGAGACTGCAGCCCCATAAAGGGTAAGGGCGATCTTCAGGGCCCCGACTATGCTCCAGATGATTACAAAGACCGCCTCCACCCGCTGGAAAAAGCGACCGAGATAGATCATACTGGATAGCTTGTAAAAGGGCAGGGTCAGCTCGCTCAAGGAATAGTGGTGGATGCTCAGGGTAAGGGTTGCCAGGAGTGCTACCGAGAATCCGAAGGCAATCAGCATGGCGCGAAAGCCGATGCTCCGGAATTGTTTCGCTCCGCCCATTGCCTGAACCAGCACCGCCGCCAGAATAATCTCCGTAATGCCGGCGGTGCTGATAGCGCCTTGCCCGAAAACTACGAGAGGCCCATTACCGAAAAGAGGAAACAGGTTATGTATATCCAACTGCGGAATCATGACCAGCAGGAGAACGGAAATGCCGCCCAGCACGTACGGGTAGGAAAGGCGGGATACCCGCGCCAGGGCCTCAATGCCCAGGTACGCCCCCGTTAAGCCCATTGCCAGAAAAGCCACACTGATGACGCTGATAGGCGTCTCGGGCAGGGCCGCGATGATCATGGCCTCGCTGAACTCTCTGGTAAACAGGGAGCCAACGGCCATAAAAAAGGATACCGTAACCAGGTTCAGAAGTGTGCCCACAACCGGCCCGAAAGCTTCTTCGGTTATTTCAATAATGGTTTTACCGGGGTATTTGTTTAAAATTACCGACATCACGTACACCCCGGCCAGGGCAATGACCAATCCCCCCAGTGGGGTCATCCAGGCGGCCGAGCCCCCGATTTCAACGAGGCTTCTGGGGTATGGCAAAAATAACCTGGCGATATTTGAGATAGCCAGCAGGATAATCGCCTCTGCCGGCCCGAAGGCGCCTTCCTTGATCATTTTCAATCACCCTTGTCCTTCTTGATCCATTGCCTGGAAACCCTTGGCTGCCGGGTTGCATCCTGGGGATTTACGTAGTCGGGCCGCTTCTCGTGAAAGAAGACCGGCAGCCTAGTGATTACATCGGCCCCGGCTTCCGTCCGGGGACCTGTCGGCGCCAGGTAGGGCGCCCCGAAGGACTTCAGGTTTGCCGCCAGGATGCCATGGACAAAGAGACCGATGGCGATCCCAAAAAAACCCAGAGTAACGCCCAAGGCAATGTAAAAAAAGCGATAGATGCGCGTGCTGAAGGCCAGGGAATAATATGGAATAGCAAAGGAGGCCAGTCCGGTTATGGCCACGAGGATGACCAGGATGGGGCTGACAATGTTGGCCTGTACCGCAGCCTGGCCCAGGATCAGTGCGCCCACGATCCCGATGGTGGAGCCCATCACACCGGGGATGCGCAACCCCGCCTCACGGATCAGCTCCAGGGAAAATTCCATCAGCAGCACCTCAATAATAGAAGGGAAGGGAACCTTCTCGCGGTTTCCGGCAATAGCCAGGAGCAGCTCTGTCGGAAACATCTCGTGGTGGAACAAAACGAGGGAAAGGTACATCCCGGGAAGCAGAAAAGAAACTAAAAAGGCCATGGCGCGCAGATACCGGATGTAGGTTCCTGCCTGCCAGCTTCTGTAGGTTTCTTCCCCGGTGTGCAGCTGCTCGTACATGGTGGTGGGAACAACGAGGGTAAGAGGGCTTCCGTCTACAAGGATGGCCACTTTCCCCTCAACAATCTTCGAAGCGACCCGGTCCGGGCGCTCTGTAGACAGAATGGTCGGGTTTAAATTATACGGGTGGTCCTCGATAAACTGCTCCAGGACACCGCTGTCGGCAACAAAGTCCACCTTGATGCCCTCAATGCGCCTTCTGACCTCAGCAACCAGATCCGGGTTGGCCAGGTCGCGCAGGTACATGACGGCGACGTACGTCTTGATGCGACTGCCTACCGTTAATATTTCCGTGGAAAGCTGCTCGCTTTTGAGTAATTTCCTCAGCAGGGCCGTATTCGTGCGCAGCGTCTCCGTAAAGGCCTCCTGCGGCCCGCTAATGGTCTGCTCGATCTGGGGCCTTTCCACGCCGCGGCGCTCCCAGCCCTTGGTTTCCACCAGCAAGGCCTTGCTGCAACCCTCCAGGAAAAAAGCCGTATCCCCATAATTCACACCGTCGAGAATATCACGCAAGCTGGATTTCACCACAACCTGGTTTCCAGGCAGCAGGCTTTCCTTAACCAGCTCGACAAG
>DHTR01000025.1:16027-23713 GCA_002408725.1 Pelotomaculum sp. UBA5255
ACATCTTTGTTTTTGGGTAAATCGTATAACTGGGTGATGGTCTTCCTATTTTCCTCGAGAAAAACGCTAATTAAATCAAACTCGCCGGATTTCTGTTCATTAGCGCCGGAGGAGGGAACGGGTTTCCGGAAAGAACGCCGGCCATGCTTTTTTTTATCTTCTCCGGTAGACCCCTCCTTCTTGCCGGGGGGGATTTTTTGATCATCTTTTCCAGCTTTCATTTGCTCATCTTTTGTCTCTTTGAGGATAAAGCCCTCGCGCTCCAGGTTTTCCTGGTAGGAGATCATTTTCAGGAGATTCTTCAGATTAATCATGCCATACCTTCCAGCAATCATCATTGAAGCTTATTGTACCCGCGTTAAAATTCACCTATGCGCAAAATTGCAATTGGACTACCGTTACAAAAAGTGATTTCACAAAGCCGCCGAATGTTGAGACCAGTCGACTAAAATAGCATACTCTAAAAAATAATATAATTAGCAAGGGATATAGGTAAAAACAAGCTCGAACAGTCAATACAGGTCAAATATCACAGCTAATCTCAATAGACAGAAAAAAATGAAACTGTTATAATTATACAGACAACTTTGATAATATTATAAGTTGTCTGAGCGGGCAGCTCTTAATGCCCGTAATAGCGCAGTATGAACTGTCGCCGGGTGGTCCAAACATAAAAAGTAATATGAAGGAGGTCGAAATTATACAAGCAAAAATTTTACCCCTACAACCCAATGAAGAAAGCTGGGCTGATTGGCGGTGGCAGATGAAGAACCGGATTTTGACAGTGGAAGAACTCTTCGCACATACCTCTCTCCAGAGCGGAGGAAAGCAGGATATCCAAGAAGCCGCAGAGGTTTTTCCCATGGCCGTCACCCCTTATTACGCCTCCCTGGTCCGCAAGGATGACCCCACTTGTCCAATCCGGATCCAGTGCATACCCGACCCCCGCGAATTAATTAGCGGCTGTGGCGATATGGAAGACCCGCTACACGAGGAAGGCGATTCTCCTGTACCGGGCTTGACCCACCGTTATCCCGACCGGGTGCTGCTCCTTGTTACCAATGAGTGTGCAGTATACTGCCGCCACTGCACCCGCAAGCGCAAGGTAGGGGATCGTGGCAGAAGTATCAGCGACCACGATCTTGAACGTGGGATTCAATATATAAAATCACACCCCGAAATACGGGATGTCCTCCTGTCCGGAGGAGATCCGTTCATCCTATCAAACTCCCGTTTGGAGCGAATCATTCGCAAATTGAAAGACATAGCTCATGTACAGGTCATTCGCATTGGAACCCGAACCCCGGTTGTCATGCCGCAGCGCATCACCGAAGAACTGGTCCAGATGCTCAAGAATTATCATCCCATCTGGATTAACACACACTTTAACCACCCCCGGGAGTTTACATCTGAATCTATCCAGGCTCTGGCCAGGTTGGCGGATGCCGGCATTCCCATGGGAAATCAGACCGTTCTACTAAGAGGTGTAAATGACTGTCCTCTCATTATCAAAAAACTAGTTCATCTCCTGGTACAAAACCGTGTCCGTCCTTACTATCTTTACCAGTGCGACTTATCCCGGGGTATTGAGTATTTCCGTACACCGGTGGCTAAGGGGATAGAAATCATGGAAGCGCTGATTGGACACACTTCCGGTTTTGCCGTGCCCACTTTTGTTGTTGATGCGCCGGGTGGTGGAGGTAAAATTCCGCTGCTACCAAATTATTTGCTTTCCTTAACCGGTACAAAAACAGTTCTGCGCAACTATGAAGGTGTTATCTGTGTTTACGAAGAACCCGCAAACCCAACCTCCGAGTGTCCTACCTCCTGCACTATTTGCAAGAATGATAGTGTAAAACGGGAGCCAATCGGCCTGCAAAAACTGGTGGACCCCGGCTTCCCTGCGATCAGCCTTGTGCCGGAAGGCAACTGTCGTAAGGCCCGCCACAGGGAAAAAGGAGATGAGGCCTGTGGCTGTTAATCTAATAGAAGAAAAAAAGTGGGCGGATCAATGGGAGGATCTAAAGGAACCCGGCTTTAGTTGCCGAATTCTAATTTCACCATATAACCTTCGAATTACTGTTTATGAATTTCTATTGTCAAAGGAACACCATGCAAGGGCAATGATTCATACCCTTGAGGAAAAAGCTGTTGCACTCGGACTGGACAAGATCTGGCTGAAGTCCCCGGTTAAATTGAACCGCGCCTTTACGAATGCCGGGATGATTCAAGAAGCAACCGTACCCGGTTACTTCCTGGGTAGAGAACCGGCTCTAATTTTCTCCAAATATTTGAGCGTTAATAGACAAACTCCATCCCAAGCTAAGCGCGTTAAGCCATCAGAATTATTCTCAGTTTCAGGGAACGTGAGGAAAAAACGCGACCTGCCGGGCGGGATTCAGCTAAAATGGTGCCGGGAAGAAGACTGCCGGAAACTGGCAGGTCTATATCGCAGTGTTTTTCCAACTTACCCCTTTCCGCTTTTTGACCCTGCTTACCTTGAATATAGCATGCGTCATCATGTTTTATATATATCGGCCTGGTTTGGCGAAGAGCTGGTGGCCGCGGCATCAGCAGAGATAGACATCCGGATGAAAAACGCGGAAATGACAGACTTTGCTACAGCCCCCAGGTGGAGAGGACACGGCCTGGCAGGCTGCCTCCTGGAGCAGTTGGAAAACCGGTTGAGGCAGGAAGCTATACCTTGTTTGTACACCATCTCCCGTAGTAGCTCTACCGGGATGAACAGGGTCTTTGCAGGCGCCGGCTATCTTTTTTACGGAGTATTGGTTAATAACTGCAATATTGGCGGCGGCTTTGAGGACATGTATGTATGGGCTAAAGTTAGCTCCTAAACCCAGACGAAGCGTAAAAAGAGAAAGGGCGGAAACCCCTGCTGGGGTTCCCGCCCTTTCTCCCGAAATAATATTCGGAAAGGCTTACTAATTACCTGAAGTTTTTTCTTGGTTTTTTGCCTGCTTCTTTTTATAACATGCAGCCGCCGCGGCAAATAACAGGATAGCAGCTACAGGCAGCCCTGAAAGCAAGCTAATGATTCCACCCAGCGAAAAAAACCAGCACGCAAGTCCTAAATTGTGGAAAAGGCTAAAGGAACCTCCCAAAACAGACGCCGCTGCCAGTATTACTCCCTCTGGAACAATTTTTTCCAAGGCCCCTCCTCCTTATCGCTAATTCTTTAAAAGACCTTTACTAATTAGACGCTTTCAACCCTGATTTGGTTCTGCCTGGGGGCGAATATTTCGATTTTCTTCGAATATTAATTGAATAATTCTTCAAAAAAAGGACAATGCTGAAGAGCGTTATTGCCTACAACCGCATTGCCCGTTTTTTAAACTACTGACCAATGATTGGCTTTCGAAGAATTATCTAAAAGCCTGAATATAACTTGGGGTTGTTCAGGACCATGACATAATCAACCAGGATGTCAGCTGTTCCCTGAAGCGTGCACTTTTCCTGTTTGAGCATCTTGACGTATTCAATCATCTCCGGGGTTATAATTTCGCCCATGCTGACCAGCGGGATTCCGGGAGGATAGACCATAATCATTTCACCCGCTATTTTTCCGGCGCATTTTTCGAGAAGCACCGGTTCTTTGGGGCAATAAAAAGCTTCTCTGGGGGGTATGACCACCTCCGGATTAAACTGAATGGTTTCAACCCTTTTTATTTCACGTTTCTTACAGCTCCGGGCAATATCCCCCAGGGCCTTTACGAATGCCTCCAGGTGTTCTATCCGCTCTCCCAGGCTGATTACAGCCAGGATATTATACATGTCGGCAAGCTCAACCAGAATATTATAATCTTTTGCCAGCCTTTCTTCCACTTCATAGCCTGTAAGCCCTGTTTTTTGAACGTTAACCAAAAGTTTTGTAGGATCAAAGTAAAATCCTGATTCTTCAAAGAAGGTCTTTTCCGGAGCAAACAGCCCGTTAATTTGATTAATCTCCGCCCGGGCCCAGGCCACCATTTCCAGAACCGGGTCAAACATTTCCCTGCCCCTGGTCGCTAGCTGTTTCCTGGCTACGTCCAGCGAACACAGGAGGATATAAGACGGACTGGAGGTATAAGTCAGATTAAGCACCTGTCTTACGTAGTTTGGCTCAACATGATTGGCGCCAATCAGTAATACAGAGCTCTGGGTCATTGAACCGCCTGTTTTATGAAGGCTTACCGCGCTCATATCGGCTCCGGCCCCCATCGCGGATCCGGGAAAAGCGGGATGGAAATGCAGGTGGGCGCCGTGCGCTTCGTCCGCCAAAACCGCCATGCCGCTGGCGTGTGCATTCTCCGTAATCCCGGCCAGATCCGGGGAGATCCCGTAATAAGAAGGGTTAATAACTACTACGGCCTTGGCTCCGGGGTTCTCCAGCACGGCCCGGGCCATGCTTTCCCGGGTAACCCCCATGACAATACCAAGATTGTCGTTAATTTCAGGCTGCACGTAAACAGGCCGGGCGCCGCTCAGAACCAGACCATTAAAGATGGATTTATGGGCATTCCTGGGGATAATAACCTGATCGCCGGGCTTACAGGTACTCATAAGCATGGTCTGTACACCCGATGTTGTTCCGTTAATCAGGAAAAATGCGGAACGGGCTCCGAAGGCGCCGGCAAGCAGCCTTTCGGCTTCCAGGATAACGCTGGATGGATCCCAGACAAAGTCGATCCCCCTTGTTTGGTTTAAATCCATTTTTAAAACATTTTCCCCGACGAATTCCCGGTATTCCTCCAGACCGTGGCCGTGTTTATGGCCCGGTATCTGCAAGGGAACTGCATTTCTTTTAACATGATATTTTACAGCTTCAAAAAGCGGTGTTTTGTTCTGGTCCAAGATTATTTATTCCCGTCCTTTTTTTTGACTTTTCACATAGATCATCGGCACTTAAAAGTTCCGGTCTGAAACCAGAACAACGATAGGTGTCTGCTGATCGTCATTTCCATGCGGGTTGTCTTTTAAATACCGGACCAGCGCCTCCTGCTCCACACCTTCGGTTGCGGCCAGGATGTCTACTTTTCCGAGATCATTCACGTCGGTGATGACCGCCTCAGCCCCGGTTGCCTCCTTAATTCTTTCAACGACTTTTTGCGGGTCCTTGGGACCAAGAACGATATGCCGGTCATAGGGCCACATGGTGCCGGCAAAGTCGTCAATCAAGGCCAGGTGGCGTCCGGCCACTCTGTAAAAATCTCCCCTTCGCCCTACCAGGCGGCCCAGACCCGCAGCTGCCACACCCAGCAGAAAGCGCAGGGTACCGACCTCCCTCATGGCTGCCTGCATCGATGGTGGAGCGGCCAGGCTACCTTCCTTGCCGGGAAAATGGCAAAGGAAGCGGGCAATTAAACCGGGCCTTACCGTTTCGGGCCGGATGGCCCGGCCCTGGCTGATGGCGACAACACTTTCAGCCACAGCGATGATGTCTCCCGGGCAGGCTATTTCGCCGGTATATTTTTTGACTACATCGACAATGTCGTCGTGCTCTGTGATGATATGCGTCCTAACCGGAAGTCTCCCTGCAATCATTTAACTCACCTTTAAAGTACACCCGTTAAGGGCGAAATATTTTATCAAACCGTTAAAGATCCCCTCCGCAGCCCTCTCTTGGATCGTGAGTCCGCGCAGGAATACTTCTTCAACCAGGTTGGTGATGGCCACCACCTCTACCTCAACCGCCGGTATTTCTCCCAGCGCAGACAGCTCCGGTAAACTAGTGATTCCCCTATCCGCAACCTTTATCTTTTGAACTAGCCCCTCCTGGATGAAGCGGGCCAGTGTCACGCTTTGCTGATTGAAAGGATTGTACAGGGAAGCCGCTCCGCCCACACTGCTGTCTGCGGAGGCATGCGTGTGGATGCCGACGTAAGCGTCGGCGCCGGCCTGCACGGCCAGGTTATACCGCTCTTCCCTGGACAGATCTTGATCTGTGCGCCGGGTGAGGAGCACGTCTGCACCTGCACGAAGCAGGGTTTCTTCAAGATTTTTAGCAATTGGAACCACCACGTTCTTTTCCAGCAGACTGACAGGTCCTTTACCACCCTTATCGCTGCCACCGTGGCCGGGATCCACAACAATTTTCTTGCCACCTAAAAGTCCTCTTAGATAAGAGCGATCAAATGCAGCTTCCAACCGGAAGGGAAACCCTTCCACGGCCGCAAGACGGAACTCAGCCGGGTATTCCTGGATAATTTCCATCGTAGCGTAATCATTATCGTCGTGCTTGATGTTCACTTCACGGAGCAACCCGTCGTGAACTCCTATGATGCCCTCCGGCATATTGATAACGACGCCCTTACCTTTGATCATAATCCCGTTTTCAAGGCTTGTGGCCTCATAAGCATAAGCTTTGGTGGATTCTATGGTTACCTTGGATAACCAGGCTCCATTTTCCTCATCTTCAACCTTTGACCATAAATTGGTGATTCTAGGCACTTTTCGACCGGACAATGCAGGCTCCCCCCTCTAAATCATGGAAATTATGGAACTGGTTTTTTCAAGGACAAGCCCTTCGAATAAAAAGGAGCTTCCAAAAGACGAAGGCGCTCCGGATTCTTAAAATAATGTTACAATAAAAAAAGAAAGCCCTTTTAAGACAAAGAAATAACTAGAGAAGTATTCTTTAATGTAAAGGTTTCTCCTGCACTTTTTTAGAGTCGGCTGAAAAAAATAAATGTTTCCATTGAAAATAGTCGTATTCAGAGGCAGGAGGGTCGGTTCATAATGGCTTTTCCAACCATTGACTGATTACAAACGTCACAGTTCGTCGTCTTAAGAAGTAAATATTTAAGCTGCCTCCGACTAGAACATCATTCCCAAATAAAAAAAACGACCGGGAATAGCTTACCCGGCTTATGATTAAGATTATACCTTGAAGGCATAGGTTGATGTCCACGCGCTAAACTTATTGCAACAACGGGCTTACGCAATTTACACCCGGCTATGATTCCAAGCCGGTATCCCTGCCATATACAAAAACATTTTCCCGTTGGTTCTCCAAGGGTTTCTCAAATGTTACTGCCGGCCTTGTTTGCCCGGCTTGATAGTTATCCATTTCACCCTCCGTTCTGAACTCTTCTTCCTGGTACATGAGGTCATAATACTCTCTGATCATCCGCTGGGAAGAGAACTGCCAGTGGGCCATATCAACACAGGACAACATCATATCAATCCACCTGGTGCGGTCATTGTAATAGGTCTGGATAACTTCACCGGTCAGGATTTCATAGAGCGCTTTCAAGTCTTCCTTATCCTGATCCAGGTTGGATTCTCCCTTGGCGATGTTGTTTATGAGCCAGCCGCTCACACCGTGCTGCGGCCCTTCGCCCACCCAGCCGTCCACGATAGACAGGTTGAGCACACCGTTGATTGCAGCTTTCATGCCCGAGGTCCCGCTGGCCTCCATCGGCCTCTTCGGGTTATTTAACCAGAGGTCGCAACCACGCACCAGCATGCGGGCCACTTCCATGTTGTAGTTTTCCAAAAAGACAATGCTGTCCCTGTACTTTCTATCCATTTCAATAAGTGACTTAATGATTTCCTTACCAATACTGTCCTCGGGGTGGGCCTTACCGGAAAAGACCAATTGTATTTTTTTCTCCCTTAATAGTGGGGCGATGATTTCTTCATTCCGAAAAATTAAATCGCTTCGCTTGTACGGGGCAGCCCTCCGGG
>DHTR01000025.1:23886-32721 GCA_002408725.1 Pelotomaculum sp. UBA5255
CAATGGTCAGGGCATTCTCATTCAACTGGGTGCCTGTATGTCGTTTGATATACTCCAGCAAAGCTTTTTTCAGCCTCATGTGGGGCTCCCAGATGTCGCCGCCGGTTTTAAAGGCTTCTTTGATTCCCCTGTCCTGCCAGGTATCAATATGTACGCCGTTAGTAATGGATATAATCGGTGAGGCATGATAAACGCCTCTCCACATGTTCCTTGCCGTCTTCCCGTGAGTTTTGGACACGGCATTAGCGATCCGGGAAAGCCTCAGGGCTGCTACGGTTAAATTAAAGGGGTCCCCGCCCAGAAGCTTCATCTGATTATAATTCAGCCCATCATAGGCGCCCATATGGCTTAAAAGGTTGTGATCGTGCGACTCATTCCCGGCCGCCACCGGGGTATGGGTGGTAAAAACAACCTGCTTCCGGGTTTCCCGCCAGGCTTCTTCAAAGGATAATCCCCTTTCCTTCATCTTTTCCCTGATTAATTCAACACCTGCAAGAATGGCGTGTCCCTCATTGAAGTGATACACGTCCACCGGAATATTCAGCGCCCTGAGCGCGCGGATACCTCCCACGCCAAGGATGATTTGCGCCGCCACTCTTTCCTGTGGCCCACCAGCATAAAGGCGGTTGGTCATCCAGCCGTTTACGCTGCCGGGAAAATTGGTGTCCAGGAGATAAAGGGGAATGTTCCCATACTGGTCCACCAAGCGCACCTTGCAGGTCACATCTTCACCCCGAATTTGTACAGTAACGGTGATACCGGTGTCCTTTAAAAACTTGTAATCCAGGTTCGGGTACAAGTCGTAAGGCATCAGGTCTTCGCCAATAAACTGGTGGGTATAGTCCTGTCTCCACAGGATTCCCAGAGCCACCATCGGGAACCCCTGGTCTTTGGCGGCCTTGATGTAATCGCCGGCCAGCACACCAAGCCCGCCGGCGTAGATTTGAAGCTGCTCATTCAGGCCGTATTCCATACAGAAATAAGCTATCCTCGGTAATTCACTGCGGTGATCCGCCAATCTTGAAAACCTCCCTACACAAACCTCGCTGTTTATGTTTTATGGATTCATATTTAAACTTAGCTTTATATTCTGCTCAAAAGACAATATTTATACCATTGCTTTCAAATGCAATTTTCTGTACAAGCTCAGGATTGCATGACCTGCTTTGAATCCCTTAAACAGGCTGGGCGAACAAAGTTACGATGATGGGGAAGGAATCTTTCCCGAACTGTCCAATCTATATCTCAGACAGTAAACCAGAGGAGGTTCACGGCTTTGAAATTTTGCAGTCTTTCTTCCTGCAGCTATGCCAACAGCATCATCGTTCAGGATAAAAATACATGCGTATTGGTTGATTGCGGGCTTAGAAAGAGGGATCTAAAGCCTTTTCTAGACAAGGCGGGGCTATCGCCAGGCGATATTGACGCAGTTTTAATAACTCACAGGCATATCGACCACGTCTACGGCCTTAAATATTTTCTCAAAGAAAGGGATGTACCCGTGTATTCTTCCGCCCTCATTTTGAAGCAGTTACTTGAAAGCATTTCTTTTAGAGGGCACTCAAGGTTTTGTGCCCTCCGCCCGGATGCTGAACAGAATATCGGAACCCTCACCGTAAACCCCTTCAGGCTTTCTCACGATGTTGAAACAATTGGCTTTACCTTCAGCGGTGACGGTGAAAAAATGGGTTTCATCACCGACACCGGGTTTGTCCCGGGGTGCTGTATGCAGGCTTTTCAATCTATCGATTACCTGTACATAGAGTCTAACCATGACGTGGAGATGTACAAACACTCAGCAAAGCCCCCTCAAGTCATCCGTCGCAATCTCGGCTCCACCGGCCATCTCTCTAATGAGCAGTGCGGACAGGCGCTCGGGTCGATGGGGCTTTCAAATTGCAAACTAGTGGTATTGGGCCATCTCAGTGAAGAAGATAATGAGCCCCGCCGGGCCATCGCTAACGCCAGGCAGTTCCTGCCCCCGGGCACAACCCTGGTAAGCGCTCCCCCCCGCATTCCTGGGATTTGGTCTGATCAACTATTAAAAAAGGATTGAAAAAATTCCCCACCTGAAATCAGGTGGGGAATTTATATGGTTACCGGGAGCGTTCAACTAGCATTCTTCCTGGAACCTATTCCTCTTCGTGTAATGAGTGTGCAATAGCTCGTGTGACTTATGGCCCAGCGGTTTTTCCAGAAACTCATTGTAGAGTTCCTGAACTGCCGGGTTTTCGTGAGACTTGCGCAGGACCATGTGCTCATCTTCAGTATAGGTAGCGTCAATTCTCTTGAGACGGATCTCGGTGTTGGTGGGAATGGGTGACCCGCCGCCGCCGATGCAGCCGCCGGGGCAGCACATAATTTCGATAAAGTGGTAGTCGGCCTCGCCGGCGCGGATTTTATCCAGCACCTTACGCGCGTTGCCAAGTCCGTTCGTAATCGCAATTTTAACAGGCAGATCTCCTACCTGGACGACTGCTTCCTTTACACCTGTAAGGCCCCGGCAATCCGTAAAGTTAATGTTTGTGAGCTCTTTGCCGGTAACAACCTCGTAGACAGTCCGTAGGGCCGCCTCCATCACGCCACCGGAGGCGCCGAAAATTTCACCGGCTCCGGTGGAGATCCCGAGCGGGGCGTCATATTCTTCTTGGGGTAGGTTGGCCATATTCAGCCCGGCCTGCTTGAACATGCGTCCCAGTTCGCGGGAGGTAAGAACCACGTCCACGTCCTGGTAACCGCTGCTTTTCATCTCAGGCCTGGTGCACTCGTACTTCTTGGCGGTACAGGGCATGATCGAGACGCTGAATATATCTGCGGGGTCGATGCCCGCCTTTTCAGCGTAGTAGGTCTTGGCCAGGGCGCCGAACATTTGCTGTGGTGACTTGCAGGTGGAGAGATGGGGAAGCAGGTCCGGATAGAAATGCTCGGCAAATTTAATCCAGCCCGGGCTGCAGGAGGTGATCATGGGCAGGGTACCACCCGTTGTAACCCGCTGGAGAAGCTCGTTCCCTTCTTCGAGAATGGTCAGGTCAGCCGTAAAGTCGGTGTCGAAAACCTTATCAAAACCCAATCGGCGAAGTCCGGCCACCATCTGGCCTGTAACGATGCTGCCCGGCTCGGCGCCGATGGTTTCCCCAACTTGCACCCGGGTCGCCGGTGCGGTTTGGACGATGACGTGCTTCTTGGGATCAGCAAGGGCATCCCATACCTTCGCTGTATCATCAACTTCCTGGATAGCCCCGGTGGGGCAAACAAGGGAGCACTGGCCGCACTGGACACACTCCATATTGGCCAGCGGCTCATTAAAAGCCGGAGCAATCAGGCTGTCAAAGCCCCTCTCCTGGGCCTGGATGGCATTGACAGTCTGGATATTGGTACAGACCGAAATACAACGGCGGCAAAGAACGCACTTGCGGGGGTCACGCATAATGGCGGGGCTGGAATTATCGATGGGGTATGACGTTTTTGCGCCTTCAAACCGGATTTCCGTCAACCCGAAAGTCTCCGCCAACTTTTGCAGTTCGCAGTTCTGGTTGCGGACACAGGTGAGACACTCCATGGGGTGGTCTGAAAGAATCAATTCAAGAACCAGCTTGCGGGCTTTAATCACAGTCGGGGTGTTAGTGCGGACAACCATACCCTCGGCAACCGGGGCGACACAGGCCGGTACAAAAGCCCTGGCACCCTGCACTTCGACAACGCAGATCCGGCAAGCGCCAATGACGTTGATATCCTTCAGATAACAAAGGGTCGGGATATTGATTCCCAATTGTTTAGCGGCCTCAAGAATGGTTGTCCCTTCTTCTACCGCTATCTTCTGGTTATCAATTGTTAATGTTATCATATTTTCATTTTCCCTCCAAACTCCCGTATTTTTCCACATTCCTCATAACCAACCGGGAGCGGTTTTATTCCTTAAAATCGCAGACACCTGAACGGCAGTGATGGTCCTTGATGTGCTCCTCGTACTCATGTCTGAAGTACCGGATTGTGCTCAATACAGGGTTCGGCGAGGTCTGTCCCAGGCCGCACAGCGCGGTGGACTTGATTGTGGTAGCCAATTCCTGTAAAAGCTCGATGTCTCCTTCTTTCCCTTTACCGGTCGTAATCCGCTCCAGGATTTCCAGCATCCGCTTGGTCCCGATCCGGCAGGGGGAGCATTTACCACAGGACTCATCAACGCAGAAATCAATAAAGAACTTGGCGATGTCCACCATGCAGGTGTCCTCGTCCATAACAATCATGCCGCCGGAGCCCATAATGGCGCCAAGCGCTCCAAGAGAGTCATAGTCAACAGGGGTATCCAGGTGGTCGGCCGGGATGCAGCCGCCGGAGGGGCCACCGGTCTGGACGGCTTTAAAGAGTTTCTTCCGCGGGATTCCTCCACCGATATCAAAGACGATTTCCCGCAAGGTGGTACCCATGGGCACTTCCACGATACCCGTGTTGTTAATCCTGCCGGCCAGCGCGAAGACCTTGGTTCCCTTGCTCTTCTCGGTGCCGATGGTGGAAAACCAATCGGCGCCATTAAAAATGATTTCAGGGATATTAGCCCATGTTTCAACGTTGTTTAAAACAGTGGGCTTGCCCCACACGCCGGCGTTGGCCGGGAACGGGGGTCTTGGCCTCGGCTCACCGCGCTTGCCCTCAATGGAAGTCAGCAGCGCCGTCTCCTCACCGCATACAAAGGCACCGGCTCCGATCCGGATTTCTATGTCAAAATTAAAACCGGTATTAAAAATATTTTTCCCCAGCAGGCCGTGCCCACGGGCGTCCTCAATGGCATTGGACAATCTCTCAATGGCCAGCGGGTATTCCGCCCGGACGTAGACATAACCCTGCTCGGACCCGATGGCACGACCGCAAATAGCCATGCCTTCAATCACGCTGTGAGGATCGCCTTCCAGGACAGACCGATCCATAAACGCACCCGGGTCGCCCTCATCACCGTTACACACAACATATTTCGGGCTTCCCTTGGCAGCGGCGGTAAATCCCCATTTTGTGCCGGTTGAGAAGCCGGCGCCACCGCGACCGCGAATACCGGATTTTTTTACTTCCTCGATCACTTCACCGGGCTGCATCTGGGTAAGCGCCTTGCCCAGGGCGGCATAGCCGTCTCTGGCAATATAATCCTCAATAGAAGTGGGATCAATATAAAAATTATTCCTCAAAACAATCTTTTTCTGTTTTTTAAACAGGTCAATATCGTAAACACTCCGGGTGGGCTCCTTGGCGCCGGGCGCCCTGTACAACAGACGCTGTACAGGTTTCCCCTTGAGGATGTGCTCCTCGACAATAGCCCCGGCATCCTTTGCCTTCAGCCTGCGGTAAAAGGTAGCATCAGGATAAACAATCGCAACGGGTCCCATATCGCACGGGCCCATACAACCAGTCAGGATAATTTGTACCTTGTCGGCAATACCGTTTTTATCAAGGGACTCCTTCATCGCTTCTACAACTTCGGTACATTTGGATGAAATGCAGCCCGCGCCACCGCACATCATAATGTGGGCCTTCTCCGTCGCGGACGGGACACCTTCCCGAATTTTAAGGGCTGCCCGTCTGCTGTCTCTTATCTTTGCCAGTTCGTCCAAAGACTTCACTTATCACACCTCCGTTTAAATCCTCCAGCCATACCTGTTCAGGATCTCCCCATCAGGCTGCGGTCTTTCATTCGCTATCCTGATTATTATGGAACTATAACAATATCCATAAGGTAAGGAATGAGCAATCTGCAACAACGGGTTTACGCGTACTGTTCCAGGATTTCGGGAATCTGTTCCGGTTCCAGACGGCCGTGTACATCTTTGCCGTCGATAATGATGGCCGGAGCAAGACCGCAGGCGCCAATGCAGCGGACAATTTCCACTGTAAATCGGCTGTCGGGAGTGGTCTGTCCGGGTTTTATCCCCAGCACTTCCTGAAGCGTTTTGAGAACTGTTTTGGTCCCTTTGACATAGCAGGCTGTCCCTGCACAAACGCTGATCTTGTGCCTACCCCTTGGAATCAGTGAGAAAAGCGCGTAAAATGTAACAACACTATAAACGTCCTGAAGAGATACCCCTAACCCTTTCGCTATACTCGTTAAGGCCCATTTGGGCAAATACCCAATTAATTCCTGGGCTTTGGTCAGTACCTGGATTAGCCCGCCGGGCTGCCCCCTGTACTGGTCTATAATTTTATCCAGTTGTTTAGTCAGCTCATCTTCTCCGCAACCGCATGCGCACACTGCCACGAATTTGAACCCCCTTGCTTAAGATCTTTCTTGAAAGCTCAGTATTGTTATAATTTTCACATTATTGTTCTAAAAAAAATTTTATCCACTATCCGGCACCCGCTACCCTGGTAACCATTAAAATAACCAGACCTACAGACTATCCAGCATTCAGTAAGTGTAGCGCTCAGACACACTGCTCCACAATCGAAATGGTCCATGCCAGGATTATTAACCCAAAATATTCTCCAGACTAAATCAAGCGGGCTTGCTCTTGTGTCTTATACACGCGCCCACATTCTACTGTCAGGAGAACTTGTCCACATCTTTATTAGATTAAGGGAAAAACACAGCCCAAGGAGGACCTTTTTAAAAACAGAAGCTTTTCACCCCCTTTAATATAAACTAAATCAAACATAACCCATCGGGTGCCAGACTGATAATAATTTAAAGGCAAATACCTCAACCAATCTGTATATATTTGAAACAAACAATGTGATAGGCTAGATTGATTTTTATTATGCGTATTATAGCATATCTATCAAAAAATGCACACAAGAAATACTCGGAAATATGACCACATTTTCCGAGTATTTGCAAGATAATTTTTATATGTAGTTTTTATAATTAACCTGTTTTTTGGAGTTTTTCGTATAAATCTTTCTCGAGCTTCTTAATTCTTTTCAGGAACAGGCTTACGTTGATCCAGCCGTGCTCCTCGTCATATACCCACGCGACACTCCCCGTACCGGTGTTCTTAATTTTTTGCCCCTGTTTTTTCTTGATATAGATCACCTGTTTCGAATAAATTTTCTAGAATTTATTCATGCAAAAATGTTGCCAGTAAAAAAACGGGGCTTCTTGACCACCTAAGGACAATTATTGTCATTTTTCGATATCATGTGTTCTTTAAACTCTCGTCTTGTACCGTTTTGTGACAAAAGACACTTGTTGCGAAATCTCGCACCCAGGGTCACAAAAAGACACCGGTTCAGAGAGACGCGGCGCTGTCTCCTGCCACAAAACCGGACGACCATGCCCACTGTAGGTTGTAACCACCGCAGTCACCATCAATATCAACAACTTCACCGGCAAAGTACAGCTTTGGAGTAAGCCTTGACTCCATGGTGCGCCCGTTGATATCTTTTACGTCCACGCCCCCTGCGGTAACTTGAGCCGCGGGCCAGGATGTGTTTCCCGTTACCGGAAAGCGCCAGTCCTTGAGGATTTGAACAATTTTTTTGCGCTCCCCGGCGGTGATCTGACCGGCGGGCTTATTAAAATCAATGCCTGCTTCCCTTAAGATGACAGGCGCCAGTTTCTTGTTCAAAAAGCCAACAAAACTAAAAGCGGCGCTCTTTCCGGGCCCGGATTGGAAGCGCCTGAATAATAACTCTTCCAGTTCCTCCGGGCTAAGGGTGTTGACCAGCTGCAGCTTAAGCCAGACGCTTTGATTTTTTTGCAGATATTCCCCTGCCCTGCGGCTTAAGCAAAAAATAGGCGGGCCGGATATGCCATATTCGGTAAAAAGAATTTCCCCGGACGCAGCCTGAACAGAACGATCGCCAACGATTAATTCAGCACCGCCCTCGAACTTAATCCCCTGGATCTGTCTTAAAAATCTAGCTGCCAATTTTAACTGCACAAGGGCCGGAAACGGCTCCACGATAGCGTGACCAAGGTTTTTGGCCAGAGCATAGCCGCTGCCGTTGGATCCGAAATGTGGTGCGGCCCTGCCCCCGGTTGCGATAATTACCCGGTCCGCATGAAATGTCCTGCCGCCTCCCAGGTAAATTTTGAACTCCGCCTTCTTTTCCTTAATCTCGACCACCTCGGAATCGCAAAGGATCTTAACGCCGATTTCTTCCAGTTCGTAACGCAACACATCCAGTACACTCGAGGCCTGATTTGAAACGGGGAATACTTTACCACCTTCTTCGACCTTGTGGGACACACCAAGTTGTTCAAAAAACTCAATGGTTTCCTCTAGATCAAACCGGCTCAGGACAGCAAAAGCAAATTTTGGGTTCCTGCCATGAAAGTTTGATATGCTGAGGTCTAAATTTGTGAGGTTGCACCTCCCGTTGCCGGTGGCCAGGATCTTCCGGCCAATCCTCTGGTTTTTTTCCAGGATTGTGACATCCGCCCCTTTGCGCCCTGCCGCGATTGCGGCAACAATGCCCGAAGCTCCGCCACCAATGACAGCAACTCTAACGGCGCAATGATTGGTCATATTTTAAATCTCCTTTTATTTCAGGGCTACCATCAATAGTTAATTCTAACAGTTTGCCCGTGGCAGTTCAAATTGGGAGGCTAGATATGCCTTTATTTTTAAAAAAGAGATTGGTTTTATTTAGACCCGGTAACCATTTTTTTATTCGTTCATATTATGAATTAGAAACCAAAAAGGGCGCTTAAATTAATTATTACAATAACCCCGTCTTTCAATTCATAAGTTTTATAGTTATCAAAAGACAACTTGTTTATAAAAATGAACGGCTTATCTTGCCGTTCAAATCAGGACTCTAAATATGATACAAGGAGGTCTTAATATGGCTGAAGTTGCGACCGAGCAAGTACCTGTAACGGGCTTTGGAAACTGGGCTTTTGTTCTGTTC
>DHTR01000025.1:32988-41906 GCA_002408725.1 Pelotomaculum sp. UBA5255
GGAGGTCTTAATATGGCTGAAGTCGCGGCTGAACAAGTACCTGTAACGGGCTTCGGAAACTGGGCTTTTGTTCTGTTCTTGATCCTAATTCTTCTCATCTTCGCGTTTGGCTTGTTCTTTATTTAAAAAAAATAAATTTTTAAAGGGAGGTCTTAATATGGCTGAAGTCGCGGCTGAACAAGTACCTGTAACGGGCTTCGGAAACTGGGCTTTTGTCCTGTTCTTGATCTTGATTCTCCTCATCTTCGGGTTTGGCTTGTTCTTCATTTAAAGAAAAGTAATCAATCAATTAAAGATACCTGGCTTGCTACTAAGGGTTCCCCGATTTTTGAAAATCTTGATGACATTTGCAGGATTTCATTTAATAAGGATTTCAGATATCCTTCCTTGCCTGTCAACATACCGCATCATGGCCGACTAATACGGCCAATTTTTTTTGAGAAGTTATTGTGCTCATGGCTAGTTTTAGGAGCGTTACGCTTTAATTTGAGATTAATGCCAAAATTATTGTTAAACTTGAATAGGATGTGCTAGACTACTAATGATATTAAGAAAGCTAGGCCAGGGGTGTTTTCAAGATTTGGCAAACAATATAACAAAGCAGGCCATAGTCAAACTCCTTGATTTGTTGAAAAGACAGGGCGCCGTATCCCTCGCAGAGGCGTATAATCTTTGCGATTGCGGATACGACGCCCTGGCCGGGGCGCTCTCTTCCTTAATTGAAAAAGAGGAGATCCGGGTTGGAAGGACAAAAACCAGGGGTGACTGGCTAATTGACAAAAGCGGTTCAACCCCATTGCAGGGCGGGGTTGTCTGGCATAGCGAGCGAGGACAATTACGCAAGGCTTTGCCCAAAATCCTGAAAGAACTGAAGAAATACACATGGGTGGAAGAAGCTGTCCCCCGGGACGCGGGTGTCGAAGAGCAGGTAAAAGCCATTACCCTTTTACTGTCTGATGGACAAGCTCGCTTGAAAACAGAAATCATTGCAGAAACAGGCATAGAAAACTTTCCCGACCCGGTCTGGCGGCATTTTCCAAGATTGCCCGATGGCCGCCTCACACTGCCTGACAGCAGTGGCGCCTGGAATTTCCTATTAGACTACCTTCAGGAGAAACCCCGCCGCCTGCCTAACTTGCTCCGCATTTTCCAAAGGCATAAAAAAATTACCGACAGGCTCGCCCGCGAAAACGATACTCATCCTTTCGTAAGGCTACCCCGCGCAATGATCACCACGGCGGATTCCCCGGAAGGCAGGAGCGAATTGGAACGGCGCCGGAAAACAGAAGGCTGCCGGAACACGCTTGACTCCCTCCATTACCCTTTTTTTATTCCGGATGAACTGGGGCTCAATCATAATGCTTTTAAAGCCCTATCCGACAGCTGCGCTCTCCCGGTGAAATTTGACGACAAGGAATACCAATGTCTGCGCCGTGAGTTCCCCGGTGAAGTGCTTACCGAACAGTTAGGGGAAATATCCGGAAGGTATTTTGCCCCACCGTATTCAGCAAGCGCCCCGGCTTTTCTGAGAGAGAACTCCCTGGGGGGAAAGGAAACTGCGAATCTACTTGGACTGGAACAAGATACCCTGACCAGTTTGGCTGATTCCAGAGAAATAGGTCATTTTTACCTGGACGACAGAATCCGTTTCTGGTACTCCGATGTTCAGACCTTAAGGAAAGATAGATCACGACTTCAGGATCTCATAAAAAGAAACAAAAAGCTAAATTTGGCCGAGACCGCAGCCTTTCTCGGGATTTCCATCGGCCAGGTCAGGCGCTTGATTGAAGACAACGTACTTACTCCCATCTTGCGGGACAGGGAAACTACTATCTGCCTGATGTACGGGGACCTTGAAGAAATCCATCCGAAACTGGCATCGATCTTAACCAAATACGGCCCTGCTGTTGGACGTGCCCAAAAGCCGGAAATTCCAGGGAAAGAAAAGCCCCCTGTCCGGAAAAAAAGACCGGTGCGTACAGAAACTGCCCCTCTTGCAGAAACGGAGATCGTTTCCCTTGATGATTTTCAGATTGAGGCATCAAATGCACTTCGGGAGGGTTTGTCGGTCCTGGTGGCCGCACCCACGGGAAACGGGAAGACCCTGGTTGCGGAAATGCTGGCCAGAGATGTAATGTCGGAAGGTCTGGGCATGGTTTATACTTCCCCCTTAAAGGCCCTATCCAATCAGAAATTCAGGGATTTTAAGGGATTATTCGGGGAAGAAAAAGTGGGACTTGTTACGGGTGACATCAGCATCAACCCGGGTGCGCCAATGCTGATTATGACAACAGAAATATTCAGGAACTGGTGCATCAGTGAGCCTGAACAGCTTGAGAAAATATCCTACGTTGTTTTTGACGAAATCCATTACCTTGATGACGCCGAACGGGGTACCACCTGGGAGGAAAGCATTCTTTTTGCACCTGCTCACATTAAAATCCTGGGGCTTTCTGCAACGGTCCCCAACGCGGACGAAATGGCGGACTGGATTAGCTCGGTCCGGGGCGGAAATGTCGTTGTGATTTCAGAGAAAAAGAGGCGTATCCCACTGGCTGTAAGGTGGGTCCTGCCCGGTGGACAGATTGTACAGGAGAGGGAAGCGCGCAACGAAGTAAAAGACCTGGTCGAACAGCTCAAGGCAATGCGCAATAAAAAGCGCTGGATGGGGGAGTGAACCGTATGGAACTGCCGGAAGTATCCTGCAGCGAAATTATCGAATCAATCCAGGACAAATTGCCCGTACTTTTCTTTGTATTCAGCCGGGGGCGGACAGAAACCCTGGCCCACGACCTGGGGCGGGAGTGGGATTTCCTGAACGCCCAGGAAAAGAAAACCACAGAGTCGATTATCCGCGTAGCGGAAGCGGAGCAACCCGGCACATTTAGCGGCCCGGGTTGGCGCAATTTGAAACGCTTGCTGCTTCAGGGCATTGCTTACCACCACGCCGGGCTTCTGCCGCCGGTTAAATACCTGGTGGAAAAGCTCTATTCCAGGCGCTTACTCTGGGTGGTTTTTTGCACCGAAACATTTGCGGCCGGGGTCAACTTTCCAGCTGCCAGCGCGGTTTTTGATTCCACCAGGAAATGGGACGGCCACGACTTTCGAATTTTACAAAACAGGGAATTTTTCCAGATGGCCGGCCGCGCCGGCCGGCGGGGCTTCGACCGGATTGGCCATGCCTTTATCCGCATTGACAGCCGTTTCCCGGAACAAACAGGGTTCTTTGAAGAGAAAGGGGTAGAGTCGGTATCAGGCAGGCTCATAATTTCCCCCAATACTGTCCTAAGCCTGCTGAGATATAAAACCGATGCAGAAATTGACCGTTTTCTAAATAAAAACTTTAAGATCTACCAGCTTAACAAAAAAAAGGACTTTTTGGAGCAGGAGCTAAACACATGTGCCGGACGGATCTCAGCAATGAAGGCCACCCTCTGCCCGGAAGGCCAGACTTTAGCCTGCCCGCTGGAGCGAAATAAAGCCCGCAGGCAGCTTCGGCGCTACCGTTGGAAGAATAACAAAAACAAGGAAAGAGAGCGGCTGCAAAGGCAGCTTTCTGCGACACCCCCCAAAAAGTGCCCTGACCATAAAAAGTGCCTGTCTGTATCAGAACAATTACTGCAGGTCCAGGACCACTGCCATTTGCTCAAACAAGAATATGCGGCTGTTTCAAACCAGATCAATTTGATTTTTGTTGAGTATAAGGAGGTCCGGGATCTTCTGGAAAACCTGGGGTATTTAAAGGGCAGGGAGTTTTACCCGCGCGGCCTGTTTGCCCTGGAATTGCACGTTCAGGAAATACTGGTTACGGAAATCGCTTTCTCAGGCTTGCTTGAAGATATTGACCCGGCCCAAGTGTCCGCCGTCCTGGCGGGCATCGAGTTTGTTCCGGGAAAGAACGCCCAGGGGGCAAGGCTCGAGCTTCCAGCCCTGCGTGAAGCCTCCTTAATCAGGCGAGAACTACTCAGTTTAGGCGTCCCTGAACGCTTCTGCATCTGGTCAAACCTGCCCGGATCCCTAGCCTTTGCCTGGTATAACGGCTCAAGTTTTGCAGAGCTGCAGGAGATGTCTTCTCTCCAGCCCGGAGATATCTTTTCGATCTTCAGGCGGGAAATCGACCTTCTCCGTCAGATTGAGCGGGCAGCAGCCGGAAACCCCGGCCTGGCAGAACGAATGCGGTCAATCAGGGCGCGGCTGGACCGCGAGGAAATTGCCCTGAGCTTCTAGAAAAACTACCCACAGCCAGCTCTTTCAGTTCTACTAAGCACAACTTCGGTAAGGGGGTTTTTTAGATGTAACCAGGCTGACAATGAGACCTGAAGCGGTGTCCGCCACAGCTGCTTCTAACTGCGCCTGACAAACTCTCCTGACGAATTTTTTCGTTCCACCTTTAAATCACAACTCCTTTAAACCCTTCACAGAAGATCTTGCAGCCCTCGCCTAAAATTTGGCGATAGCGTTCACAGACGCGCTCATTGGGGTTAATAACTATGATTTCTCTTTTTTTATCCGGCGCGTTTAAAGCCCTCTTGATTGTTGCAATAATGGAGGTATCTGAGATGGCCAGCGAGTAGCCGATAAACACCAGTCGCTCGGAGAGGCTGATGGCCCGCGCCGCGCTGTCCCAAATGTTGTGAAGCCTGCTGATGTTATAGGCTTTGTACAAAGTTGGGGCAATGATGATGGCCTGGGAGTTTCCTCCCCCGCAGGCCAGGCAGTAAATGATATTCCGCTTCCTGAAGAGGAGGTGGGCAACTTTATCATCGTGCTCCGAAATCTCCCCGCAGAGCGGGCAGAAAGACCAATTCAGGGAGCCATGTAGTTTATAAAGGGGTACTTTCCCCCGCGCTTCCAGATGGTTATCATGGTTTCCGTAAAATCCGTATTCCGGGATACAGCCTGCGGCCCTCGCCGCCCTGTCTAATACAATGTCATAGTTCAAGGAAATGAAAGTGGGAAGTGTATCGCCCTTTTTCAGCACCCCTGCCATAAAAGAATGATGGATTCCACTGTCCGTAGGCAAGGACCTGTCCAGGGTCATACTGATCAGCTTAACCAGGGCTGTCTTTAAATCATACAACCGGGCCCGGTGAAACCGGGTGGAAAAGGAGTGGTTTTGCAACAGGTACCAGTCGACGATGTTAAATATCTCGTCAATGCCGGGATACCTGTCCAAATCAACACCCTTTTTAATGGGTGTCCGGCTACCGTAAAAATGCTCCAGAAACTCCCAGACTATTTCTAAATCGGGCTCTTCCTGTTCTTCTTTAAAGTGGCGGTAGGCAATCCGGAGGAAATTGCGCACCACTGGAGCCCCTTCCGCAGCGGAAGCACCTGCACCGAATATGTAAACCGTCTTCAAACCATTATGCCTCCTCTATTTTTTCTCCAATAAATTTCCCCAGTTCCTGAGATGACCTCTTCGAGACCAACAGCCATGGCCTCTTTTCCTCTGACATTATTCTATCACTACCCGGCCGGATCTTATCACAAGATTCTTCTATCTGAATTAAAAGAAACCGGGTCAAGATAAAACCACTAAACGCATAAAACACCGCCCCCGCTAATATATAGAAACATAAGAAATGATTCCCACCCATTTTTCAACCGGAGGCGGCTTCTTTGGATCAGATCCACCTGTTTATTAAGGGCCTGGATAAATTAGAAGAGTTTGTCGGCCTGTCTGCAAAGCCCTGCGTGGCAGTCCTCGGAGCCTTTAACGCCGGGAAATCAACCCTCTTAAACGGCCTCCTGGAGGAAGAGATTAGCCCGGTGGGAGTCATCCCGACCACATTTTGCCCGCTCCACTTTGTTTACGGTGAGACATTTAAAGCAACTCTCATCAGGGGTCGTGAACGATTTTCCTTTCTCCGAAAGGATGCATTCCAATGTTTTTTAAATCGGCTTAAGACTCCGGCCGAGCGGATTGAGATCGAATTTCCTTTTCCTTTTTTGAAAAAATGCAGCCTTGTGGATACACCGGGTATAGATTCTCTCCACGGTGATTTTACTGGACTGGCCGAACAGGCAGCAAGAGAAGCAGACAAGGTTATTTACCTTTTTCACCAGCGCGGTATTGAGGATTTTAACCGGTTATTTCTATACAAACTGTCATCGGTCTGGAAAAAAAGGAACATGGACGACCTTTCCTTTTGGCTGAACTGCAATCTTGGTTTGTCCGACGGCTCCTCCCTGGAGTTAACCCGGGCGGCACTGAGGGAAATTTTTTTAAACCCGGTGAGGTTAAACACTATTAATACCTTCAAAAAGGACAACATCGAATTTCTACGCCTGTTCCTGGAAGTGGAACTGGCCCGTACCGCATTCAGGCAATCTTCCAATACTTTAAAAAAGCTAGAGGCAACACTACCGCAAAGAATCCATCAAACCGTTAAGATCAAGGATGATTCCCTTTTTCTTGCGAGATTCTGGGGAGTCCAGGAAACGGCGCAAAGAATTTTGGAGACCAGGCGCCTTCTGTATTCCCTTCCCTCAATTGTTCTGGAACTGGATACAACCTTTAAAAAAATTAACTCCTCCAACATTGAGGCGCCGACCGGCCTGCCCGGCGGCAGATCCTACCGTCCGAAAGCAGCAGGAATCAGGGAAAACAAGGATATCCTACTTGAACTGATCGGGAACCTGCTGGCGAAAAAACAGGTAGAACCTTATCTGGACCGGACTAAACTCAGAGATCTTTTCAACCGGATCGAGGTAAAGCGCTTTACGGTCGTGGCGACCGGAGGGTTTTCAACCGGTAAATCCACGTTTTTCAATGCCCTGCTAAAGGATGAACTCCTCCCTACCGCTGACGGACCCACCACTGCTTCCGTGACCCGGATTACTTACGGTCGGTGGAAAAGAGCCACCGTTCACTATCCCCTTCAGGTGACCTTAAAACTGTACGACTTAATCGGGGACAAAGCCAGCCTGCGCCGGGATGAAATATCGGCGCTGGAGAATTGGCTCCTTGCTTCCAATTCTCCTATATCCTTTCTTGAAGCCAGTTGTGGCGGCCACTATGCTCATATTGAGAGGAGGGAGATGCTCGAAAGGCTCAAGCGGCTTAAGGAGCTGTTTGCCGCCGGCGCTTTTGCCAGGATCGCGGGGAGTGCAGTACCGGCAGCCTTCAGGCTAATTCCTTTAAAAGGACTGAAAGCCCGCAGGGCCGTGGAGGAAGTTAGGGTCACCTTCAAGGATGCGGGGAGCTTTGAATTCGATCTTTCAGATCCTTCTGAAATGCACCGTTTTAGGAAGTTAACAGGTCAGGAAAACGCTTTTCGAATTGAAATGGTGGAACTTCAACACCCCTGTGAATACCTAAAACTGGCTGAATTAATTGACACCCCGGGACTGGACTGGATTCAAAAGCACCATTATGAAAATACCTGCCAAATTATCCGACAATGCGATGCCTACCTGATTTTCCTCAACGGCAAGCACATCCTGAACAACATGGACAAAGGGCATTTTGAGGCCTTATTCGGGCCCCGGGCGCACGGATTTATAAAAAAAGAAGAAATGCCGGATAATCAAGAGGAAAAATACTACTTTTTAATCAACTTTGCTGATGTTTTAAGCCCGGCCCAGCGGGAAGCAGTAGCCAATTTTGTTCGGAGAAAACTAACCTCCTCGTCATCATTAGCCGGCCTCGCTTTTTCCAACCCCAGAATCCTCCTTGTATCCGCCTTAAAAGGCTTTACCGGGGGAGACGGAGGGCTGATGGGAACCCTTATGAAAAAGCTGGAAGAAGGCATCCTGGGATCCAGCGGCAGGAGTTTTTATCTATCTTCCATAGATGAACTTTTTTCCATTCTAAATGATGCCTTCCTAAGAGTAAATGATGCTCTCCTGGCCGCGACACCATCGTTTGAACAGAAAAAGTACCTGCGAATGGCACAGGAGTTCCTGAGGCGTTCAAGGAGAAGGTTAAAGGAGATCCGGAGCGCAGTTTACCTGTCGAAACCACCGTAAAGCCATAGTTAAAAAAAAACAAACAAAGCAACGGGTTGTTAACCGGCTGTTTTGAGGAAGGCGGGCGGCAATTCTGCTCCCTCTTTTGGGGCAACTTTGCTAATAACCTGCAGGGAGGTTTGAAGATGGATAACGCAAGGCTTTTAGATGAGCGACTGCGTAGGATCATCGGAGAAATCAGCGGACGCACGGGTGGGGAAATCAGGAAAAACTTGCTTCATGATTTTGGGGAGTCCGTCCGGTCCGCGCTGGAGGAGCACTCTCAAAGGGAAACCACCAGACTTTTATCGATTTTAAAAAAAGCCATTGATAAATTTAATTAAATAAGGAGAGATTCAAAATGAGTTTAAGGGTGGATGAGCGAAAGAGTGAGCATGCCAGTGACGATTTAATCCAGCAGCTTTTAAGAGACATCCTTTCCGGCTTGAAGAAAAAAATGGTGCAGCCCGTACTGGAGGAAAATCAAAAAATCGCCGGTCGGCTTGAAGCACTTAAGGCGGAGGACCAGGCCTTGTTGAAAGAACTTAAAGAAAGGCTGGAAGCACTGGAGAATAAAGTGCAACAGATCCCCCTGGTGATCCTGGCAGCGCTCAGGGACGCCATCAGTCAGGCTGGCGGGGGAAGCCTGGATGACCGTTGACAAATCCGAAAAAAACAAGGAACTAGTCCGGTCGCTGGCTAACACCATCCAAAAAAAAATCGTGAGACCAGCCGCTGATCAAGTTGAGCAGATGAACATGGAAATTCAGAAAATGAATTTACAGATCGCCGGGCTGGAAAAAGAACACCGCCTCCTAGCCGCCAAACAGAGACGGACCAGGTTGCTGGCAATCGGATGCAGCCTGGGAATCGTTGTGCTTTTAGCGTTTCAAATGTTCCTCTTTTTGAGGTAAGCGGAAATATGGGCCGGATGGGGCCACGCCCATACAGGGTCTGTCAAACAA
>DHTR01000025.1:42079-47856 GCA_002408725.1 Pelotomaculum sp. UBA5255
GTCTGTCAAACAAGCCGGCCCCACCTTTGGTGGGGCCATGAGTTCTAACCCTATTTGATTTAGTGGCCTGTCATCGGTTGGTATGTCTGCTGCATCTGGTTTAGAGCGTGTTCCGGCATAATGGGCACCTGATACCAGCCTTTATGGTTCATATACTGGAATATTTCATAGGCCATTTCCATGCAGGATCGCGATGAGGTTGCCAGCAAATTACGAAGGTGCGGGTTGGCGCATTCCAGGGCAGCGGTCGTCGAACGCATGGCGCCACACTTATGAAACAACAGTGCCCCCTGGGCGATTGTACGATCGTTCAGCGTCCGGGCCTCGGGTCTAGGCGTGACCGGTGAAGTTTGCTGAATGCCATAATCCGGCTGGTTCTCAATTCCGATTCCACTCGTCGCACCCATCGTTACCCTCGATACCCGGGACACGTCAATACCCTGCCCCTGCATGACATTTACCTTGGTATTATAAGCATCAATCAGATGACGCTGCTGACGCTCCAGCACCCTGCGAAGTTCTGGATCCCGGCATTGATTTAAGTACATGGCATAATGGTCAATTATACAGGTAGACTCACTTAAAACTTCATGCACTTCCATTGCTTCATGCGTACCCATTTTCATTTCTCATTCTACCTCCTTCTAAGAATTATTGAAGCCGTTAATATTCTGCATCGATTCCAGGAATTTATACCTAGTGTTGTCAAATAAAGTTGTTGTTTCAGTGGTACGCATGTAAACGAACAAAAAACCCTTGGGCAAGGGTTTTAATATTTCAAACAAGCCTGAAAATGTCAGGTTGGTTCGTTCCCGTTCAGGTTCCTTTCTGCCCCCGGTCTCTCATCATGGCAAAGACGAAAGCCGTTGATCCCGAAATAACCAGCACCTTGATGATAAAATTCATCGTTTCAGCCTTAAACCTGGTTTTTTCTTTCCTCAGCTCCAGTGCTGGGTCTAGCTTTAAGTCAATATAGGTCCCCTTCGTTTCATATTGTACCGCCTGCCTTTCCAGTTTCACTACCCGTTCCTCATGCTTGGATATACTCGACATATAACTTGTAACCTGAATGGCAAGAAAGGCCAGGCCAAATAAAACTAACAGGATTCGAGGACTCCTCATAAAACATTTCCCCTTTTTTATAAACTGTTTTTAAATGACAGTTTTCACGAAGCCGGCTAAAAATCCCAGTATTAACTTATTCAGCGGCAACCGTTCAAATCCTTGTTAGGGATGCTAAGAGAGCATTAAATATTTTTAACATTAAGCTCCGTCCTTATCCCTAAAAAAACAATTCTTTTATCCTGAAATTAACGTTCTGGGCTTCCTTTAAAAATGCAGGTTAGAAAGTTCGCATAAATGTTACATTGACCCCAAACGAGTTCTGCGCTAACGCGCCATGTCCGATTTGAAATCAAACCTACATCGCTGATTTTCATCCTCTGCCGGCGCTGCTCCGGCGGAATAGATTTTGTTTAAAGCTTTAGTAAAACTTACTCAAGTCTCTTCCCCCTTCGCGTAACAATATTCTTCAACCCGATTCACTTTCCTTCACGATACCTGAAACTTAATCCGGTAAAAACCATAGTATGTAGTAAATATGTTCTTGGAGTGTTTATAATGGCCTATATCAGCAATGCAGCCGAAGTGGTCCACGCGCTTCAGGCCAATCTGGTAGCACAGATTAAGTGGCTGAAAAGCTGCCAGATTCTAAGCCACGGAAGCAGCGCCGACGGTGCCATCACCCGTTACCCCGACCAGGGCTGGGTAACACCGTATTTTTCAAATTTTGCGGCCATGGCTATACTGGAGGAACCCACTTCCTACCCGCTTGTGGAGCGTTATCTGAACTGGTACTTACGAAATCTTGAAAAAAACGGGACCATCCTGGATTATCATTACGATCATAACAATCAATCCAAGACCGCCAGACCTGATTCAGAGGATGCCTATGCCGGAACCTTTCTCTCCCTGGTCACCCTCTACCAGATCCGGTCAGGCCAGACCAACTGGGTTCGAGAAAACCTCCCCAGTCTGAAAAAAGTGGCGCAATCCATCGTAAATCTGATGGACCGGGACGGCCTGACCTATGCCCTGGCCAGCTACAAGGTTAAATATCTGATGGATAACTGTGAGGCGTACCGGGGATTGGAGGATTTCGCCGTCCTGCTGGATTATCTGGGTGACGAGGAAGTTCCCTACTATAAGGCCAGGGCAAAATTCATTGCCGGGGGAATCGAAAGGGTGCTGTGGAACCCGCGGATTCTCCTTTACCATGCCAGCAAAACCGGCTGGTTCAGGTCTGGTGTAAACATGAAAAAATTTTACCCCGACGCCTCCTGCCAGGTTTTCCCGGTTATTTACGGTCTCCTGAAGCCGGAATCCGAAAGGGGAGCCCGCCTTTACAAGGTCTTTAATGATTACCAACCGGACTGGATCAAGATCAAGCCGCCCCATTATCCCTGGATGCTCCTTGGTTACTACGCTTGCCTGCATGGGGATTACAGGCCGGCCTACGAGAAGGTTCGCTATGCCCGGGAAGTATACATTGAACCTCGCTCCGGCAACTGGTTCTGCGCAGAAGCCGCCTTTTTCGTGCTAACCTGTGCCCGGCTGCTTGAAGGGCGGGCTCATTGGCTCCATGCAGGGATAGATTAGAAGTGTCCTTAAGTGTTCTAATAAGATAAGTCCAAAAGTAGAACCTTTCTAAATTATATGTAATTTGAACCGAAAAAAAACCAAAGGAATCGCCATGGAATACAACGTTAATGAGAGCTTATAGAAAGGATCTTCTCCGTCTGCTTTCCGACAGATTACGTTTGCTCTCTTTTCTCCTGCTGCAACTCTACAAAATACCTGAAAAGAATCCGGTAAACGTTTTCAACGACATCCGGCCTGAGTCCCTTTTTAAGGGCAAGCCCCTTCACCTTTTCCAAAACCTCTCTCTCCCTGTCCGGATCGCGGATTGGGCCCCCTTTTTTTAATTCCGCAAGGCAGCGCACCAGTTCCGCACGCTTGCCGAAAAGTTCAATAACCTGGAGGTCCACTCTATCGATATCGGCTCTGACGGTCTCAAGCGCTGAAGCGCTGTCCCCGCTCGCTTCCTTTTTTATATTCATTTCTTTGATTACTCCTTTATAAGGTTTTAATAATGATGCTTTTTGTTAATTATCATACCACGTTAAAGATTTTATAAAAGGGTATCCGCTGAGCAACTATAATTAAATATAACAGCTATTTATAAAAACGGTGGTGGAGAAAATAAGTCATTTTGTGCCTCAGCCGGAAATGCCGGAAGCTATTATCGGAAACTCCAAAATGCTCGCCTCTGTTCGAAAAAACGGGGAAATTTACAGGCTTTTTTGGCCCCGCATCGACTACGGCCAGCACCTCGGCCATTTCTGGGCCGGAATCAGGGTGGCCATACCGCAAGGACAGAGCTTTACAAAATGGTTTCACCTGGATGAATGGGAGTCCTCTCAGCGTTACCTGGATAATACAAATATCCTGGAAACAACCCTGACTAGCTTGTCAAATCCACTGAAAGCAACTCAAACGGATTACGTTTTGCCGCTCAAAGACGTTCTAACAAGACATTACAAGCTTGAAAACACGGGGAACAAAAGTGAAAAGGTATCGTTCTTCCTGTATTGCAACTTTGAAATAGAGGAATCCGTCCTTTACGACGGCGTCTATCTCGACTTTTCGAACCATTCGCTGGTCTTTTTCCGGAGAAATGTTTATCTTGCTGTTGTCGGCTGCGGCCATCCCCTGACTGGATACCAGTGTGGGCGGCGCGGTGCTTCGACGGACCCCTACCAGGAAGCAACCAGGGGAGCGCTTTGGGGAAACAGGGACTCGATCCGCCAGGGTGCGGGAAGCCTGGCCTGGGACATAGGTGAAATAGCGCCGGGAGAATCCAAGACCCTCACTCTTTACCTGGCTACCGGCCGTGAAGGGGAAGAAGTACAAGCCCTTCTAGCCGATGCAGCCTCCCGTGCAGGGGACGAGTGGCTGGAAGACACCCGGAGGTACTGGCATGACTGGCTCCAGTCAGGCACCCGGCCACCGGGCGGGTGTTCCCGTCATCCGGCTTACAACCGGTCCCTTCTGGCCATGAAACTAATGACCTGCGAGGAGACCGGGGCATCCATCGCAGCGCCCGAATTTGATCCCAGCTACCTGGCCTGCGGCGGCTATGGCTACTGCTGGCCGAGGGATGCCGTCTATGTCGCCGCAGCGCTGGACGAAGCCGGCTATACTAAACTCGCGGCAGGTTTTTATGGCTTTGCCGCAAAAGTCCAGGCCCGGGACGGTGGTTGGAAGCAGCGTTACTTTACAGATGGTATGGCGGCTTCCTTCTGGGGAAAACAAATTGACCAGGTAGGGACTGTGCTTTGGGGCTACAGGCACCATTACTTTCTTACTGGGAACAAAGGTTTTCTGGAGCGGACCTGGCCATCTCTGGTGTCTGCAGCCAATCACCTGGCAGGCCGGCTCGAGGATAACGGCCTGCCCTCACCCAGCTTTGACCCATGGGAAGATGAATACGCCCAGGGGACGTATTCTGCCGCAGCCGTCTTCGCGGGTCTCAAGGCTGCAGCGGAATTGGCCCTTGTTAAGGGCGAGAAAGAGGTCTCGCAAAAATGGCTGGCGGCCTCCAAGACCGTACAGGAGGGCATCTTAAAACACCAGTGGTCGGACCGCCACAACCGGTTTATGCGTGGTGTAAACCGCAGGGTCTACCGGGACACCCATGACAGTGCCCTGGGCAGGGGGGGAAAAGCCTTCACCGGTACCGATCCGTCCGGCCTCTACCAGACCCACTTCATTGGAGAAGACGAGAGGGTAGATGCGGCTCTTCTGGGCCTGGCTTTTCCCTTTGCCGTTTTAGATCCTCTGGATGAAAGAATGCAGGCAACCGTCAGGGCTATTGAGGAAAGACTCTGGAACCGGCGTACCGGTGGCCTGCACCGCTACGAAGGGGACGGCTACCGGGAGGGAAATCCCTGGCTAATTACAACCTTCTGGCTTTCCATCTACCACTGCCTGGCCGGAAATCGCCAACGGGCTCACGACCTTTGTAAATGGTGCCTGAATCAGGCGAACCAGCACCTTTTGCTCCCGGAGCAGGCGGACAAGAACCTTGGTGGACCGGCCTGGGCAATGCCCTTGAACTGGTCTCACGCTATGTTTTTACTGACCCACCTGGCCCTTCACGGGCGACTCAGCATCCTTAAATGATCTATACCGATACCAGAAAAGTGAACTTTAATAAAATAAATCATTTTGCCATATACTTAGATCCGGCAATCATTTTTTAACACGGGGTGAATAGTAGTTGGAATTGGAAATTAAAACCGAAGTGGACCGGGAACACTCCCATGACCCCAGTTATATCGTACGCTACCAGGTTTTCGAAAAGGGATCCTTGCTGGGCGATGGGGTCGTTCAGTACCACCGCCTGGCCGAGCATAACGACTACCGCATCCCTGCCGCCATTAAACGGCTGGACGGAAGACCGCTCGCTCCCGGCATTATCGGCAGAATTAAAAGGGAAATTGACAAAGCCGCCAGGGAAGAGCTGTAATTACAGCTGATTCAAACAAATTGCAAGTTTGGTTTTTCTTTTAATGAATAACCCGGAGGGAAATATTTGGGCCGGTTTTTAAAGACTCATTTTTCCACGAAAGAGATAATTTTCAATCTCCTCCTGATCATAACCGGATCGCTCCTGCTGGCCATAAGCCTGAACATCCTCTTGATCCCGCACGGCC
>DHTR01000025.1:48029-61276 GCA_002408725.1 Pelotomaculum sp. UBA5255
CCTCTTGATCCCGCACGGCCTTTTAGCCGGGGGTGTAGCAGGTCTGGCGCTGACATTTTTCTACCTGTTCAAGGCGCCGATTTATCTGAGTATCCTCCTCGTCAATATCCCCATTTTCTGGTGGGCCGCCAGGGAGATCAATCGTCAATTCTTGCTGTACAGCCTGGTGGGCACTTTGGCTCTGACTCTTTTACAGCCGGCCACCTATAACCTGATTGAGCCGCCGCAAGTCGACCTGGTTTTGGCGTCAATTTTCGGCGGAGCCTTAAGCGGCGCGGGCCTCGGGCTGGTGTTCCGGGGCCATGGCAGCACCGGCGGCACCGACATTATAGCAGTTATCCTCAGGAAGAAAAAGAATATGAGCATCGGGGAGGTTGGATTTTACGCAAACCTCCTGGTTATTATTATCTCCCTGGCTTTTTTCCCACTCAATATCGGCCTTTACACGATTATTTCCATGTATATAGCAGGCAAGATGATTGACGTAATGATAATCGGTCTTAACCTAAACAAGTCGGTCATCATTGTAGCTAATAATTCCGAACAAATAGGCGCTCGGATTATCGATGAGATGCACCGTGGAGTAACTTATTTTATTGGGAGAGGAGCCTTTACCCGGGAGGATAAAACTATTGTCAATTGCGTGGTAAACCGTTTTGAGCTGGCTAAGCTAAAGCGTATCGTTTCTGAAACAGACCCGAATGCCTTTGTTTATATTTCCGACGCTAGCGAAGTGCTGGGAAGGGGGTTTACTACTAAAAAAAGGTGGAATACTTAACCATCCACTATTTTACAGGGCTAAAAATAAATCAATTTCGCATACTAATAATGGCTGTCGTTTCAACTTAATAAGGAGGTTGGGCTAATGAGCAGAAGGCGTGGAGGAGTCATGTCCGAAAGGCTGAAATACGAATTAGCCGATGAACTTGGTGTAGGCGACGTGGTGCGCAAGGACGGCGGTTACTTCGGTAACGTCTCTTCAAAGAACTGCGGTAACCTGGTCCGACTTGCCATCGAACGAGCCGAGCGGTCTATGACCGGGAACGACAGCCACTACTAGGATGCCCCTTTAGGGGCATCCTTTTAAGTCCCTAGAAGATTCTCAACTGATCGAGTTTTTAATAAATACTTTCTTTAAGACTTTTATTTAACAATAGTACTCAATTCATCAAATAGTATATTATTACAGTAAAGAGAAGCAAAGGGGGAACGAGTATGCTCGTTGACGAAAAACAAATCGTTATAAGGCTGCTTCTGGCTTTTCTAGTAGGGGCTTTAATCGGGACTGAAAGGAAAATTATGCATAAGCCTGCAGGGGTGAGAACCCATGCCCTGGTGGGGCTTGGAGCCGCCCTTTTTACAATCATCAGCATCTAT
Organism: Pelotomaculum sp. UBA5255; assembly: GCA_002408725.1. Classification (GTDB taxonomy): domain Bacteria; phylum Bacillota; class Desulfotomaculia; order Desulfotomaculales; family Pelotomaculaceae; genus DTU098. Next base: position 49,407 of record DHTR01000025.1, read on the forward strand.
GGATTTTTGGAATTTGACGGACCGCCCTACTACCGGACCAACATGGACCCGGCCAGGGTTGCAGCCCAGATTGTGGTAGGTGTAGGTTTTATCGGTGGTGGGTTGATCTTTAAAGAGGAAAATAAGGTGAAGGGATTAACGACGGCGGCCAGCATCTGGCTGACCGCCGGCCTGGGAACAGCCATTGGTGTTGGGATGTATCTTGCATCTCTTGTGGCAACGATCTTGGGTTTCCTTGCCTTAAGGTTAAATCGTTTGCTAAAGCTACCTGGAGACGATGAGCACTACGATTAAGCTGTCAAAATTAAAACCATTGCTTGGATCCTGCTAAATGCAGCTGCGAACTCATTCAAATTCACCCTGGATCCACGCAATAATAATAACTTAGGTACCGGGTACCTAAGTTATTATTATTGCTACTCAATCGCTTCGGAAAGACATAAAGACCGAACCTTGACCCCCTCGATTGAACTCAGTTCTTTTTCCAGGCTCCCTCTTTCATCCTCCCGTGCCTGCATGGTCAGAGTTATAATACCGCGCTCACGGCCAGGGTCTGGAATCCCGTTGCGGCACAGGATGTGGGAACCGTACTTAGTAAAAACCTCCTGTACTTCCGGGGCATGACAGGACCTTTCATCAACAAGAACTCCAACAACACAAATATCCCGCTTCATCCTGCAAACATCCTTTCTGCATCCGTTTGCCTGCAGTGTAACCGGAATAAACTCTCCTTATTCCGTAGAGCGGACAAGTAATAAAATTATACATAAAATCTGTGGCAATAAATTTATTTAAAATTAACATAGTCTTAACAATGAACTAACTTAGATCGTGATAAGATACCCAATGAAGAAGTACTTCTTCATTGGGAGGTGAACTAGATGTTTCTTAAAAAAAGTAAAGAGATTTTTTTTGAACACTTCATTCTCGTAGCCAATAATATTCTGACTGCCGCTGGAATTTTTAGAGAAAACATTAATAACCTTGGGTGCACCGAGGAGTTTGCCCTCCGGATCAAAGCTCTTGAGAACAAAGGCGATCAATATACCCACGAGATTATCTTAGCCCTGAACAAAACCTTTATTACCCCGCTGGAGCGCGAAGATATCCTGGGCCTAACCATAAAGCTAGATGATGTTCTGGACATCATAGAAGCATGCACCTGGAGATTTGAGCTTTTTAATATTAAAGAAACAGACGAGTACATGAAGCTCTTCGCAAAGAATATTGAGTCATGCATACAAGAAATCGTTTCCGCCATAAACAACCTTGTTAATAATAAAATCAAAGAAATCAGCAAGCACACTCATAGGATCAACGATCTCGAAAAAGTAGCGGATGACTTGCTGCGGGATAGTTTAAAGACCCTCTTTTGCGACTGCAACAATCCTATAGAAATCATTAAAAAGAAAGAAATCTATAATATGATGGAAGAAATTACAGATGAATGTGAGGATGTGGCTGATATCCTCGAAAGAATAATCATGCGACATTAAGGGGAATTTTAATGTTCGATTCGACAATGATTCTCTTTATTATTATTGTTCTTCTAGCTCTTTCTTTTGACTTTATTAATGGCTTTCATGATACTGCCAACTCCATTGCTACTTCTGTTTCAACAAAAGCCCTGACGCCAAGAGCTGCAATCGCTCTTGCCTCCTTTATGAATCTTTTGGGAGCCTTTGCTTTTACTGGTGTTGCCAAAACAATCGGCGGAAAAATCACCGACCCACTCATGCTGGACAACGGCATGCTCATCGTGGTAGCCGCTCTGCTCACTGCAATCGCCTGGAATCTTATTACCTGGTATTACGGTATTCCCAGCAGTTCTTCACACGCTTTAATAGGTTCACTGACTGGTTCAGTAATTGTGGCTGCTGGCTTCGGAGCAGTTCATTTCAGCGGTTTCACAACCATCCTGGGAGCTTTGATTCTTTCTCCGCTGGTGGCCTTTACCGCGGGATATTCCTTTATGACTGTTCTCAGAACGTTTTTCAAAAACGGAAACCCGGCTAAATTTAACCGGAGATTTCGTTCAATGCAGGTGTTTGCCGCAGCCTGGCAGGCCTTCGCCCACGGCACCAACGACGCGCAGAAAACCATGGGGATCATTACCTTCGCCCTGGTGACCGGAGGGTTTCAAACGAGTCTCGATGTACCCATCTGGGTCAAAGCAGCATGCGCCTTTGTTATGGCTCTAGGCACCTCAGTGGGTGGATGGAGAATTATCAAAACAGTCGGCACAAGGATCATCAAACTGGAACCGGCCAGTGGTTTTTCGGCGGACTTTTGTTCGGCGTTTGTTATTCTCGTGGCTACCCTGTGCAAAATGCCGGTGAGTACAACTCACGTAATCTCATCCTCCATCATGGGAGTTGGTTCAGCCAAGCGTTTTTCCTCAGTCAGGTGGGACACAGCAGAAAGGATTGTTATTACCTGGGTGATTACACTACCTGTCACCATTCTTTTATCCGGCCTGATTTACTGGTTGATCTCACTTTTCCTTTAGTTTATTTTTTCATAAGCTTGTAATGCATTTTAGCCATTTTTTTGTACCGGCCAACGGCTCCGTAGAACCTGTCCAGCTCGGATTCCTTAATCGCCCTGATCACCCTTGCTGGAGAACCCAGGGCCAGCATACCGGGGGGAATCACCATACCCTGTGGCACCAGGGACCCCGCTCCCACCACTGCTCCCTCACAAATGCGGGCTCCGTTCATAACAATCGATCCCATTCCGATATAAGCGCTATCTTCAACGGTGCAGCCATGTAGTAAAACCCGGTGGCCCACTGTTACCCTTTCACCCACAAAAAGTGGAAAGCCCGCGTGTTCATGCAGGATCGACCCGTCCTGAATGTTGGTCTGAGCCCCGATTTTAACGGTATCGACATCGCCCCGCACGACGGAATTGTACCAAATGCCGGCATGTGGACCGATTTCAACCCTTCCAACCACGATGGCGCCAGGGGCAATAAAAGCTGTTTCATCGATCACGGGAAGGATTTCATCATAAGGGTAGATTGACAAAAAAACAACTCCTCTCAGCTTATCTTCGTTATACTCATTATCTATGCAATAAAACAGGTAATCAAGTTATCCTTCCCAATAATAATCTCCTGGAAGGAGATTATTTACTGTTGAAAAATCGGCATGTTTATACTTAAACTATTTTCTATATTCCGGACCAGATCATCACTACCCTCGCCATAATTTCACTCCTTGAACTCCGATTAGATCAATACTATGATCACCCTGGCCCGGGGAATTCCATTAATTCTAAAAGTAAAAACAAGTCATACAGTATAATTAAATTTCAAAAAATGATATAATTTTAGTTGTCAAAAGATTTTAAGTATTCTCTGAGGATTTATAGCCATTCTGGAAGGATCTGATTTCCGGGCACGTCCCTATTCTACTTTCTTTGAGCAATACGTTCCGTCGTTATGGAAAAGGAAGGAGACCTTTCATGGCAACTACCAGGCTAGATAGCAGAGGGGACAATAAAAAGGACCTGGCCTTAAACGAACTTGAAGTGCTCCTGAAAATTAGTGATATTGTAACCTCGAACCTGGACCTGGATGAAATCCTTCACTCTGCTCATGCGTACCTGCCAAAACTAATTCAACACACAAAGAGCGGCATTTTTTTCTATCATGAAAAAACAGGTAAAATTACGCTGCACTCCAATATAGGCCTGAGCGACAAGCTGGTAAAACTGTTTTCCCAAAACACTTCAAGTAATTTTCTTTTTATGAAGCTGCTAGAGACAAAAAAAGCATGGCGCTCAACAGATATTTACCCGGTTGAAGAAATTAAAAAGACACCGTACTTTCAGTCTGCGCTCAGGCGGGAAAGCATCCTGTATGGATTGGGCGCCCCTATTCTATTAGACGGAAATTTCATAGGAACCATTCAGATTACCCGTCCCGAAAGCCGGCGGGACTTCACCATCAAGGACCTGCGCATGTTGGAATTGGTGGCGCAACAAGTCAGCATAGCCGTTAAAAACGCCCTGACATATGAGAAAGGGCTGAAGGAAAAAGAACATATCATAACTGTTTTAGAACAAAAGGTCAAACAGGCTGAGCGGTTGGCTGCTCTCGGCAGAGCAGCGGCCATTATCGCCCATGAGGTTAAGAATCCCCTTACTTCCATTCGGCTTTCACTTTATTCCATTGAAAAAAAGGCTTCCTGGAAGATTAATTTCCGTGAAGACCTGGAAATCGTCAAAGAAGCAGTTGAACGCGTAAGCCGGACAATGGAGGATCTCCTGCACTTTTCCGGAGAAACCAACCTGAGGCTGAGGGAGATTGATGTCAATGAGCTGTTGAAGAACCTGGTGTCCGACTATAAAAAACAAAATAAAAATAATATTATCATCGAAACATCCTTAAACAAACTGGTCCCAATTATACTGGGTGATTCTGAAAAGTTAAAAGAAGTGTTCAATAACCTCCTGGCCAACGCAATAGCAGCAACGGATAGCGGTGGCACCGTTCGCATCTCTACAAACCCATCCTTCGACCGGGTCGTGATCACGGTTGAAGACTGGGGCAACGGAATTCCGCCCGAAATTCAACAAAAAATCTTTGAGCCATTTTTTACGACAAAACAGAGCGGAACAGGCCTGGGGCTTGCCATCGCCAAGAAGAATATAGAGGCGCACCGAGGTTCCATACAAGCTGAAAGCCAATCCGGCTGGGGTACCAAGTTTACGATAACTCTCCTGGTATACAACAATAACCGGCTGGATGGAGTTAATTATACGGAGTGAGTGATATGAATGAGTTTTTAAAGAGCGAGATCAAGATGCTGCTCGTGGATGATGATCCGCTGGTTAGGCGTAGCCTTCGAATGATGCTCGAGTTGCACGACATCCCCGTGGTGGGCGAAGCCACAAATGGTGAAGAAGCCATAGACGCCGCTGTAAAACTAAAACCCACCATGGTCTTAATGGACGTCAACATGCCCAAAATGGACGGCATCCAGGCTGCAAAGCTGATTAAGTCAAAATTACCCTTTATTCACGTAATCATACTAACCGTTCATAACGAACACAGCAAAGTGGTTCAGGCCATCCGGGACGGCTGTTCTGCCTATGTGTTGAAGGACAGTTCCCCGGAACAGCTCATAGAAGTTGTTGAAAGCGTGGCCGAGGGGCGCTATTTTGTTGACACAACCATTGCCAACCAACTGCTGGTAAACCTGGTACAGGGAACTCCCCCACAACAGACTCAAAAAGACACTTCGTTGATAACGGTCCGTGAAAAGGAAGTTCTTCAATTAATTGTTAAGGGTTTAAGCAATAAGGAAATTGCTTTTAGATTGAACATTACACTGCGCACAGTAAAGGCTCATGTCAGCAGTATTTTAATGAAGCTAAACGTGAGTGACCGGACCCAGGCAGCGGTTCTAGCCATTCAGGAAAAGTTTCTGGAGCCCGGCAATTAGCAAGGCCCTCTTTCCCTCAATAGCATTTAAAAAAAAGTGCGCCTTTTGCCAAGGCGCGGGTGAGTAGGGGGTATACAACTTTAAATTATATTTTTATCTTAGATTTGGTTTTTTTAAAAGAAGCATATTTTCTTTGGGCACCACCTCCCCTGACATATTTTCGTTTAATGTTATTTTTATTTTTTGATAACCCTCTTCAGGAAGTATCCTTCAGCATCAATAACATCTCTTAGGAGTCTCAGGTCTTCATCCGTCGGTTCAGCCATTTCCTTAACATCGGGCGGGATAATCAAATCAAAATCCACCAGGTCCTGAATCTCCTGGGGCGTCCTGCCCGGCTTGACTTCCAGCAGCATCATCCTTTTTGTTTCTTCATCGAAACCAAAGAGGGCCTGGTTCGTGATCACCCTGTACGGCCCTGAACCCAGGACACCGGCCTTCTCGCGATAATCAGGAGAGCCGTCACCAAATCCAATGCTTGTCACAAAGTCTAACTTTTTGACAAACCTTCTTTTTTCCAGCGCCATGATTGCGATGGTCTTTTCACAGTTGGCCGCCATAGCCCCGGCGCCGCCGCTTCCCGGGAAACGGATTCCCGGCTTGTCGTAGTTATTACCTTCAATTGTCGAGCAGATATTTCCATACATATCTACCTGAGCGCCGCCAATGAAGGCGTAGTCTGCACATCCTCTCTGGGTCAACTCAAAAGCACCGCATAGTCCTTTGAGATAACAGGCCTTGCGTGCGGCCCTGGTATCGCCGACTGACAGAGGCATTCCCATTTCCAAAATCGGCGCCAGCGAACCTGCTTCATAAATCATGTAAAGGTTAGGGGCATGCGTAAGCTGGGCGTGCATGGCAGCGATGATCGGCAGGCCCGTACCTACAAAAACAATCCTTTCGTCTTCGAGAACTCTTGAACCAGTATAGGCTATCATTTCAAATGGTGTATATTCGGACATTATTTTACCTCCTCAATAATTATTTATTCGGTTAGGCAGTGTTTTCTAGGTTAGAATGATAGACTGACCTCCGTCCATATCCTTTAATTTTTTAAGGTTCTTATAACCGACTTTTTCGAGGAAGTCATCATAGGTCTCACAGCTAAAGATATACTCGTCATAGTACTTCTTCAACCCTTCTTTATTGCCCGTCTTCCGGAAATCATCACAGAGGCTCCGGAACATCTTCATGTGATCCATGTCAAACCAGTAATAGCCGTAAGAAGCGCCGGGATAAGAGCCGTACGGCTGTTCAGTAACAGTATCCACAACGGGGTAAGGTATTTCGGTCAGGTTTGGATAAGACCGGATGCTGTCGGTAGAAATAATTTTTTCGGTGGTCATGATCGTGCTTGTCGCGGCCATTGCGATTTCCGGACAGGTGCAGTAGGCTCCGAAAATCCTGGCATTCCCATACATATCAGCAGCGGTGGTATGGACAATACCAACATCGGGGTGACATGCCGGAAGCAGGTATATGTTTTTACCGGTAAACGGACATTCAATCATTTTGCCCCTGTTCACCAATTCCATATCGGAGCCGCCGTGGTCTCTGACCGGAATGAATGGAATCCCCATTGAGGCGGCCTTAAATCTTGCGGACATACCGTAATTTGTATAGTCATCCATTTCGATCATCCCGTTGGTGGCCAAATATCTTACCAACGGTGCAATACCGATAATTTCATAGCCCCACCAGGCCAACTCCACCCGCTTGATCGACAGGCGATCGGGATCTAAAACCATGGCGCCGGCTAGCAGCTCGGGGCAAATTGAATTGGACTGAAAGGAAAGAGTCAAGTCTCTTCCTCCGTGCCTGATTATCTCATGAATAATGGCTACGGGAACCCTGGTATTCACAAAACCTCCGATGCCAAGGTTAATACCGTCTTTAACGTGGGCGGCGACGGCTTCCTTCAATGTAACTCTCTTATCTTTAAGGGCATGGGACTTATTCACCATCTTTTTTCTGGCCTCGTCAGGCGTTGGGCCCCAATATTCAAATTCTTTCTCCTTATACTGCAGGGTGGAAATGTTTTTAATTTTAGAACTTACATTGTTTGTCATTTTTTTACCTCCCCTAAAATATTTCTATTCCTATTCCTGTCCCTAAATGTTAAATTAATATTTATCTCTTTCGAACCCCTTTAACATCACCCCCCACGTTAGAGAAAATACCTTTGAAAGCGCACTTTCCATAACATCCCCTGAACGGATAAGACCAAACAACCCATACAACCAGCTGTAACTAAAATAATGAACAAAACGACGAGTACAGCCATGCTCGAATCCACTGCTTCTAAATCACCTGATCCTTATCGTATGAATGACTGGCTTAGTAAAGAATGATTTAAGAATAAAATTTCGAGGCAATTGAAGAGTTACTCAATTCAAAATATTATTAATATTGTAAATTGTACCACACTTTTGAAGTTTAGCAATCTATCAATGGTACTAGTCCCTGCTTAAAAATGAACCTGTACCACAGGGTAGCTAATCAGCATCATTTATAAATTATAAAAATATCCTTATTCATAGGTGGAAAGAAGGCCTGTTTGATCCCGGATAAGATTAGATAAAATAAAAACCCTGCTATCTATTAAAGTATCCTTATCGGTGAAGGTGTTGCGGGGGTATGTTTGGAAGTGATGAACATCGTTATTATCCAAGCATGATGTCAGTAGTTGTCGGAATTAGAGGAATAGTGGCTATCTTCGCAATTTTATCAATATTGCGTAATTATCATACCATAATTTTGGCTGTATGCAATCCGTCAATGGTACTAGTCCTTTTTGACAAATAAACTGTTCCTACAGACAATAGATTTTCCTCAACAAAACCTATAAAATAATTTCATGGGTGGATGGATCGTTCAGAAATAACTAGAAGATTCAAACTAAAGAAAGGGAAAAGGTTTCCAGCAGTCACAACCAACTAAAACGCTGCGGGGTTTTGTACAACCTCGAGCTGGGGCTGGACGGCTTTATGGTGTTACAACCAACTAAAAGGCCGCTGGGTTTGTGCAGTTGCTGTCTTCCGTAGTCGACGGGAGAGGGGCCAGGTATTTTAAGGCCTGGGCTCAGAAACCATGGGGGGAAAGCATATGATTGAATGGACTGGATTTTCACCCGATGAAGCCAGACAATTTCTGGCCAACAAGGACAAATCAAAAAGAGACAAAAGATTAAGCCTGAAAGAAGCGGTGCAAAAATACGTTAAGGACGGAGACAACATCGGCGTTGCCGGGTTTGTTAACGGTCGCCAGCCCATTGCCATCGTTCATGAAATCGTCAGACAGGGAAGAAAAGACTTAACCCTTTCCTACCAGTCCGCCGGTCTTGCCATTGAGTACCTGGCAGGAGCTATGGCTCTGGACGAGAGCAAGAATAGTATCAGAAGGATGGAACTCGCTTACTGGGCGCACGAGGCTTTTGGTATTTCCCCGCTTTTAAGATACCTGACTGAAACCGGCAAATTGGAAATTGAAGACTGGAGTAACTACAACATGTCTGCCCGCTTCAAGGCCGGCTCCATGGGGCTTCCTTTCATCCCCTGCCGCAGCCCCCTCGGCAGCGACATGCTCCAGCGCAACCGGGCCGTTGTAATGGACTGCCCCTTCACTGGCAGGCCGATCATGCTTCTTCCTGCATCTCACCCGAACGTGGGTATCGTTCACGTGCAGGAAGCAGATATTTACGGTAACTGCCGGATCCAGGGCCCGCTTTATACATGCCCCGAAATTGCCATGGCCTCCGCTCACACAATTGTTACCTGCGAACGTCTGATTGAACATAAGGAAATGACGCGCTACCCGAACCGGGTCAGCATTCCATTCTTTGCGGTTGACGCCGTTATTGAAGTGCCTTACGGTTCCTATCCCGGCAACTGCCACGGCATCCATTACTTCGATGAAAAACATATTCCCGAGTTCAGGGGAGCATGCGAAAAATTCCGCAAGGGAGACCCTGCCCCGCTGCAGAGATATTATGACAATTTCATCTTTGGAGTGGAAAACAATACCGAGTTTATCAGTAAAATCCCAGCCGACCAGTTCCAGTACGTACAAAAAATCGAGCCCGGTATTCGCCTGGAAGCAGGCTTTACCGTATTAGGATAATAGGGAGGTGAGAATAATGACAAAATACTCGGAAGACTTTACCACTCAAGAAATGATCGTTGTGGCAGGATCCAGGACCCTGCCTGATAATAAAGTAATTTTTGCCGGCACCGGCCTGCCCATGGTAGCGATTACCCTTGCCCAATTGACCCACGGACCAGGTATTGTCCCGGTTTTCGAAGCCGGCGCCGTCGGTCCGGAGCTCAGCCGTGGCCTGCCCCTTTCCGTGGGTGATTCCAGGACCACGTTCCGGGCCAATTACCTGCTTGGATTGAACTCTGCCTTTGAGTTGACCCAACGCGGCTACGCCGACATCGGGTTTATTGGAGGCGCTGAAATTGACCCCTACGGAAACCTGAACTCTACCATGATGGGCGACTTCCCGGACGGCTACAGGAAACCCAAAACCCGCCTTCCAGGCAGCGGCGGCGCCAGTGACATGGCCTGTTCCTGCGAACGCACCATTATCATTATGGTGCACGAGCCCAGGCGCTTTAATGAAAAGATCAGCTACATTACCAGCCCCGGCTATCTCGACGGCTCACCAAACGCACGTTGGCGCGCCGGTATGGTTGGCCAGGGACCTCAGCGGGTGATTACAACCAAGGCTGTCCTTGGATTTGATGATGAGACCAAGCGGATGAAACTGATCGCTACCCTTCCCGGTGAGACCATTCAAAGCGTACAGGACGCCACCGGGTTTAAATTGATTATTCCCAATGACGTTTACGAGTTTGAGCCGCCAACTGTTGAGGAAATCCGGCTGATCCGGGAGGTGATTGATCCGCAGGGCTATTTCGTTAAGAAGAAAATTAAAGAGTAACTTTTTGTTTAAACAAACTAGAAGTTTCTAAAATTAATACCCCCTTTTACGGGCGCATGGCAAGGCGCCCTCTTTATTTTGTGCCCTGGAAGGGAAGCCGGCAATGCCCCTAAAATGTCAAACAGAGCGCTCTGGATACAGAGCGCTCTGTTGTACTAAATAATTGTTTAGGTGATTGGTAAATTTTAAACTGACAACCTTGCCGGCGGTTTAATTATTGCCAGAGTAATAACGCCGGCAGCAACTAATACCGCGCCGATAGTAAACGACATCATGTATGTCCCAAAGATATCAAACATTCTACCCGCAATTAAGTTCGACACAAATCCGGCTATACCCCAGGAGGTGAACAGCAATCCATAGTTGGATCCCTGTGCTTTCGGGCCGTAGTACTGCAAGCATGTGGCCGGGAACAGGGTAAACATGGCGCCGTAGTTCCAACCAATGATAATGGCGATAATACAGAGGAGGAAAAGGGTTTTTCCAACCGGGAACAGCACCAGCATGGCAACTACTTGAAGAACGAAGGTAACCATGAAACAGATCCTCGTTCCTGTTTTGTCTGCAATAGCGCCAATTAAGATCCGGACTAGGGCGTTGGCGGCATTGAGACTACTGGTTGCAATAGCGGCCTGCATGGCGATTTTTGTCGTCACATCCTTGGGAAGCGCGCTTACAGCAACCCCCGCGAGGGCAGCCGCCTCTTTGTTCATTTCGTTAATACCGTGGGCGGCAATAACCCCGATGACCATCAACCCGGCAAACGAGCCGCAGAAATAAGCGAAGTAAAGCAGCCAGAACTGGATGGTCCTGATTGTCTCCCCGAAGGTGTAGTCACGGCCAACTTTAGGAGCGCCTTCCTTCGGCGCAGGCGGGTTCCAGCCAGCCGGCTTGTAGCCCGGCGGTGGGTTCTGCAGACACAGCCCGGCAACGATAGCCATAATAAACATCGCTATACCAACATACTTGAATACAGGAAGGGCGCTTCCGTTTCCGATACTTGGGTTATTAATAAGTGATGTCGCCAGCGGCCCCATGATAAACGAACCCAAACCGAGGCCGACAACCGTAAGTCCGGTGGCCAGCGCCCTCCGGTCGGGCCACCACTTGGGCGCGGTAGCAATCGGTGGCAGATAAACCAAACCGCCTCCAAAACCGGCAATAAGTCCGTAATATAGATATAAAAGACTTAAATCTGAGCTTGCTTTAATAGTTGAAACCATGAAGAAACCGATGCCGAGGATAGCGCCTCCAATAACCACCACCGGCCTGGGACCGAACCTGTCGCTCAGTTTGCCGGCCGGGAAGGTCATCAGGCCAAATACCAATACGGCAATGGCGTAGGCTATCTGTACTTCGGTAGCTGTCCAGCCGAATTCTCCCCTCAGGGGCTTGATAAAAACGCTAAAGGCGTAAAGCAACAAACCACAGGTAGTACTGCCCAGTAATCCACCTAAAAGGGGAACCCATCTAGG
>DHTR01000084.1 GCA_002408725.1 Pelotomaculum sp. UBA5255
TCATCGTACCCTCACGTTTATTATTTCCCAGGGGGAAGTAATAAACGTGAGGGTACGATGAGTAATTATCGTGCCTGCCAGTGCGCAAAGGAAGAGATGGTTAAACATCTCTTCCTTTTTTTGTTAACTCAAACCAAAATAAAATTTGAGGAGGGTTTTTAATGAAGTTCATCCGTGTGGACATGGCGACAAAACAAGTGAAGGTTGAAGGGGTGCCCCAGAAATACGCCGGTCTAGGTGGTCGTGGTCTTACCTCTAATTTTGTGGCAGATGAGGTGAAGCCGACCTGTCACCCTCTAGGAAAAAGTAATAAACTGATCTTTGCCCCCGGCATGCTTTCAGGAACAAGCGCCGCTAACTCCGGTCGTCTTTCCGTAGGCGGCAAGAGCCCGCTGACCGGCGGCATTAAAGAGTCCAATACCGGCGGTACAGCTAGTCAGAAACTGGCCAGAATGGGCATTAAGGCGCTCGTTGTCGAGGGACTTCCAGCAGAAGACAAATACTTCGTTATTAAAGTAACAGTGGACGGCGCGACAATTGAGGACGCTCCCAAGGAAACCATCGGAATGGGCAATTACGAGGCAATTAAGGTACTACAAGCTAAATACGGCAGCAAGGTAGGCGTAGCTATAATCGGTCCTGCCGGTGAAATGAGGCTTACTGCAGCGAATATCTCCTTTGCAGATCCCGACGGCAATATCCGCAGCGCCGGTCGTGGCGGTCTTGGCGCAGTAATGGGCTCCAAGAAGGTAAAAGCTATTGTTATTGACGACACCGGCGCCACCAGCGTTCCCATCGCCAACCCCGACGCCTTCAAGGCAGCAGCGAAAGTGTTTGCCAAGTCCCTGGTGGATCACCCGGTTACCGGCCAGGGTCTGACCCGTTTCGGCACCAACATTCTGGTCAACATCCTGAACGAAGCAGGCGGCCTGCCCACCGAGAACTTTAGATACGGCCGCAACGACTGGGCTAACGACATCGGCGGCGAAACCATGACCGCAACCATGGAAGCGCGCGGCGGCAAGCCGAGCCACGGCTGCCATGCCGGCTGTGTTATTCGTTGCTCCCAGCACTATGTAGACAAGGAAGGTAAATACGTCACCAGCGGCTTTGAATATGAAACCATCTGGGGCCTCGGCGCCGATTCAAAAATCAAGGATCTGGACCTAATCGCCTATATGGACCATGTTATGGATGACATAGGCGTTGACAGCATCGAGACGGCCGTAACCATCTGCGTAGCGATGGAGGCCGGTGTAATTCCCTGGGGCGACGGCAAGGCAGCCCTGGACCTGATTGAACAAATTGGCAAGGGAACTCCGCTGGGCCGGATTATCGGCTGCGGCGCCGGGATTACCGGTAAGTGCTTCGGTATGTACAGGGTTCCTGTTGTGAAAAACCAGGCTATTCCGGCTTACGACCCGCGTGCAGTTAAAGGTGTCGGTCTGACCTATGCCACCACTCCGATGGGCGCCGACCACACTGCAGGATACGCCGTTGCGACCAACATCCTCAAGTGTGGCGGCTTTGTTGAGCCGCTCAAGAAAGAGGGTAATGTTGAGCTGTCCCGGAACCTGCAAATCGCCACCGCTGCCATTGACAGCACCGGTATGTGCCTGTTTATCGCGTTCGCCATCCTGGATATTCCGGAAGGATTCAACGCCCTGATTGACATGCTTAATGCCCAGTACGGACTGTCCCTTACTGCGGACGACGTGACCGAACTCGGCAAATCAATCCTCAAGGTAGAGCGAGGCTTCAACGAAAGGGCCGGATTTACCAAGTATGATGACCGCCTACCGGAATTCTTTGATGAGGTATGTCCTCCTCACAACACCACCTGGGACTTCACAGACGAAGAAATCGACGAGGTCTTCAATTTCTAAGATATCTGACGGAGAAAAAAACCGGGTGAAGTTCCCCCGGTTTTTTTGGAGGGATATACTTTTATTCAATCAAAGAAATGGGTAGAGAAGGCGCCATAAAATGGCCGCTGTTCCTTGTCGGCATGTTGTCGTCAGATGCCGAAGGACTACGGCCATATTTTTTTGGAAAGGGGAAATAGCACAGTGGTTGAAGCCGGCGAGAAAACCGCAAACTTCCACTATTTTTTAGTTCCGGCTTGAAGGTTTTTGGCTCTTGTCAAAGAAGAAGTTTCTCTATATAAATAAAACATTATTTGAGCGCAAAGATATTGTGACATTGTGGGAACTTTATGCAGGGGGTTGTGAGCATGAATAGGCTGGATTTCGAATCGTACAGGTCCATGTTCCTGGAGTGTATGTCTAAATTCAAGAGGTGGGAAACTTCAGTTTGTTGCGGTAACAAGTGGCTTGAGCTGGGCGATGATGAGTCGCGACGGCAGTTGCTTGAGGCAGTCAGCAACGAGTTGCAGGAAAGTTGTGGGTATGGATTTGAGGTCAACAAAAGGCTTTTATCAGTGGACGGTCCGGTTGAAAGTGTAATCATTCAGACCTTTCATGAATTCAACACAATTTACCTGCTCGAAAAGATCAATGAAAAAATAAAGGCCAGGCTAAACCAGGCGGACCGATTTAATTGAAATAACTAAAGATTTAAAATATTTTAAAAATATTTTGCTTAGTCAAGAAGGAATTTTAAAAATCATGCTGAATATGTTGTAGTATAGGTTGGTAAGCAGCCACTTTTGCCGGGCTGTTTCTAAGACGCCAGCCTGATGCAATGGTTTTTGGGGGTATTAAGAAACAGGTGCTCAGCTAGCCACTGGTAAATAATGCCAGGGGAGTGTAAAGCTGAAGCTTTTGTAGCCTTGTTTCTTTAACCATCCATTAACCGTTTTTTTATTATCGGCAGGAGGGGAGTGGTGCGGGAAGTAGATTTTAGTTAAACAGCAGGTGCGGAGTTATTCATTCTATAATTATATCTATATTTAGTGAGCCGGTTAAGTTTGGAACAACACTTCCTGAGAATTTAAACATCATGACATTGACGCGATACCAGTAGAAATTTAGAACTAGAAACTATTTTGGGGATAGATAAAAGAAAGGACGTGAAATTATGCCTAGATGGGTTCCTCTTTTAGGTGGATT
>DHTR01000091.1:0-140 GCA_002408725.1 Pelotomaculum sp. UBA5255
ATAAAATCTTTTGTTTGGACGCGCAAGAAGCGCTGCTGGTGGCCGGGATGCTTTTTGAATAAATATTAAAATTTTAGGAGGGCTAATAATGAAAATTGCCTACGTATTTAGTTCAACCACTTCTCAAAAAATCCTGAACA
>DHTR01000091.1:339-752 GCA_002408725.1 Pelotomaculum sp. UBA5255
ATGATCATTCCCCAACTGGAAAAAGGCACGCACGGTGTTGACGTGGTAGGGATGTTTTTCTTTATGGACAACACCTTTTTCCTGCTGGACGGCACCGAAATGGGGGACAGGCTGCGCCAGATCCAGGCAATGAACGGTATGCTGCTCATGGCCTGTGACCAGTGCGCCATCGAGCGCGGTATCGACCAAAAATTGATCCCGGGCGCGCAGATCGGCTGCTTCCCGCAGCTTTACGCCGCGCTGGGCGGGGTTGGAGTAGACCAGGTGATCACGCTCTAAAGCAACATCTAAAAATTATGGTCGTTACTGGGCTCGTGAAAGATAACCAGATGAGACAGAGCTATACAGCTGTGTTCATAACCAATAAGATAACCTTTCTCCTCCCTCAAAAAACCACCTTCGTTTCAACGTTG
>DHTR01000091.1:935-5118 GCA_002408725.1 Pelotomaculum sp. UBA5255
TTCGTTTCAACGTTGAAACGAAGGTGGTTTAACTTCATGTTTAAATACATACCAGCGCGGTTAAATCTTTACCGGAGTTTTTCAAGATCGATGGGCTTCCTGCCATAAATTCTGGCCGAATCCAACCCCTTTGTGTTCTCGCAGGGTAAAAAAGAACTTTCTTTTTATTTTTTTATTAGTTATAATTTAAGATATGGCCTGGACGGTGGCTACAAACTACTTCGGAGCAGAGTATCTGAGGTTATCCACAAAATCGGGTGATTGATCTTGAATAATAAATAATAATCTCGAAAAAATAGGCATACGAGGAGGTTTTGACAATTATGAGTAAAATCCGGACTATCCGTAGAATTGTAAAAGGGCAAAATGTGACAGACGGTGCTGGGATGAAATTAGTAAGAGTTTTTGAAAACAGTGATGTTGTAGAGTTTGATCCATTTCTGATGTTGGATGCTTATGATTCTGTTAATCCAAATGATTATATCAAAGGCTTCCCCTGGCACCCTCATCGGGGAATGGAAACTATCACGTATCTTATCAAAGGAAATATAGAGCACGTAGACAGCCTGGGGAATAGTTGCAGTGTTTTGGATGGGGGTTGTCAATGGATGACTGCGGGATCCGGTATAATCCATCAAGAAATACCAAAACCCAGTGATAGGCTGCTTGGGGTCCAGCTGTGGCTCAATCTGCCGGCTAAGGACAAAATGGTTGCGCCCAAGTATAGAGATATCCTAAAGGAAAATATCCCTGTTATTGACGAGGGGGATGTTCAATTACATATTATTGCTGGAACATATAAAGGAATACAGGGTGCTGTTGAAAGCGATTATGTCAAAACGCTATTTTTGGATGTGGAAGTAAAGGCGGACTGTGAGTGGTCTTTTGATACTGAAAAGGCTTCAACGCTATTTGTTTATATTATTCAGGGAGAAGGATCCTTTGATCCCGATAGTAACGATTTCATCCCGGAAAAACACGCGGTATTATTTAATGGGGGAAATACTTTCCGGGTAAAAGCATCAAATAAAGGTATCAGATTTTTACTCCTGTCGGGAAAACCCCTTTATGAGCCTATTGCCTGGGGAGGTCCAATAGTTATGAATACAGCGGAAGAGCTGGAGCAGGCCTTTAAAGACATGGAGGAGGAAACCTTTGTCGCGTACTAAATTGCAAAAGAATAAAAACAACACTTTCTTTGACAGACACTAGACGAAACTGATGGGATAAATGTTGTTTCAATCAATAACAATTCCAGCTTCAATAAATTTAAAGGAGCAGCGGGGATGGCGCTGCTCCTTTAAATATCGGATGGGTTACTCTACTTCATTAAGTGGAATTTCCAGTGCGCCAGCCACCCCTTTGCCGTAGGCGGGATCAGCTTTCATGCAGTTGCGGATGTGCCGCACTTTTTGATTTCACGAAGAGGCAAGCGGGCCAAACGTTGATGAATACTGGAACGTGCTCAGTTTGCTCAGTTATTAATAGACTTGCCTGTAGATAATCTAGGGACAACTGTGAATTTTATTCTATATCCATGAAGCGTCTCTTAAAGGTTAATATTACCGGAGGCGCTTGTTTCTTTGGAGTGGTTTATTATTCTAAGTCGCCCGCAGGTGCTTTTTGATTTAGCCCAAATCGGGAATAATAAAAGGAAACCCATATTTTCTGTCGAAACACTTGATCCTAGACAGCTTACAGGGGGACAGGAATTTGATGGAAGTTACTTCGCCTTCCGCAGTGCGGGCGATAATGAGCCGGTACGGCCTGGCTTGCCGGAAAAGCCTGGGGCAAAATTTCCTGGTTGACAAGAATATCATCGAGAAAATCATTGGTGCGGCCAATTTGAAGACAGCGGATCTGGTTGTGGAAATCGGCCCGGGTTTAGGAGCCCTGACCAAGCCGGCTGCCCGAAGCGCCGCCAGGGTACTGGCTGTTGAGGTGGACCGGGGGTTGCTGCCTGTCCTGGCTAAGATCCTGGAAGGGGCAGGGGACATAGAAGTCATCGAGGGGGATGCGCTAAAAATAGATTTTGACGAGATGGTTGAAGAAAAGACCGGTGGGGCTTATGGAAGGGAAGGCAGAAGCTACAAGCTTCTTTCCAACATCCCCTATGCCATTACAAGCCCCCTTTTGATCCACCTGCTGAGGGGGCGCTTCCACTTTTCGCTGATGGTAGTGATGGTCCAACTGGAAGTGGCCGCCCGGCTTGTGGCGGCGCCTGGAACCCGGGACTATGGCGCCCTTAGCGTGGCTGTCCAGTACTTTGCCGAGCCGGAAAAGCTCTTTCGTGTACCCAGGACGGTTTTTTATCCCTCCCCGGGGGTGGATTCCGAAGTGCTGCGGTTGACGGTGCGACCCCGGCCGGCCGTGGATGTGCGTAGTGAAGAAGACTTCTTCAGGGTTGTCAGGGCTGCTTTCGGCCAGCGACGCAAGACGCTGTTGAATTCTCTGGCAGGATCGGGCCTGGAGGTTCCCAGGGAGGCGTGGCAGGTAATTCTCGGGCAGGCCGGGATCGATCCCGGGAGGCGGGGCGAAACTTTAAGCCTCCAGGAGTTTGCAGCGGTAACTGAGCAGTATCTAGGATTCAGGGGACGTTGACAGCATTCGCGGTGGGGTATTCCAAGCCGCATCCATACCGACGCGGCGCCGGCAGAAGGATAAAATAGTGATAAGTCAATAAGTTAGGGGTCTGACCCCGTTAGGAGAAGAGGGGGAGCATGTTTTTCAACAGCCCAACAAAGGGTAGGATGGCTTTTGAGGAGATGATGCAGGATATTGTTTGCTACATCAAGGGGCTCCCAACCTCTTCCTGCAAGATTATTATTGGTTCTGATTCACAGGTGAAAAACGACACCTGTTTTATCACTGCCGTGATTGTCCACCGCCTGGGGAAGGGGGGCCGCTATTTTTACCGCAAAAAAACCCATCGCAAGATTATCAGCTTGCGTCAGAAGATTTTTTATGAAACGGCCCTGAGCCTCGAGGTGGGCGGGATGGTCCATAATTATTTTGCCGATGAGGGTCTTGACGATTTAGACGTGGAGATTCATATTGATGTTGGGATCCACGGAGAAACCAAGGATCTTATCCGCGAAGTGGTGGGCATGGTTACGGGGAGCGGCTTTAAGGCAAAAATCAAGCCGGAGGCCTACGGGGCCTCCAGCGTGGCGGATAAACATACAAAATAAGTTCCCCGGGTTCGTTAAGCCTGGTTCAAATATTTATCCAGCAGGTCCAGGCGCCTCCGAGAGTGATAACCATCATAGTTAACCGTGCCGGATGACCTGCGCCTTGGTTCGTTCCGGTAAACACAGAGGGCCTCCAGGCAGTCACCGATAATGGTTTCGGCGATTTTTTCGGAGTGGAAGGCGTCTTTAATCGGCGAGCCAAGGGCTTTATGGGGGATGGTTGTTCCCACACAAACCTTCAATCCACTTTTTGCAGCCAGAGCCAGGGATACCGGAGGTAGGGCCAGTTCACCCAGAGGCACATTCTGGAGGAAGCGGTTGGATACTGCGTGCGGCCCGTGGCAGGGTGAAGCAGCCCCAAGTGCCCGTTCCAGGCCGATTTCCCGGTTTAAACAGCGCCGGACATGCAGCAACTTTGTTGCTAGTGGCGACAGTTCTTCCATGTTTTCTGCGGGATAGCAGTTGGTCAAGGCCATATCCACGCCTTCTTCTACCTTTTGGATCAGCTCCCGCAGGTTATCCTTGATCTCCCCGTTCATATCACCGTCCAAAAAAAGGACTGCCGCCGCTCCTTTGTTTCTCGCCGTGTGCGCGCCTATAGCCCTTGGCACATCAATGCCAAGGGTTTCTTTGTAGTGGAGAGGAATTATTTTGCAAGAATCGAATTTTTGAATTATTTCACAGGAAAGATCGCAGCTTCCATTGATGACCGGGATGATCAGGCCGGCCGGTAAAGTCAGCAATGTTTCAAGGGTTTTCCGGATTCGTTTTTCTTCATTTTGAACCGGTACTACGGCAGCAAGCATTTTGCTTCCCCCACAAACAAGATTCCACCGGAAATCAGTTTTGCCATGTCCTTCTCCTTAAGTTAACTGATCTAATATATGGAATAAAGAAGAGAAAGTTGCCTTGCGGGAACACCACCGGCGCCACCCCTTTCATATCATATAGAAAAAGTAAAGGGGAGGCAGCCGGTGAAGGGCTTTGGCGTT